>JAJFJB010000190.1 GCA_021774435.1 Alphaproteobacteria bacterium
CCGAATGCGGGAACCGCGACGAAAAAAACGAACAATTGACTGATTAAAAGCGCTTTTTCATCCCTATTTGGTTGCTGAAAATCCTCTAAACAGCTCCGGGTTCAACAACTTTTTTGTATGAATTCGTGTATGGGATATACGTCCTCTAGAATGATTTTCGCAGCGGCTTGCGGCTTCTTTAGGAAAGTTCTTCAAATTCGCCATTCGACATTAAAAATCCTTTTGAGCGCAATCGCCGTTTTAGTCTGGACGGCCGGTGTCCACGCGCAATCAAACGGTCTTTATCTGTCAGGCGGTATCGGCGGTGTGCTACCGCTGGACTCCGATTTGGAAAACCGGGGTATTACTTCCGAAACGAGTTTTGACCCAGGCTTGGTGGGATCGCTGGCATTCGGGTCCACACTCGATGACAATTGGCGCACCGACGTCGAAGCCTCCTACCGCTCATCCGATATTGAAGAGGTTAAAGGACTCGCGAACGGCAGCGGTTCGATAAGCGGCAGCGCCCTGATGTTCAACGGCTATTACGATTTCAACAGCGGCTCCGATTGGCAGCCCTATGTCGGTGCCGGCGTCGGTCTCATCCGGCTCAAGCTTGACGACGCGTCGCTCGTTGGCGGCGGTCGTATCGATGACGACAGCTGGAGCGCCGCAGCCCAAGGCATCGCCGGTGTCGGGTACCGCATCAACGAACAATTAGGCCTGTTCACAGACTACCGGTTTCTTGCGGCGCTCGAACACAGATACACATCAAGCGCCCGGACGAAGGTAGACGCTGAGTATAGCGAACATCGCATCATGATCGGCCTGCGTTGGTCCTTTGGTAGCGGGAAAACATCATCGACAACGCAGACTACCCCAGCCAAATCGGCCGCTGCGGCGCCCCTCCCCGCTGCTAAGTCTGCGGTGCCGAGGCGGGCCGAACCGGAACCGGTCCAAGCGAAGCAGGCCGCCAAGGTGCAGGCTCCCGCCACGAAATCGCCAGATACGGCACGCCGGTATCTTCTGTTCTTCGGTTGGGAGCGCGCAAAACTATCGCGAGAAGCCCGCGACATCGTTGGCGATGCCGCCAAGGCGCAAGAGCAACTTCCACGCAAAATAATAAAAGCAACGGGTCATACCGACCGCTCGGGACCGGATAGCTTCAATATGCTCCTCTCCAAACGACGCGCCGAAGCGGTCAAAGGAGAATTGATGCGGCTTGGAATTCCCGCCGATGGCATTTTGATTGATTGGAAAGGTGAACGCGAACCAATGGTCAAAACTGCCGATGGCGCTCGGGAGTTGAAGAATAGGCGCGTCGAGATAATTTTGCAGTAACGCGAGACAGCGAACCTGCCTCAAACGGCCGCGAACGGATGCTGGCGTCTAAACCAGTTCGCTTTCAGTGACCAAGTCGATAAAGACGAGCAAACGAGAGATTTGCCCATCCGGTAGACACAGCGGAAAAATAATCTCCGTATTCGCCAAATAGTCCTGACCGGGATCAAAGAACAACATTTTGGACAGCGCAGGCTCTCTTCTTGAGACGATGTCGGCTAGTGTTTTGAACAGAGGTCTGGGCGCGGCTTGGTGTGCGATGTTCGAAACCCACTCGCCGGTATGGTTGTTCGATAGATATCTCAAGACCTGATCTCCGATGACCCGATAACGAAAGTCGAGCGGTTCGGTTGATACTTCCAACATCACGATATGCGGCAGAAGATGCGGCGGAAGCTCAGAGGGGTCAAAAGAGCTTCGTTTTGGTAGCGGGTTGTCCCGTTCCAATGATGCCCAATGATCAAATCCGTCCTGTAGCGTCGGCGTTTCAAGTTGTTTTCGAAGTTTCGACCACATTGGCGTCAATCCCCTTATTTTGGCTCTGACATAATCGAACGTTCGCGGTCGATTTATAGCCAAGAGCAACCCTGTCACGCCGGTGTTGCCATCCTTCGACAGCGACAATTGACGTAAATACAGATAAAATTTTATGCAATTGCCGAGGATTCAACGTCATCCAAACGAGCGATCATCGCGACTAAACATTCGATTTTCCTGGGTGTTTTGGAGCCCGTTTTTATTCAACCAATAAACGAAATATTTTATATAACTGATTATTTTTATTAATTTTTTTCTTCATTCGAAAAGAGGTTCTTAATCGGCGACAGCCGAAAGGACCGCAACGAATTCAGCGAGCTTGTCCTACCAACCAACGACAGCCGTCGGCCGTCGGGGATCGCTGCCGCCTTCCATGGTTTGCGCCTTCAAGTCATGGAATATCGCGCAGACGGCGCCCGCCTTGTATTCCCAATCGGGCCACATCTCGACGTCATGGCCCAGGGTTCGAAGGTCCGCCGCCGTGCGTTCGGCAAAGCGGCCCTCCAAATTCATCAGTCCCGGACTGTAGGGGTGCGGAGCGGAGGAGCGCGGATAGCTGAACGTCGCGAAGCGGGGCTGCTCGACTGCCTCCTGAGGCGTCATGCCAAAAGTGAACAGATTGAGCAGAACCTGCACCATGGCCTGCGGCTGAACATCGTTGCCGGGCGAGCCGAACGGCATGGCCCAGTGGCCTTTCCGCACGGCGATGGCGGGGTTCGGCGTCAGCCGGGGGCGTTTCCCGGGCGCCAGGACGCTCGGAATGGCCGGATCGGTCGATGATTGCGCGCCGCGCGTCGACGCCACGAAACCCAGCCCTGGGATCACCGGACCGGCAGCCGAGCCATCGCTTGGTGTCGCGGAAAACACATTGCCGTGGGCGTCGATGACGCTGACGTAGGATGTATCGAGCTGGCTGATTTCATCCGCTCGTGCGGTTTCTTGCAGATTAAGCGATCCGTTCCAGGCTGCACCATCGGGATGGCCCGGTTCCGGCATACCGGGATACGCAGCATGCCGGTCGATCAGGCTTCGCCGCTGCTCGATATAGGCATCGTCCAGCATGCCCGCGATCGGCACATCGACGAACCGCGGGTCGCCGACATAGGCATGCCGGTCGGCATAGGCGAGCTTGAACGCCTCGACGATCGTGTGGATATAGGCAGGCTTGTTATGACCCAAAGCGGCAAGATCGATACTATCGAGCAGCCTCAAGGTCTGTGCCAACAAGGGTCCCTGGCACCAGGGCCCGCAGGTAAAGACCTCAAAATCGCCGTAGCGCACCGTCAGCGGAGACTCGATACCCACACGGAACGCCGCCAAATCCTCCGCCGCGAGCCAGCCACCATTCTCCGCATGATAGCGAACCAGCGTCTGCGCGATATCGCCACGATAGAACGCCTCGCGCGCCGCTTGCAGCCCCGCCAGACGGTCCCCTTTCGCGCCGGCTTCTTCATCGATCATAAACTGGATCGTCCGGCCGAGATCGCTTTGCACGAAGAGTTCGCCCGGCCGTGGCGGCTTACCGTCCGGCAGGTAGATCTTTTCGTTTTCCGGCCATCGGCGATAATTTTCCTCTGCCGCGGCAATAATCTGGCTCGTCAGCACCGGCATCGGAAAACCGTCGCGCGCGAAACGGACGGCCGCCGCCGCAACATCGCCGAAATGCATCGTGCCCCACCGTTCCAGTGCCGTGATCCAAGCGTCCGGCGCCGCCGGAACAAGGGTCCTTAATATTCCGGGTGGAATTTGGCCGCCATAGTCGCGATGAAACGTTTCCAGCGATGCCGCTTTCGGCCAATGGCCCAACCCGCTGATGGTGATGGTCTCACCGGTCGCCGCAGGGCGGATCATGATCGGGGCGACGCCGGCGAACCCGACATATTCCGATTGCAGAACGCCCAGCGCGATACCGCCGCAGACGCCCGCATCGACGGCGTTGCCGCCGGCCTCCAATATCTGAAAAGCGGCCTGCGCGGCCAGATAATGTCCGGCGGCGACCATATGGCGTGTCCCGATGATCCGGGCGCGGGTTGGCGATACGCTCATGATTGGCCTCCTTCTAAGAATTCCCCAATTGACATCACTCGAATTGGAAAAGCACTCTACAAGCCATGAACCATACCGAAAACGCGGCAATCGCGGAAAACATACGCCTTATAGCGCATCTGGATATACCCGGCGGTGGACAGGTCGAGGTGCGCGATGGGCTCGCGCTCGTGGGGCATATCGCGCCACCGCATGGCACCACCCTTATCGACGTTTCGGACCCACGCACGCCGCGCGTGCTAGCCCGAATCAACCTTGAGGGCACGGCGTCGCATAGCCATAAAGCGCGCTTTGCCGGCAGCCGGGATCTAATGCTCGTCAACAGTGAAATGTTCGACCGCCATTTCCTGCGCAAGGGCTTTAGGATTCCGAATCTGAAGGCCGAGGCAACAGCGCGCGACGGCCGCGAACCAGGCGATGCCGAACTGGCCGAATTACTGAACGCGCCACTCGAAAGGATGCCCGAACTGCACGCGGTTGCGGAACACGGATACGAAGACGGCGGGTTCAAAATCTACGATATCGCCGATCCGTCGAACCCGAAGCTTCTGGCATTCCAGCGCACGGGCGGCATTGGCGTGCACCGTTTCCATTGCGATGAGAACTACGCTTATATCTCCACGGAGATGGAGGGCTATGTCGGCAACATCATCGTCATCTATGACATCGCCGATCCGCTGAACGTGCGCGAAGTTTCGCGCTGGCATATGCCGGGACAGCACGTCGCGGGCGGTGAAACGCCCGATTGGAATGGTGTGCAGAACCGCGTGCACCACGGCTTGCGCGCCGGGGATGAGCTCTGGGTGGCCTGCTGGCATGCCGGCTTCAAGGTACTCGATATCTCGACGATCGAGGCACCGCGTACCATCGCCGAACATAACTATCATCCGCCCTTCCCCGAGCCGACGCACACTATTCTGCCGGTACCGCACCAAATCGCCGGGCGGCGTATCGCCATCTGTGTCGACGAGGAACACCCGCACGCGAATGGCCAACCGCATGCTTTCCTGTGGGTCTTCGACATCACCGACTACGCCGATATCCGGCCGCTCTCCACGTTCCATGTCACGGACTTCGACGCCCCCTGGGCGCGCGCGCATCTTGGAGCCGACGGGAATTACAATCAGCAGAAGCCGGAAGTCTATGGCCCCGGGGCACATCAGTTCCAGGAGCATATGCGGGGCAATCTGGTCTATTGCAGCTGGTTCAGCGCCGGGCTGCGCGTTATCGACATTTCCGAGCCAACCGCGCCGCGCGAGCGCGGCTATTATATCCCCCCGCCCGCCCCGGGCTTTCCCGCGCCGCAAAGTAACGACGTCGACGTCGATGAGAATGGTGTCATCTATCTGATCGATCGGGTAAACGGGCTCGATATTCTCGAATTGACGGGATAGCGGCGCAGCGCCAATGGATCACAACGAAAAAGGCCGCATCCGAAGATGCGGCCTTTCGTAACAGCGAAACTGGGCCGCTTTACATTCCCATGCCGCCCATGCCGCCCATGTCCGGCATGCCGCCCGGCATTCCGCCACCAGCAGCACCGGCAGGTTCCGGCTTATCGGCAACCATCGCTTCGGTCGTAATCAGAAGACCGGCAACCGAGGCCGCATCCTGAATGGCGACCCGAACGACCTTGGCCGGGTCGATGATGCCACTCTTGACCATATCGCAGTACTTTTCGTTCTGCGCGTCGAAGCCCCAGTTGTTGTCTTTGTTTTCAAGGAGCTTACCGGCAATGACGGCACCATCTTCGCCGGCATTTTCGGCGATCTGACGGCACGGTGCCTGCAGAGCCTTCCGGACGATATTGACGCCGACCTTTTGGTCGTCGTTGGACGGTGCCACCTTATCAAGCGCCTTGATCGAGCGCAGAAGAGCCACGCCGCCGCCTGCGACAACGCCTTCTTCAACCGCAGCGCGGGTCGCGTTCATGGCGTCCTCGACACGGTCTTTACGCTCCTTGACCTCAACTTCGGTCGCGCCACCAACATGGATGACCGCAACGCCGCCGGAAAGCTTGGCGAGACGCTCTTGCAGTTTTTCCTTGTCGTAATCGGACGTGGTCTCTTCGACCTGCGCCTTGATTTGGTCGCAACGGGCTTTGATGTCTTTTTTCTTGCCGGCGCCGTCGACGATCGTAGTGTTGTCCTTGTCGATCTCAACCCGCTTGGCCGTTCCCAGCATGTCCAGGGTTACGTTCTCGAGCTTGATGCCGAGATCCTCGGAGATGACCTGACCGCCGGTGAGAACCGCGATATCGGCCAGCATCGCCTTGCGACGATCGCCGAAGCCCGGGGCCTTGACAGCGGCAACCTTGAGGCCGCCACGCAGACGGTTCACGACGAGCGTCGCCAGTGCCTCACCCTCAACGTCCTCGGCGAGGATCAGCAAAGGCCGGCTCGACTGAACGACCGCTTCCAACAAGGGCAGCATCGCCTGAAGGCCGGACAGTTTGGCTTCGTGGATCAGAATGTACGGATCCGCCAGCTCTGCCTTCATTTTCTCGGCATTGGTCACGAAGTACGGTGACAGGTAGCCGCGATCGAACTGCATGCCTTCAACGACCTGCAATTCCGTGTCGAGTGACTTGGCTTCCTCGACCGTGATCACGCCGGCATTGCCGACCGTAGCCATCGCCTTGGCGAGCATGTCACCCACTTCGGTGTCGCCATTGGCCGAAATCGAGCCGACTTGCGCAATCTCGTCATTCGTCGTGATTTTCTTGGAGCGCTTGGCCAGATCCGCGACAACCGCCGCGACGGCCGCGTCGATACCACGGCGCAGATCCATCGGGTTCATGCCAGCGGCAACCGCCCGCGTACCTTCGCGCACGATGGAAGCGGCGAGAATCGTCGCCGTCGTGGTGCCGTCGCCGGCCAGATCATTGGTTTTCGAGGCCACTTCACGCACCATCTGGGCGCCCATGTTCTCGAACTTGTCGCCGAGCTCGATTTCCTTGGCAACGGTCACACCATCCTTGGTGATCCGCGGTGCACCGAATGCCTTGTCGATAACGACATTGCGACCCTTCGGGCCGAGCGTCACCTTGACGGCGTCGTTCAGAATATCGACGCCTTGCAACATCCTGTCGCGGGCGTCAGTTGAAAATTTTACTTCTTTCGCCATTTATTCGTTCCTTTTTATCTCTCTGATGCCAAGCAGCTTCAGGCGGCTTTCTTTTTCGCCTTGGCTAGCTCGATAACGCCCATGACGTCGGATTCTTTCATGATCAGCAGCTCTTCACCGTCGATCTTGATTTCGGTTCCGGACCATTTGCCGAACAGAATGCGGTCGCCCTTCTGAACGTCCATCGGGGTCACATCGCCGTTTTCATTCCGTGCGCCTGAGCCCACTGCGATGACTTCGCCCTCACTGGGCTTTTCCTGTGCGGAGTCGGGAATGATAATGCCACCGGCAGACTTTTCTTCCCCGTCAATCCGACGCACCAATACACGATCGTGCAGCGGCCTGAATTTCATTGCTTGCTCTCCATAGTCTTTGAATTTATGATTTTTCCAGCATTTAGCACTCTCCCACTTGGAGTGCTAGATTATAAATGCGCCTTAATAAACGACAATTCAAGCGTTTTTCGATATTTCATCGACAATTATGCTGGTCCCGCCAATAAAACGGCACCGTTGCCGGCGACGAACCGTCTCTTACCGTTCGAGTAATCCCAGTCCGCTCTATAGCGGCTTGATCGATACCCGCCAGTGGATACGGTCTTCTTCAGGCGGGTAATCCGCCGCCGCCTTATGATAGGTGCAGCGGTTGTCCCAGATCACGACATCGCCCTTGCGCCATTTGTGCCGGTATTGGCCGCCGGGCTGAATCATATGGGTCGAAAGTTCCTCGATCAGGGCTTCGCTCTCGTCCTCGGGCAAGCCTTCGACGGCAACGATCTTCCCCGGATCAAAATACAGCCCCTTGCGGCCGGTTTCCGGATGGGTTCGCAAGATCGGATGCATCACCGGTTTCCAATCGCGGTCTTCCGGATTCAGTAGCGCCGTCGATTTCTTGCGCCCGCCATAAGTGAATGCCCCGCGCCGGTCGCCGACCTGAACCTTCAGCGCCTTCGGCAGCGCGTCATAGGCCGCATACATGCTGGCGAATAATGTGTCGCCGCCCTGGCTCGGGATCGCCAACGCGTAAAGCTGGGTGCCCTTGAAGGATATCTCGTCATAGGCGCCGTCTGTGTGCCAATTCTCCGAACCCCGGCCATAGATCGCCTTATTCAATTTGCCGTCCGCGTCGAACTTGTCGGTGCCTAACATTGTCAGTTCCGGGTAATCCGGATGACGCGTACTTTTCGACGGGTGTTCGTACAGGCGGCCAAACCGGCGGCTGTAGCGAAAGAAGTCGTCGAGTTCCAAAGTCTGGTCCCGGACGCAGATCACATTGTTGTCGAGCCATGTCTGGTAGATGACACCGAAGGCCTCATCATCCAGATTCCGGATATCCGCGCCAAGGATTTCCGCGCCGATCTGCTCACCCAGGCGGTTTACTTCCAACACGACAAAGTCTCCTCATCCAGCGTTGGTCATAGCTACTCTGGATTAGGATCGGATTGCGCATCACATTCTGTCAAGCGCTCAGCCCAAGAGAAAAAATTATGCGCCGCAACACTTCTTGAATTTCTTGCCGGAACCGCAAGGACACGGCTCGTTGCGACCGACCTTTTCGACACGGCGCGTCGGCGCCTTCGGATTGAACGTGGCGCCATCGAATACCCAGCGGCCGTCCTCGCGGATGAAGTCGGAGCGTTCGTGATGAATACCGGGGCCGTCCTTATCGCGGCAGCGGGCGACGAATTCGACGGTGCCGGTCTCATCCGCCTCGCCACCACCGGTCGTCTCACGAATTTCGAGGCCGACCCATTTGACCTGACCGGCAGCCTCCTCGAATTCGGCAATGTCGAAATCGGCGCGCTGTTTGACCGAGAGCGTGTCCGACAGATACTGCCCCTTACCCAGCGAATGTGCCGCGTAACGTGACTGCATGAGGGCTACCGCCGTCGGCGCGTTCAGTTTCTCGAAATAGCGGCCACAGCAATCCTCAAGTGATTTGCCGGAGCCACAAGGGCAATCGTTCGTCGATATGGCGTGAACCTTTCCTCAAGTCGCAGCCTGCATGTGACATGCTGCCATTGTGCAAACGAAGCCAAACTGTGGCAAATCGGTCCCGTTGTCCACTTCTGCAGGACCACTATCGGATGCGACCATCAGACACATGGCGCCCCTGGCTGCGCGATTCCTAAGATAACGTTCCTGGCCCTCAACAGAGACAGCGAGGAGCACATGACCGAAAGCGCGAATACGGGTTGCAATTCGACAAAGGCCGCGGCGGCAATGCCGGCGGTGCTGCCGGTGACAACGGTCGACATTCTGGAAGTCTTGGCGGCGGGTTTGCGCGACTTCCGGGCAGCTCCCGTACATGGGCTCTGCGTCGGCGCCATTTATACGGCCGGTGGCTGGCTTCTCATCCTGCTGCTAGCGCACTTCGATCTACCCTATCTTGTCTATCCCCTCGCGGCCGGTTTCGCCTTTATCGCGCCTTTCATTGCGACAGCCTTTTACGCGATCAGCCGGATACTCGAACGGGGCGAACGTCCCACTTGGGGAGGCATTATCGGCTCGACATGGAATGCGGCCGGGCGCGACCTCCGCTGGATGGCCCTGGTCACCGGGTTTTCCCTGTTCATCTGGATGGATATCGCAGCGTTGCTGTTTTTTGGGTTCCTCGGGCTGAATTCGCTCAGCGCGCACGAATTGCTGCGCGAAATTTTCACGACGCCGATGGGTTTATTGTTTCTCGTGATCGGCAACGGCGTCGGCGCCGCCATCGCCTTTGCCGTTTTCTCTTTCTCCGCCACGTCCTTCCCGATGCTCTTCGACCGCGACATCGATTTCGTCACCGCGATGGTCACCAGCGTGAAGCTGGTTTTGGCGAACAAGGTCGCCATGATTATTTGGTGTCTGACGATAGCCGGCCTTATCGGTGTATCGCTGCTCTCGGGCCTGTTCGGATTGCTCGTGACGCTCCCAGTCCTCGGTCACGCCTCCTGGCATCTATACCGCCGTGCGATCGAACCCGCAGCGGACACCAAATAAAGCTATCGAAAATATTTACTGGGCGCGCAGCCGTCCCCAGAAGCGGTACATTTAGCAGTTGACGGCATACCGTCCGCCAACCCAGCCGACGGCCGCCCGTAAGGCGCAGCATGCAGTGCAGTTCATGCTAGGCGCCGGAGGACCGTCGCGGAACAAGCATTTCCCCAGCAGACCATTGGGAACATCGGCGCAGGTTTCCTGTGCGGATATCGTGCCCTCAATTCGCCCTCCCGTTCGAACGGCAACGCGCATGACCGGTTTAGAAATCTTCGGCAAATACATTTTTACCCTCTCCTATCCCTTCCCGTCTTCGCACCGCTGGTGCCCGATTTTCATCAGCCGATTTGGATCACAATCGGCTTTGTACTTTCTGGGATCCACCCCGAGCAAAATTTAATCAGTTGTATTAAAAGACCCGGGGTCGATCGACAGGTGTGGCGAGTCAGTACGCGAAAGGTAAAACGGACACCAGCGTCGCAGATCAGTAGGATTTATTCGGAATGCCCGCGTTTACCTCGGCACGCAGGTGCAGCCACATTCGACAACGGAATTGAAGCAGCTTGGAACGAACCCCGGTGCGCAATTATCAACGCTCGGGCTACAGCTAAAGAATTCCCATTTGCAATCGCACGTTCCTGCGGCAGATGCCGTTATGCCAACGGCATTCGCTATACTGGAATAAATTTTACGTTGTACGGATGGTATTTGTCCTGGAAGTCTCATTTCGTAATCCCCTCATTTGAGTCGTTAATAAATCAGATCGGTTGTAAATTTCCGGATCAAAGGCACTTGATACATTTGCTCATGCCCGCATTGATCAGGCATTGCGTCGGGTTTGATGAAAGCGCGCATTTTGCGAGTGCTGCAGCGCAATCGATAACGCACTCCCAGTCGGATGATTGCACACCCTGTTTGAGATGCTGCTGAGCACTCGCAATGGGGCCAAAACCGCGGTCGATGGGCGCTTCGTTAATAGGCAGTTTCATATCATTCCTCTTAAGTTTGTTAAGGTGGATTGAAAGGTGCAGTCGGACGTGACTGCGGTGGGGTCGTTACATCAGTACATGTGCCAGCGGCGAACCTTGCCGACGGTCACCGGAATTAGATCGCTCACGTCGACGGTGAAGCGAAATACCTCCCGGGCCTGTTCCATACGTTTGCCTGGGTTGAAGAACCGCAGCTTAACGTCCCAGCAGTCCGATTCCGGACGACCATAGGAACTGCGGCTGACGTCGATACCGTCCAGTTTCATGTCGGCCATAATCGCGGCGTGATAGACGCGTTCGACCTGATAGGCGTTCGTAGCGGCGAAATTAAGCGCTCTGTCTTGTGGAAGAACGCCCAGGTTGGAGACCTCGTAATACACGCGCTCCAGGAAGTTCTCGATCTCGGCCCGTTTTTCCTGATGCTGTTGCAACGGAACCGCGGCCGTATCCGCGGGTGGCGGCGAGCCGATGGCGGCCTCCACGATCGCATCCGTCGACCAGCTATACATCCCTCGGGCTTCAGGCCAAAGCACCGGCACGATCGAACCGTTGAAGAGATTTGCCTTCCCCGAGACCCATCCCGGTACGGAGATTCTTTCCACGCCTTCGGTCAATTGCGCCTTCAGAAACTGCCGCAGTATTTCATAGGTATTTGCAGCGAACGGCCCCGTCGGTTGAATGACATATAGGGGCGTATCTTCAAGTGTTATGACCCAGGTGATGGAGGACGCGTGGGATGGATTTTCATCGAGATAAGCAACCATCTCCGCGCGGTCATTCGGATTTTGCATCCCCATCTGTATCAACGAGTCTCGTCTTGCCTCGCTTACCAGATCGTAATCCAACATCCCTAAAACGTAGCCAAGAGACGGTGGTGGTGAATTTTCAGCCGCCCCCTCGGCCGCGCACTCCGCGCATTCGGAGGGCGAAAGCATTGTCGAAGGCGTAAGCGCCGGCGTGGGCGAAAACGGAGCCGGCAACGAAGACGGATTCAGAGTCGTGGCCGGTGGCTGGCTCGCTACCGGGAC
Organism: Alphaproteobacteria bacterium; assembly: GCA_021774435.1. Taxonomy (GTDB): domain Bacteria; phylum Pseudomonadota; class Alphaproteobacteria; order UBA8366. The sequence continues at coordinate 12,028 of JAJFJB010000190.1, forward strand.
CTCCGCTATCGGGCGGGCTTCCTTTGGCTGGGTATCTAAAAGCACCGAACTCGGCGGAACCTGTGGTGGCGCGTCTGCTACCGGCGCGTCGCCAATTTCGCTGAGTTCAATGGCGGAAACTGGTTCGTTGATCGTCTCTTGTTGATCGATTTGTGTCATGTCCTTCTCGCTTTCCCTGGTATCAGAAGTTTTTATTTTTCCGTCGTGCAGAAGGCGCAAGGCGCCCTTTAGATTCAGTCTGCCAGCCAACAATTTGTCGGCATTCGACGCCGGCTGGACTTCGGTGGAGATTGCGCTTTCGAAAATGAGTTGCCGTGCGCGCTCTGGGTCGCACGATCCGCCTAAGGCAAATTGTTCGCTGAGGAGTACCGCGACCGCACCTGACACGATCGGTGTTGCGTAGCTCGTACCGCTGCGTTCAACGGTACCGCCGCCAGGTTTCGCGCCGAGGACGGCATCACCATTGGCCAAAATGCCAGTTTCGAAATAAGGGCCGCCCCAATTACTGAAATCGAGCGGATTACCAAGTATGTCCATAGCGCCGACAGCGATGACCGAAGGGACCGCTGCTGGAATGTGCAAACAGGGGCAACCATCGTTGCCCGCCGCGGCAACCACCAACGTGCTGCTGGAGCGACAAAGCTCCAACGCTTGCAGAAGAATGGGGTGCGCCTCACCCGAGGGCTCCAACTGTCCGGCACTGATATTGATGACGTCGGCGTTATGCTCGATGGCCCGCGTGATCGCACGGGCGAGATCCAGTTGCGAGCAATTCCCAATATTCCCATTGGGATCGTCTTCAAAAATTGGAATCACTAAACCGCGGCATTGCGGTGCAAGTCCGTCGACGCCGGATCCCTGCTGGCCGAAGAGCACACTCGCCACATGAGTCCCGTGTGAACCGGAGGCACCCAGAAATCGTTCGTTTCGCGTAATCGACTCGATAAGGGTTACATCAGCGCCGGCGAAGCAGTCATGCGAGAGGTCGACCGGGCCGTCCAGCACGGCAATGCAGACGTCTGGGCTCCCAAAAAGACGTTGGCTCCCGATACCGGATATGACGCTGGTTAAATCCATTATTCCCTTAACGCCCCGCGTCGAGATGAAACCTCTTTTAATGGCATTTTTCTCTTTTTCCTTTTATAATAAATTTAAAACTATTTTTAATTGCACATTCTTTTATTGAAACTAATTTGTCTGCACAACATAAGCGAGTCTTTTTTACAAAAAATTAACCATATTCTGCTAAGGCTTTGAAATAAATATGATCGCAGGCTGAAAAAATCTGGACTCTAAACAAATGCAACACCGGCCTGCTCAACAGCGATTTTTACCGAGCAGAAAATTAATAACCTATTGTAATAAATTATTTTTTTTAACGGTTATTATAACACCGAAACGTTGTTGCGGCGGACAGATGCGATAATGCCATCGAAATTCTGCATACCGCTATCAACGTAAGACGCCAGACGAATCGAAATATACGAATTAGCTGCGACGAGCGGCGTTAGCTAGGCGTAATCGAGCAACGCCTAAACCTTAATTCTACTATTACGTGAAAGGTATTACGCTTTAATTGCCTCTAAATATGCCGCCCAACACCATATCAGCGACCTTCTCCCCAATCATGATAGAAGGTGCGTTCGTGTTGCCAGAAATTTGGGTCGGCATAATCGAGGCGTCGGCGACGCGTAACCCTTCGATACCACGAACCTTGAGCTGATCGTCGACGACCGCCATCGGTTCCGACCCCATTTTACATGTGCCGACGGGGTGATACGTCGTCTCTCCGACATCTTTAATCCAAGACAATATCTCGTCATCTGTCGTGAGACCCGAACCGGGCGCGATTTCGGTCGTGCCCACGGCCTGCATTGCCGGCGCCGTCATTACGGCGCGTGCAATGCGGATAGCACGGATCGTGACCTCGGCATCAGGCGCCGCCGAAAGGAAGTTGAAATTGATAGCGGGCGCCTGCTTCGGGTCCGGTGAAGTTATGTGGATATGCCCCTTGCTTTCAGGCCGCATAGCGTGCGCGTAACAGGTCACGCCCGATTGCGCCGAGGCCTTGTAACCGGGCTCGTATAACAATGGTACCCAGCCAAGCAACCCATCCGGTGCCTCCAGCCCTTCCCGCGTCTTGATGAAGGCGCGCATCGGCGCTGCGGGAATGCCCATGAACCCTTTCCCCGTAAGCAGATAGCGCAGCGTGGTGCCGATAAGCCGAAGGCCCCTCGCCCGTTCATTGTAGGTTACGCCCGGCTTGCTGATCGCCCAGCGCGTACGGGGCGCATAGTGGTCGCGCAAATTTTCGCCAACGCCAGGCAGCTCGTGTTTCACGTCTATACCAAGACCCTTGAGCCTTTCAGGCTGACCGATGCCGGAAAGTTCTAGAAGCTGAGGTGAGTTGATTGTGCCCGCGCTGATAACGATCTCGCCGGTCACACGCGCCTCACGCGATTGACCACCAACTGAAAAACGAACGCCGACGCAGCGCTTGCCGTCCAGGATTAGCCCCTCGGTCAACGCATCGGTCTGAATATGCAGGTTCTTGCGATGCTTCACCGGGTCGAGAAAACAATGCGCGGTGCTCATCCGACGGCCACCGGCAATTGTGGCCTGACTCATCGAAATACCTTCCTGGGCCGCACCGTTATAATCCGAGTTGTGCGGTATGCCGACCTGACCTGCCGCCTCGATCAACGCATCGAAGAGCGGTCCCTTTTCATCGGGATAAGTGACTCGAAGCGGCCCGTCGCGCCCGCGAAAGGCGTCATCGCCCCCACCCTCGTAGGTCTCCAGCCGTTTATAGAACGGCAGAACGCCTTCATAGCTCCAGCCCTTGTTGCCCATCTGCGCCCAGCTGTCGAAATCCTGCGCCTGCCCGCGCACAAAGACGAGACCGTTGATAGAGCTCGACCCGCCGAGCATCTTTCCGCGCGGTACGTTGAGCTTACGGCCGTTGGTATTGGGTTCCGGCTCCGCGGCATAGAGCCAATTGGCCGCAGGGTTGTTGACGAGTTTGGCGTAACCGATCGGAAAGCGGGACCAGAAATTGCTAGCCGGACCGGCTTCCAGCAGAAGCACACGATGCGCCGGGTTCGCAGACAGGCGGTTCGCGACGACAGAGCCGGCCGACCCCGCACCGACGACGATGTAATCATAACTTTGGCTATCCGCTTCGGACATTGCTCTCTCCACTAAAACTGTCAATGCAACGCTCCCGCGAGAGCGGTCATGGCAAGAGTCTAGGACATGAGACACGTTAGCTCCACGGGGCGGAAAAAGTCGGCGCGTGGGCGGCCATAAAGCCTTGCCCCGCGCCGATCCAAAGTTCGAGATACTTTGTTTTCGATGCAAGTTGTGGTATGGTCGGATTGTCGATATGGACAAAGTTTAGCGTGCTGAAAAGCACAAGCGTAAGGAGTTCGAATAGCAGTCGTTACATTCCGACCGTCAGGTGAATCAACGTCATTTCTTATCGGGGAACCAAAGGGAGTGATTACGATGACTTTGTTACAGGAAGCGACACTAGACAGACTTTGGGCGAAATACGAACATCGATTTGGCCAACCGCCGCCGATCGATTCAGCAGGCTTCGAGGAAGCCATTGCCGTCCTGAGAAAAGAACTCGCGGCACGAACATCCAAAACGCCTAAATTGGTATCGAGACCCTTGGTTTTCGACGCCTGAATTTTGGATTTTCGGCTGCCCGCCGGAGACGCGATCGCAGCGTTCGGTGCCTAGCGTTGCCGGCGCCCTTCTCTAGCAGAGAGGAGAACCTCACCATGACTATTATCGCAATGACCCGTGAAATGGGTACGCTCGGCAAAGATGTTGCGGCGGGCCTGGCGCAAGCGCTTGACCTTACCGTTATCCATCAGGAACTTGTCGAGCACCATGTCGCGGCGCGCCTACAACTGGGCGAAAGTACAGTGCACCGTTTTCTCGAAGGACGGCCTTCGATGTGGGAGCGCTGGAAGATCGACTCGGATCGGATGTCCCGCTACACCGCCGACGAAATCCTGCAACTTGCACATGGCGGCAACGTTTTGATCCGAGGTTGGGGTGCCGCACAATTGCTTCGCGACGTATCGCATGTCTTATGCGTTCGCGTGTGTGCACCGATGTCGCAGCGCGTTTCGGTCATGAAAGAACGGCTAGGCGTGACCGATAGCCGGTCGATGCGGGATGAAATCGAGCAAAACGACAATGCACATACTCAAACGATACAGAGGCAATTCGGTGACGATTGGCGCAACCCCGAGAATTACGACATTGTCCTCAACTCCGGCTTCGTGGCCGTCGACACCTGTATCGCGCTGATCACGCAGCTTGCCAAAAGCCCAACCTATCAGGAGACGGCAGAGTCGCGTCGTGCATTGGCGGACAAGGTCATCGAGACGGAAGTCCGCAAGATCTTAGACGGCAGCGCTACGGATACGCCGTTCGGCCCGGGCATCAACATAACCGTCGAAGGCGGCAAAATCAGACTTGGCGGCGTCGTCGGCGGCCATCGCGAAATCGATGCCTCGCTGAACAAAATTAGACAGATTGAAGGCGTTACCGAGATCGAAAACGACATCGCCTTTGTCCCGATCAACTCCGGCGTATAGCGATAACGTCAATTGTCCATCCGAGCGCGCTACAGGACCTTCTTGCTATAGAGCGCAGCCTCGCAATTGCAGGTGCCGTTCCAGTCAACACAGACAAATTCACGGTTCTCGCAACGTTCCTTCCAATAGGAAGGAACCCGCGTCCATGGCGCGAAGCCAAGCCGGTTCATGAGGCCATCGACGCTCGACGCGCTGGGACCGCGCTTGAACGTAATGACAAGCTTATCCGCCCCCATGCCGATGAGTTTGTCATGCAGGATTTCCAATAGACTTCGCGCGATGCCACGCCGTCGGTGGTCCACCGCGACGGCCACTGTCTCAATAACACCAAGTGCACCGGCTTGATCGGCCTCCTCGATCTCGGCGGGAATATCGCCGATCCGGTTCTCCAGATGCTCGCGTAGTGTTCCTGGCGCCAGTAACCGGCCTTGTGCGAATCCGGCAAGCTCATCGTCCCTCTCGTAACTTAAGAGCATGACGACATTGGGCCGTGCGGCAAGTTGTCCCAGATTCTCAAAATGGTGTTCGCCGGAGATCTCGCCCATCAGCTTGATCACCGCGCGGTGCCAATTTGGCGAATAAAGTGCAATCGTCATCCGAACCGCCCCGATTGGATTTCTCAAGCAGCAACGGGCGTTTACGCCTCTTACTTTTGCCGCACTATACCATATCGATCGTAAAATTCACCAACCTCTACACCTGCGCTTTTTTTGAAAGCCGTTCTTTCTCCAGAAGACGCGGATAAAATTCCAGCCTTCCAATATTTTATGTTTCTGTCTATAATCAGGGTCTCGCAACGTTGGAGGTCTAGCACCGTTTTACCGCGATGAAACCAGACTAGAGGAGGCTCAGAAAATGACGCCACCCGACAGTAGCTTGGACATAATCACGTAAACAAACTAGGCCCGGTTAAGATCGGGCGGTGCCGAACAGGTACCCGAAAAAAAGCCCCGTTGAAGACGGGGCTTTTGCGTTGAGAACGCTTCGCTTAAAAAGACATGGAAACGTTGGCTAGAGTTGAGAAACGGAGCCGCCTGATTGTTCGACGACGCTAACATTGCGCGAGCCTTGCACGTCTTGGGTGTTGTGTTGTGGATCGGCGGTGTCGGATTTGTAACGACGATCCTCCTGCCCGCCGTTGGGCGTATGAAAAACCCGCGCGAGAGAGTTTCTTTTTTCGAATCCATTGAAGGACGGTTCGCCCGGCAAGCGCGAGGGACAACATTGCTGGTCGGCGTCACGGGCTTTTATTTAGCACACCAATTTGACCTGTGGGATCAATTCACTCAATTGGAATCCTGGTGGTTGCCCGCGATGGTGTTCGTCTGGGCGGTCTTTTCCTTCATGCTGTTCATCGCGGAGCCCTTGTTCCTGCATCGCTGGTTCGAGACCCGGGCCGCCACGAAACCGGAAGCGACCTTTCGCCTCATCCAGCGCATGCACTGGATTTTGCTTCTGATCAGTCTGGTTACTGTCATGGGCGCAGTGGCCGGCAGTCACGGCGGCTAGGACGACCGCGACAACCAAGGACCGAAGAGTCCTTACACACCAATTCGACGAAAGGCACCCTTCTTCTAGGGGTAACTACGTATTGTTTGTATATCCGCTCCGAAACATTAATGGGCTACACCGTTTTGGAGGGAATCATGAAAAAACTAATTACGGGTGCAGCTCTAAGCGCCTTACTAATAGGGATTACAGGCGCCGCAATCGCCACGCCGCTTGCAGATGTCGTACCGAAGTTTAGCCAGTTACCGGATATGGTGAACGCCGAGGACAATCTGTCCATGCACCGCTCCGGCGGCCCGGTAGTGGCGGATGACTTCGTATCCGACGGCCGGGAGATCGTGGGCTTTCACTGGTGGGGCTCCTATTTCGAGGACGCAAGACAGAGCCGCACCGGCGAACGGAATGTGTTCTTCGAAATCAGCTTCCATGAGAACTGTGCTGCTGGAAGTACAGATTCGCAATGTGTCGGCGCGGCCGGTGCACCGCATCCTTTCGCCACGCCGAAGGACAGGACAGGGAGCAGCTACTTCTCAGCCATTTTCGAAGCGGAGGAAGATTTCTTCGGCACCACGACGAACGGCGTTGATATCTACGAATACTGGGTCGCGGTCGACCCGAACACCGCACCTGGATTCCTGAACAATACCTGGCTCGAAGAAGCCGGAGAAACCTACTGGGTGGATTTCGCCTGGGCAGCGGGTCAGTTCAACACCCTTTTCAATGGCGATATCTGGGGCGTTGCCAAAGCCGCTCCCAATCCTCTCGGCGGCTGCTTTGGTGGTTGCGCGGTAACTACCGGCGCGGGCATTTTGGGCAATCCCCATATTGGCCCCTGGGCTTCGCTGGCGCCTGAAGACAAGGCATTCGAAGTCCTCACCAACCGGGTGCCGGAGCCTGCGACGATGGCGCTCTTCGGCATCGGCCTTGCGGGGATTGGGTTCATGCGGCGCAAACGAACCGTTTAAGACAGGCTAACAATACGCGACGGCGGGAACGGCAGTCTTCGGACTGCCGTTTTCGGTTTCTATTCAACAAGCCGAACGACGCAACAGCGTAACCCCGACCCTCCCTTTACGCTCCCGACACCGCGTAATAGCATTCTCGATCAACGGCAGAAAAACAGGGAGGAATGAAAATGCGCTTGAAGGATAAGGTCGCAATCGTTACCGGCGCCGCATCGGGCATGGGGGCCGCCACGGCAAGGCTATTCGCACAGGAAGGCGCAAAGGTCGTCCTGGCCGATCTTCTCGTATCGGAAGGCGCGACGCTCGTCGAGGAAATCGGCGCGGCCGGCGGTGAAGCACGTTTCCAAAAGCTCGACGTAACGAGCGAAGCCGAATGGGATGCGCTGGTGTCGGATACGATTGCCGCCTACGGCAAGGTCGATATCCTGATCAACAACGCCGGCGTCAGCGGCAGCCACCCGGATATCCTCAACACAAATACCTGGGACGAACAGATGAACATCAATGCCAAGGGCGTGTTCCTCGGCATGCGCGCGGTCATCCCCACGATGCAGAAATCAGGCGGCGGTTCCATCGTCAACACCTCCTCGATCTCCGGCTTCGTGGGACAGAAGTTCGTGCATATGGGCTACAACGCGGCGAAGGGCGCGGTGCGCCTGGCAACCAAGGCTGCAGCGGTTCAGTTCGCGCGCGAGAATATCCGCGTCAATTCCGTCCATCCGGGGATCATGCCGGCGATGCGGACCTCGAAAATGACGGCCGACCCCGAAGTGCGCGCCAAGATGATCCGTGCGGTTCCCGCCGGACGCGAGGGCAAGGTCGAGGAAGTCGCCAACGCCAATCTATTCCTCGCCAGCGACGAGTCCTCCTACATCACAGGCATCGAGGTTCCCGTCGATGGGGGCTTCCTCGCGCAGTAGGGCCGCCTGCGCATGAAACAAAAGAAAGCTGAGACCGTCGATGCGGCCCTCAACCGAATTCGCGACGGCGACACGGTGCTGGTCGGTGGGTTCGGCCTTTCCGGCATTCCGGAAAAGCTGATCGATGGCGTCTGCGACCGTGGTCTGCGCGGTCTCACCATTGTCAACAATAGTTCCGGTGCGCAACGCTTCGGCGTCTCGCGCATGTTAGAGCGCGGCTGCGTCGCCAAGGTGATCTGCAGCTTTCCCTGGGGCCGGGAATCCGAAGTCTTCAAGGAACTCTACGCGGCTGGGAAAGTCGATCTCGAGATCGTGCCGCAGGGCATCCTGGCGGAACGGATGCGCGCCGCCGGGGCCGGACTAGGCGGCATCCTGTCACCAAGCGGAATCGGCACCGAAATCGCCGAGGGCAAGGCAACGCATAGCATCGGCGGCACGGAATATCTGATCGAAGCGGCACTACCCGGCGACATCGCCCTCATCAGGGCGACCAAGGTCGACCCGCGCGGCAATCTGATCTATCGGCTGGCGTCGCAGAACATGAACCCCGTCATGGCCATGGCGGCGAAACACACCATCGTCGAGGCTGAGGAAGAAGTCGTGCTCGACGATTTGGATCCCGAACACGTCATGACGCCCGGCGTGTTCGTCGACCGCTACGTCATCACCGGGCGCTATAAACCCGAAGCGTGGGACGGAGTGTGGCATGAGTGCGGGTAAGCGTCTGAACCGCGATCAGATCGCCAAAAGGGTCGCGGCCGAATTGCAGGACGGCTGGCTGGTCAATCTCGGCCTCGGTATCCCTACCCTGGCCGTCAACTACATTCCCGAAGGCCGCGACGTCCTGTTCCACAGCGAGAACGGCATCATCGGCATGGGCCCGCGCCCCGACGACGAAGACGTCGATGTCGACCTGATGAGCGCCGGCAAGGGCCCCGTGACCCTCGTATCGGGTGCGGCCTTCGTGCACCACGCGGACTCCTTTGCCGTGGCCCGCGGCGGCCGTCTCGACGCTGCGATCCTCGGCGCCTATCAGGTGTGCGACAATGGCGACTTCGCAAACTGGCGTTTGCCCGGCAAGCATATCGGCGGGATCGGCGGCGCCATGGATATCGCCGTCGGCGCGCAACGGGTCTTCGTCACCATGAGCCAGACCGACAAGGACGGCACCTCGAAGCTGGTCGAGAAATTGACTTACCCCCTCACGACGCGCGCCTGCGTCACGAAGGTCTTCACCGATATGGCGGTGATCAGCGTTACGCCGGATGGTTTCGTTCTCGACGAAGTCGCACCGGGCTTTACCCCGGACGATATCGTCGCAAAGACGGCGGCCAAACTTCGCGTGCCCGAAGCGGTCGGAACGATTTCGTCTTAAACATTTTGTGAAGAGAATTCGCGGCACCCGCCAGAGAACTGGCCTTTACTTCGGCTCAACCAAGTCCGGATGCTTCCAAAGAGTCTCGTATCCCGCGTCTCCCAACTTATCGATTACGAAAAAGCGACGCTTCAAATAAGTCATGATCTCTGAAACAAGCTTTGGCGCTTTAACCGCATCATTGTTACGCTTGCATGAGACAGGGCCATAAACGCTGACGGTTCCAATATCATCGAGATAGGTTCTTGCACTGGCGCAAGCATCATATTTTTCAAATTCGTAAACAAGATAGTTATATTTCTGCTCTAATTCTCCAGAATTGAATATCTCTTCAACATTGTGCCGAATCTGTTTCGGAGAAATTTGGTCATCCTCGGAAAACTTAACAGTGTAGTTTGACGCCGCTACGGCAGATGCAGCCACGTAAAAAACGCCGATGATTGATATTCCGTTCCTCAAAATAGACAGTGGCAATTTCTTCCCTAACCAATCAGGGTCATTGAATATTTTTCGTCACGCACCTACACCGGCTCCAGCGGCACATTGCGATCCGCGCCGGGGGCGATGATGCCGCCGCGGTTACCGATTTCCAGGCCCAGATAGCGCTCCAGAAAACTGTCCGGCAGCGGCCGCGCATCTTCGGGGCTCAGCCAAAGGCGCAGCAGGTGGCGCTTGCGTTCCACTTCCGGCCAATCCTCGAAATCGGCGCGGGCGTGGAGAATCTGATGGTTGTGCAGAAGCTGGATGTCGCCCGGCTCGAAGGCCATGTCGAGGCGGATTTCCGAATCCTCGGAGAGCCTGTCGAACAGGTCAAGCGCCGCGATCTGGTTCTCCGTCAGCGCCGGCAGTTCATCGAAGCGGTCGCAGGATTCAATATAGTCTCGGGCGTAGATCGTCGACAGCAGCCCCTCATGAAAATGGAATGCCGCGCACGGGTAATAGTCCAGCCTTCCAGCGGGAATTTCGCCACGCCGGTCGCGCCAGAAGGGCTTGTACATTTCCGCCCACAGCCGGCGGTCGCGGCGCCACATTTCGTCATGCACGGTGACTGAACTGCTGATGCTGCTTTCGCCGCCCGCCTTGGCCCTTTGTAGGCACATCAGGCCGACGATGTCCGTGGAGTCGGTATGGAAGCGTTGCCGCACGCGGGTTTGATAGATACGTGCCTTGCCCGGATTCTTGAACGCGTCGTAGCGGGCGCCGAGATCGCAGACATGGCCCAGTACATGCCCTTTAGCGTTCTGTGGGCGCGCACGGCCAAGATACGCACCGATCCCCCAGTAGATACGGGCGGCCTCTTCCACCGAATAATCGGCGACGGGCACGCCCCGGATTACAGCAAAGCCGCGCCCGGTTAGCAATTCGCGCCGCAGATCGTCGAGTACGCCACCGAGTGTCGGCAAATCGAAGTCCGTGCGCGTAATTCCAATAATGTCTCGCTCGCGGGTCCGGCGCATCGCGTCGTCGAGCTCCGACACTTCCGCACCGGACAGTTGATAAATCCATTCGCTGGACCATTTTGTCATATCCGCGCCGCGCCACGCGCCCGGTCCGCCGATCGGTCCCGGCGCCCGCTCCAACGTCGCGCCAGTCGACTGAAACGCATCCTCGAAATCCTCTACCGCACTCATCTGCCGAAACCTTTGTACTATTTGCCTAGGCGGAAACTAACGCAGCTTTCCGCGACCTACAAACTTCAGCATCTCCACGGCGCCTGATGTTATTCTGATCTTCGTCGCACCCGCCGTCGTAATACGGAGGTCAAGGCGACAAATTTCGTCTATTCTGAACCTAATAGAGATCTACATGCCTCGAATATTCAGAGAAACTCACAAACGCTGTCCGTTTTAAAAGACTCCCAAACAGTCCATGCCGAAGAACACGGAAAATCAACAAACGCCCCTCACCGTCGAGCAAAACCCCGGTGACAAAAACTTATCCGACACCCGCTGGAACGGCCGCTTTTCCATTACCATCACACTGGTCACGGCAATTGGCCTGCTGACATTGATTTCCGTTGGGACCGTTCTCGGCGTTGGCGTCTGGCTCGCGCAAAAAAACACCTTCGCGCTCCTCAGCGACAATGCACACCAGAATCTCAGCGCCTCCGTCGACCGCATCGAACAGCACCTTAAGCCTGCGGAGTATCAGGCAACGTTCCTCGCTGAGAGGATTGCGAACGGCGAAGTCGATCCCTCGGACCGCGAACGATTTGGCCTATTCCTCGGCGGCGCATTGGCCGCTGCACCGCAAATCGAAACGGTCATCTATATCGATCGCAACCTGCACGCCTTTCTAACGTTTCACAGTAGGAACCGCGGCAAGATCGAACATGAGGTGCAGGATTATTCCAAAGACCCCGTGATCCGGCAAAGGATGGGTGCCGTCAGTACCGGGGCGAATTGGGGACCCGCCGTTTGGCGGGATGTCACCAAAAGAACCTACATGAATGTGGCCGTGCCGATTTTGCGAAATGGACGCTCCCTGGGTTCCATTGTCGCGGTTGTCTCTGTCGAGCAACTATCGCGCTTTCTGGCCGATGCGAACAAAAACACGACCGGACAGCGGTTCATTCTTGCAGGCCGGGATCATGTCCTCGCCCATCCGCTGATGGCAGAACGATATCCCGGCCGCACGAATGAGTCTCCCTTGCCACGCGTCGATGGGTTCCAAGACCCGGTCATGGCCGCGATTTGGAGTCGGGATGACCGCGACGAATTGGGGCTTGATTTACCCAAGGGCACCGATGGACATGTCCTCGAGATCGACTCGCAACGGTTCATTTACGTATACCGCACCATTCAGGGATTCGGCCCGGAACCACTGATCGCCGGCATTTATTTTCGCCGCGCCGAGGTCAGCGAAGAGATACAACGAATGATAATTTCGTTGGCCGCCGGCATCATTGCGCTAATTATATCTGTGCTGGCGGCGATCTATATTGGCCGCAAGATCGCTCAGCCGATCGTCGGTTTCTCTACCGCTGCAGGCCGCATCCGGGATCTGGATATTTCTCAAGTGGAAAACCTTCCCGGGAGCATATTTCGCGAACTAAACGACCAGTCTGCTTCCTTCAATGCGATGCTGCGCGCCCTGCGGTGGTTTGAACTCTACGTTCCCAAGAAGATCGTCGAACGGTTGGTCAAGAGCGGCGACGTGCACGAAATGATCTCCGACGCCCGCAACATCACCGTCATGTTCACCGATATCGTGCAATTTTCGACCATCTCCCAGGGGATGTCGGCGCCTGAAGTCGCCGCCCTTGTCAATCATCACTTCGCCCTGATCGGCGCTTGTATCGATGCAGAAGACGGCGCCATAGACAAATTCATGGGCGACTCGGTCATGGCGATCTGGGGCGCACCGGAAAAACAAAAACAACGCGCAGAGCGCGCCTGCCGTGCAGCACTGGCCATTGCGGCCGCCATCCGCAAGGACAACGCGACGCGGGAAGCCCAAGGCCAGCCGGCGATCGGCATACGCATCGGTATCCATTCCGGCAAAGCCACCGTCGGCAATATCGGGGCGCCCGGACATATCAACTACACGATCATCGGCGACGCGGTGAATATCGGCCAGCGCCTGGAGCAGCTTTGCAAGGAAGTCTATCCACGAGATAGCGAGGTTTCGATCCTGATCAGCGGCGATACGGCACGCGACCTGAGCGACGCCTTTAAGCCAATCCCCGTAGGCCGGTTCGAACTCAAGGGGCGCGCCGGCGAGGTCGAAGTTTTTAGATTAGTCTAAGATAAACTTCACTAGGACAAAGACCGGGGCGCGTGTGGGGTTCGATCTCGCCGGTCAATCCGGCTATAAACGGATGCGTGCGCCGGAGAAACGCGCATTCAACCAGGGGGAGTTTCCATGGCGCTCATCGCGATCGGCGGCATTCAACACGAAACCAACACCTTTGCGCCGACAAAGGCAGGACTCGACGCCTTTACGACCGGGGGCAGCCGTCCGCCGCTAACGACGGGCGCCGATCTGTTCCCGCGTGTAAAGGGCAAGAATCTGCCGATTGCCGGTTTCGTCGACCAAATCGAAGCGCTCGACCATCACGTCACCGCCTTGACCTGGGGAGCGGCAGCGCCCTCCGACGTCGTCACGGAGCACGCCTTCGAGCATATCGCCGGGCTGATCCTCGACGGGCTCAAATCGGCCCCGCCCTACGATGCGGTCTATCTGTGCCTGCACGGCGCGATGGTGACGGAGCATCTGCAAGACGGCGAAGGCGAGTTGCTGCGCCGCGTACGCGAGCATATCGGGCCGGAGATGCCGCTGGTCGCCAGTCTCGACCTGCATTGCAACACGACGCCGGAGATGATGGCGCATGCCGATCTGATGGTGGCCTACCGCACCTATCCGCATGTCGATATGGCCGACACCGGCGCACGGACCGCGCGCCTGCTCGACGAAATCCTGCGCCGCGGCCGCAAGCCCGCCAAGGCGTTCCAGCAAATCCCGTTCCTGATCCCGCTGAACTGGCAATGCACGATGATGGAGCCGGCCCAAAGCCTCTATCAGCGCCTCGCGGACATGGAAATGGGCGACGTGATGCATACCTCCTTCACGCCCGGCTTTCCCGCCGCCGACATTCATCATTGCGGTCCCTCGGTCTTCACCTATGGCTGGACCGAAGAGGCGGCACGCGCCTCCTGCCAGGCGCTGGCCGACGATGTGAACGGGCTTGAAGCCGCCTTCGCCGGCACGATCTACGATCCCGACAGCGGGGTCCTGGAAGCGATGCGCCTCGCGGCGACCGCAAGTCGCCCCATCGTCATTGCCGACACGCAAGACAATCCCGGCGCGGGCGGTGACAGCAACACGGCGGGCATGTTGCGCGCGCTTGTCGAGAACCGTGCCGAGCAAGCAGCCCTCGGCCTGATGATCGACCCGACCGCCGCCGAGGTCGCGCATCGCGCCGGCGTCGGGGCGGAAGTCAACCTCACCTTTGGCGGCCATTCCGGTTTCGACGGCGATGAGCCGTTCGAGGCGCTTTACACCGTCGAAACACTACATGACGGCCGCTTCGACGCGACGGGCCCTTTCTACAAGGGTGCGGAATTCAATCTTGGCCCGTCAGCCTGCGTCAAAGTCGGCGGTACCCGAGTCGTGTTGGCCTGCAACAAGGTGCAGATGGCCGATCAGGCAATGTACCGCTTCGTCGGTATCGAACCGACGGAAGAAAAGATCCTGGTCAATAAAAGCTCAGTCCACTTCCGCGCCGACTTCGCCCCCATTGCCGAAGAAATCCTGGTTTGCGCCGCCCCCGGCCCCATGGTCGCCGACCCGGCGAACCTGCCCTGGAAACGGCTGCGGAAGGGCATGCGGCTAAACCCGCTGGGGCGTGTCTGGGAGGGGTGAAGTTTTGGGCCACGAATGGCACTTGGTATTATTTTTTGCTGCAATGCTATGGCTTACCCTTGGCTTCCTATTTTTTAGAACCCTCAAATCTCGTTGGCCTGAGAAATTTATTGCCATGGGAGAGCCAAGCCTTTTCACGAAAAGCAGCTTTCGGACCAAAATCGATTTCTAAAGTATCTCTTGTTTTTTGAATGGCGTCAGTCGCCGGATCGGTTGTTGAAACTATACAGTGCTTTCTTGCACCTATACCTCTTGCTCCTCTTTCCTTTAGTTTTTTTCCATCTAACGTTCGGTGCTCTCACTATTTGCCAAACAGAGTTATGCACCGAGGCGTCTCTTGGTCTGAAAAACTTATTTGACACCTTACTTGGCTAAGGGCTCCACCCATCGCGTTCTCGTCCAAAAAAAGAGAAGAAAGCAACCCATGATCGTTAAATCCTACGAAAGCCTCGCGGGCACCAAGAGTGAAACATCATTGGGCAAGGGCCGCGCCGTGACGCGGCGTTTTTTGCTGGCCGAGGACGGCGTCGGCTTCACCCTTTCCGACATCCGCATGAAAGCCGGCGAGACCGCTCCGCTGCACTACAAAAGCCATATCGAGGCGAATTACATTATCGAAGGCGAAGGTATCCTGGAGGAGCTGGACACTGGCGTCACCCACGAGTTGAGGCCCGGCGTTATGTACTGCCTCAACGAACACGAGCGGCACCGCATTATTTGCAAGACCGCAATTCGCATGATCTGCGTGTTTAACCCACCGCTGGTGGGCGGCGAAGTGCATGACGAAAGTGGCGCTTATCCCGCTGCTTAGTGGTCGGATATATTCTGACGATTAATTCGGCATTCCGCCCATCGGCGCCTCCGGGTGGACAAGCTTTGCCCTGCCCGAATACCCTCTTCGCAGGATAATCAATGCATCTGGGAGGGCATCATGAATCTCGAAGGAAAATCAGCCATCGTCACCGGCGCGGGCCGGGGAATCGGTAAGGAAGTCGCACTGCTGCTGGCCAAGGAAGGCGCCAGCGTCATCGTCAACGATCCCGGGGTCGGACGCGGTGGCGAAGCGGAGGAAGGCGCGCCAGCGGATGACGTCGTCGCGGAAATCAAGGCGGCCGGCGGCAACGCCGTCGCGAATTTCGACTCAGTTGCCGAGTATGCCAATGCCGGACGCATGGTAAAGCAATGCGTTGATACGTTCGGGAAGATCGATATTCTCGTCAACGTCGCCGGCATGCTGCGCGAGCGCATGATCTGGAACATGACGGAAGACGATTTCGACGAAGTCATCTCTGTGCATCTCAAGGGCCATTGGAACATGTGCCACCATGCAACCAAGGTCATGCGGACCGAACGGCATGGACGCATCATCAACTTCTCCTCCGACGCCTTCAAAGGCGCGATCGGGCAGTGCAACTATTCTGCCGCAAAGGCCGGGATCATCGGACTGACCCGCTCCATCGCCCGCGAATGCGGCCGCTATGGAATCACCGCAAACGCCATGTGCCCCATGGCGGCGACGCGCATGACGGTCAACGATGCGGTGATTGCGGGCTGGAAACGGCGCCTCGATGCGGGACTCCTGACGCAAGCGCAGTACGATTCCCGCATGGCGATGCCGGGACCGGAATTCGTCGCGCCGATGGTGGCCTATCTTGCCACGGACGCGGCGGAAGACGTCAATGGACAGCTTTTTCATGCCGAGCGGTCGCGTATCCATACCTACTATTTCGGTGAGGAAGCGCGCTCGATCTTCAAGCAGGACGATGACGGTCTGTTCTCGGTCGACGAATTGTTGTCCATGGTACCCGAGGGCCTGATGCAGGGCATTCCCAACATCGCACCCAAGGAAGATCCCAAATAGGGACAGGCAGGAAACAGACGCATGACCGATTTACGCCGCGCGCCGGCCATCCCGGAACAATGGGACGGGGAAACAGATGTCCTTGTCGTCGGTTGCGGCTTCGCCGGTGGCGCGGCCGCGATTACCGCACATGATCAGGGCGCGAAAACTCTGATCCTTGAAAAAATGCCGGACCCGGGCGGAATCTCCGTCTGTTCCGCAGGTTCGGTGCGGGTTGCACAAGATGCAAACGAGGCCTTCGCCTATTTGCAGGCGACCTGCGCCGGTACGACGCCGGACGAAACGCTGCGTCCGCTAGCGGAAGGCATGACGGAAATTTCCGAATTCGTCGAGTCGCTGGCGACCGCTGTCGGCGCAACGACGCAGTTGCGGGAAGCGCCGGGCACCTATCCTTTTCCGGGGCAGGCGACCTTCGGATATTTCACGGTCGAGGACGTGCCGGAATTCGATCCCGCCAATGGCTATCCCCAGGTGCGCGGCATGCCGGGTGGCGGGCGGCTGTTCAATGTCGTCGATCGCAATCTCCGTATGCGTAGCATTGAAGTCCGTACGAACAGTCCGGTCACGCGCCTGATTGCGAATTCGGACGGTGTGGTCGAAGGCGTCATTGCCGAATGCGACGGAAAAACGCAATCGATCCGCGCCCGTCGCGGGGTCATTCTCGCCTGCGGCGGATTCGAGGCCAATCCCGATATGCAAAAACAGTTCTGGCAGGGCAAACCGGTGGTCAGCACCGCCTTTGCCGGCAATACCGGAGACGGCATCCGCATGGCACAGGATCTGGGTGCGGATATCTGGCACATGTGGCACTATCATGGGACCTATGGGTTTCGGATCGACGGTTATCCGTTCGGCATTCGCACCAAGCGCGTTCCCGACTGGCGGCCCAACGAAGGCCAGACCCGCGACGTCAAAATGCCGTGGATATTGCTGGACTGCGACGGCCGCCGGTTTATGAACGAATACGAACCCTACATGCAGGACACCGGGCACCGCCCCTTCGAACGGTTCCGGCCCGAGACGCAGGACTACCCGCGCATCCCCGCCTGGCTGCTCGTCGATGAGGAAGGCCGCAAGCAATACGCCATCGGTCAGCCGCTCTATAATCAACGCGACGTTTCGCTGGAGTGGAGCGCCGACAATCTGCGCGAGGCCGAAAATGGAATCTTCAAAACCGCGAACAGCGTGTCCGAGCTCGCCGCCGGCTTGAATGTGAGCGAAGACCGCCTGCGCGCCTCGCTCGAAACTTGGAACGACTTTTGCCGAGACGGCCTCGATGACGATCATCGCCGCCCACCAATCAGCATGATGCCGATCGCGACGCCCCCCTTCTACTACAGCGAAATCTGGCCGATCGTCTCGAATACGCAAGGCGGCCCGGTTCATGACAGCCGCCAGCGCATCCTCGACGTCTACGGCCAGGCCATCCCCCGCCTCTACGCCGCCGGCGAACTCGGCAGCGTGTTCGGGCATCTGTACATGGGCGGCAGCAACCTCGCCGAATGTTTCATCGGCGGCCGCAATGCGGCGCTGGAAGCGGCGAAGCAGACGCTGCTATAGGATTTACCCGATAGCCTGTCGCGTTCGAACGGAAGCGCTTGGTTCCCCTTAAGTTGTAGTGTTAGGATTCTACGCGGACGGTATTTGGATACGCCGCAGGATACCCAGGCGCTCTGGCATGAATGTAACACCGACAAGCGCAGGAACCACTGCATCCCTTGACGCCGCGCGCCCTACGGCCCGCCGGCGGCGGCATCTCGATATTCGTTCCGCGGACGATCTCGCCGAGGCACGACGGCTAAACAGTTGGCTGACGCGATTGCCCCTGCGCGGCATCACGATTGAGGCTGCTGGACTTCGGCCCGACGACGCACGACGGCTGGAGAAGCGGCTGCGGCGCCTGTTCAATGACTGTGGCTGCGCGCAAACGGGATTGGCCTTTTTGGCCGCCATGGCGGTCTTCGGCAACGTTTTTGATCTGTTTACGGCGTTCACCTGGACAACGCTGGCGATGGTATTGCCCGCGGCGGCGATAATAGCCCTGCTGGTCAAAATTGCCGTGCTGTTCGTTAGCCATCGCCGGTTGGATCGGCTGTTGCGAGATCTACGCGAATACTACCCAACAACGACGGAGCCTGAAAAATGAACCCTTGTCAGGCCGTGCGGAATTTTTTCGCCACCTATGTCCGCGTCCCCGTAGAGCAATTTTTCGAAGCGGCGGAGGAAGTCTGTCACGAAATATCAACTTACGTGGAAACAGAAATCGTCCGAGAAATAGAGCGCCACCGCACCACGATGGAACGGCAATGCCGCGAAGCGAAGTGCTATTATCTCTGCCTGTGCTGCAACAAGCTGATCTGCTGGATGGCCGCGGTGGTGACCATCGTGATCGAATTGGTGGTTGAAGTCGTCGGCGAATGGATCATCGAGACGCTTTGCGAAATCGTCGTCCATGTCGTCCGCTTCATCGTCGAGGTGATCATCACGATAGTTCGCTTCGTCGTCGTGGCGTTCATCTGCCTCGTGACGCTCAACTTTCTCGGCCTATTGGACGCCTTTATCGAGCTCTGGTTCGATTTCGTCGATCTGATCGGCGCCATCGGCGACTTCATCGTCGCGGTACTGAACGCCGTCGTACGGCTGCTCGATATCCTACGGGAATTCGTCCACAAGATCGGCAGCAAATTCGGCGCACCCGGCCAATTCTTCCTCGGCATTTTGGCTGGGCTGATCGATATCGTCCGCCGGGTGGTCAGTGGACTGACACAGGTTATCGAGGGGTTGTTCGACCTCGTGACATCGTTAGCGCGCCTCGATTTCTGCGGCGCGTTGGAAGCTCTGGGCATGGGTGTTGGCTTCGGCTTGGTACGCACGTTACTAGGCGTAGTGAACATTGCGGGCATGGGCATCGGCGGCGCGGCGCAGGCGCTGTCCCGCGCGCAATTGCGCCAAAACGTCCAGGTAATGCTCGCCGCGCAATATGGCGGCACCATTCCCGTCACGGTCGAAGCCCGACTGCGGCTCAACAGCACCTCCTTCGGCACGACCTGGCCAGCCGTGCCGCGGATCTGCACCATTTCCTCCCGATCGAACAGTTTCGATCTTCGTGCAATGCATATCGCCGAAACGATCAATCTCTACCATCTTGCAGGCTACGCACCATTCGGCTGCGCAGAAGCGCCATTCGACCGCAGCGTCTGGCAGCTGGTTTATGCCGGGACACAGTATCGTGTCGCGGTCGGCGATATTCGCACCTATCTGGCCGGCAACGACACCGATGTCGCCGAATTCGTGCTCATGGCGGGCGACAAGGAGGCGCTCAAGAACATGTTGCGCGTCGCCAAACGCAATTTTCAGGACATGGCCATCGAGCTGCAATGGGGCGCGGTGGAGACATTCGAAATCAATTCGCCGGCGGAATGGGTTATCCCCGGCAGCGTCACGCCGATTGTCGACCGTGTCACCACCGTCGACCAGCTACGCGATATCTGCGATTTGCCGGCTTTGGTTGTCTTCGCCTACGATCCAAAGAAAAACGGTCGTGCGTCCATCTTCTGGCGCGGCGATACCAGAACCACGACTGGTGCCACGGTGCGCAACAACTTCATGACCGACTTGTTCGGGACGGTTCTGGCGCACGAAATGGGGCACGCCTTTTCGCTCTGCCATGCCGAACATCACGGTGTACAGCACATCATGTTTACCGCCGCCGAGGACGGTAACAATTGCGGTGTGACCGACCCGGCCTTCATGGTCCAAACGGGGGGCGATCTCGATTGGGTCAACGGGCAAACGATCATGACCTATTTATTTGCCTATGGCGAACCGCGCTTTAATCTGGACGACGGCATCAACAGCTGGACCTGGATCATCGACGAGGCCAGGGAATGCGTCGGTCTGCCCTGAGCCGCAACGAAAGAACTACTCGGCCGCCTGCGGCGGTGCCGCAACGCGCATATCTTCGAGGATTTCCGCCCGTTCGTCGAAATCGATTTCCTCGTCGATGACGACTGAATGGGAGCGGACACGGTAGATCGCACCATCCTGCGCCGCCAGCGGCTCGACCCCTTGCTCCAGGTTTCGCGCCCCGTCGATAAGCAGTTTGCGCATCTTGATGATCGCGGTGTCCGACGTCGCGAGATGCTCGCGCGAGCGGTCGACGATACGGCCCGGACTTTCGGTCATCGCCGCGTCCTGGGCGCGGATGCCGCTGATACCGGTAAAGGATTCCCGGGCCTGCAGATCGCGGTCGATATTGTAATCGTTGTCCATATTCGCAATCGGCGTCAGGGTACCCGGCATCCGCGCGGCGTGACCGGAAGCGCCCGTGCGCCAAGCATTCAGTTCCTGTTCCGAGAGCGCCTTGTCGTTGCGATAGCTAATGCAGATGATGTTGACGCGGCCATCATCGACCGGCACCCACATGCGAACCGTCCGCGCCTCCCCCGGCACCGGCGCGATCATCGTATAGAACGGATAGAGCCACTGGTTCATGCGCCAATAGAAACGGCCGTTTTCAACCTTGCGCCGCGCGCCAAGGGTCATGCCGAAATCGCTTTCGGTGACTTTCCATTTCGGCGCCGTGTCGTTGGCGAAGAACGCACCGGTCAAAGCCGCTTTGTTCTGCGCATCGTTCTCCAGCTTCCGGTGCAGGAAACTGACATGCGCGGAATCGATCTCGCCTTCCACCGCCTGCACGAAATTACTCTGCTGGACCCAGCGCGACACATACAGGTGGTCGTCCGGCACTGACATCCACTCCAGTTCCGGCAGCCCACCCATCCGGTCGACAGGCCCCATATAGGCCCAGACGATTCCCGCCTTCTCGCGCACCGGATAGGATTTGAGTTTGACCTTGTCCTTGTAAGTGCTGTCCGCCGGCTCCGAGGGCATGTCGACGCAATTGCCGTCCACGTCGAACTTCCAGCCGTGATAGAC
>JAJFJB010000020.1 GCA_021774435.1 Alphaproteobacteria bacterium
ACGGATTAGCAATCCGCTGCATTACCACTCTGCCATCCCTCCGCGGAGCCGCTAGTTCCTAGCGATGGTGGCGTAACCTGTCAACGGCTCTAAGCGGCCGCAAGCGCTTCTTCGAGGTCAGCGATCAAATCGTCCGCATCCTCAATACCGACCGACAGGCGGAGCAGGTCCTTGGGGGTCAGTGATTCCGAGCCTTCCACTGTCCCGCGATGTTCAATCAGGCTCTCGACGCCGCCCAGGGACGTCGCGGGTTTGAAGAGCGTGCAGGCCGCCGCGACACGGCGCGCCGTTTCGGCATCGCCCTTGACGCGGAAGGACAGCATACCGCCAAAACCGCCGACCATTTGCCGTTTCGCGACGTCATAATCCGGATGCCCGGGCAATCCTGGGTACAGAACGTGCGTTAACGCCGAATGGCCTTCGAAATGTTCCGCAATGGCCAAGGCGGACTGCGACGCCGCCTGCACCCGCAGATACAAGGTCCGCATGCCCCGCGTAAGCAAAAACGCTTCAAAGGAGCCCAGAATTGGCCCCGTCAATGCGCGATGGTCGACAATTCGTTCCCAAATGCCATCCTTTTGCTTCGCGACGACCGCACCCGCCATAACATCTGAATGGCCATTTAGATATTTGGTCGCCGCGTGGATAACGAGATCCGCGCCATGCTCGAACGGCCGTGTCAGCACGGGCGTTGCAGCCGTACTGTCGACCGCAAGTTGCGCCCCGGCATCATGTGCAATATTTGCCGCGCGCGCGAGATCCGTCACGCGCCACACCGGATTGCAGGGCGACTCCGTCCAGACCAGCTTTGTCTTTCCCGGCCGCACGGCTGCGGCAAGTGCGTTCATATCCGCAGTTGGCACGAAATCGACGGACAAGCCCCGGTCGACACCGAAACCGCGCAACCATTTTGGCAAGCCATAATACATTATATCCGGTACCACGACGTGATCGCCGTGACGCAGCGCCTGAAAGGGCGCAACACAAGCCGCCATGCCCGAGGAAAAGAGCAGCGCATCAACACCGCCTTCGAGGTCCGCGATCACAGCCTCCGGCTGATTGAAAGATGGGTTCTTGTCACGCGCGTAATCATGCTCGGCTGGGAGCTCATAATCATCACCGCGTGCAAAAGTGGTTGAAACGTGAATTGGCGGTACAACCGCGCCGGTCACAGGGCATTGCCAACCCAGACCCTGCGCCGCTCGGGTTGCGGGATGTAGTTCTCGTTTGTTCATCTTACCCTCGCGATCTCAAACGGCGCACAATGATTTGATCGAAAATGGGGGAAGCCGTATCAGCCGTCAAAGGCGAATTTCGCCAACGAGGCTCGCATCCATGCTCGTCGTCGGTATAATCTGTCTGTCAATCTAGGCTGATATCTCGGCCGCGCACATTTTACAACAATTTGAAATGCAGAGTTCGCCATGACAGACGGAACAATGAACGGTGGTGAGGCGCTCGTCGCGACCTTGTTATCACGCGATATCGACACGGTATTCTTTGTGCCTGGAGGCACCTACACCACGGTCCTGGAAGCCTTAAGCCGGGTCCAGAACAAGATACGTTCCGTGCCGACCCGTCTGGAATCGTCCGCGGCCTTCGCCTGCGACGCTTATGCCGGCATCAAGCGTAAACCCACCTGCATGTTCGTCTCGCGCGCGCCGGGCGCCTCCAATGCTGCAATCGGCGTTCACAACGCGATGCAAGGCTCGCGGCCGTTCGTTCTTTTTATCGCCGACATTCCCAAACCCTTGCGCGGCCGGGAATCCTTTCAGGAAATCGACTACCGCCGCATGTACGAGCCGGTCGCGAAAGCCGTGCTGGACGTCAATTCCTTTGCCGACATCGCGGACACGACCGCGCGCGCGCTCGACCTCGCCGTGAGCGGTCGGCCAGGCCCGGTCGTCTGTGTCGTATCAACCGAAATACTCGACGGTGAAACCGGCGAACTCGAGATCCCCCGCCCCGCCGCGCCTGTAAAAATCGGTGCCGAGAAGAGCGCGGTCGCCGAAGCCGCGAAGCTGATCCAGGCGGCGAAGAACCCGATCCTGCTCGCCGGTGAAATGATCGCCTATGAAAACGCCACCGCAGAACTGCAGCAATTGGCGGAAGCGACCGGCGCGGGCGTGTTCACCGCCTACCGGCAACAGGACGTCATCGACAATTTGCACCCCTCTCATTTCGGGCAGCTGACCTTGAACCGGATCCCCTATCAGAACGACGCCCTGGCGGAATGCGATCTTATCGTCACCATCGGCAGCCGGCTGGATAGCGCGACGACGGCGAACTATACAATGTTCCGCGATGATCAGAAAATCATCATGATCCACCCCGACGCGTCGGTGTTTTCACCTTGGAGAGTTGACGTTGCGATTTGCGCGCAAGCCGCACCGGCCATGGAATCGCTCGCGGAATCGCTCGAAGGGATCGAACCGCCCGCCGAACGGATCGCCTGGCGCGATAAAATCCACGCCATCGAAACCGCCTATGCCGAACCCGGCGAGATCGAGATCGCGGGCGATGTCGATATGGCACAGGTCATCACCACGCTGATGGAACTGGTCCCGGACGATGCCATTCACTCAGCGGATGCGGGAACATTCGGACGCTGGATGCATCGCTACTATCGGTTCCGGCATCCCTACTGCAATCTCGGCCCAGTGTCGGGGGCTATGGGCTATGGCGTACCGGGTGCGATCGGCGCACAGGTCGCAGATCCCAACCGTGTGGTTTTCGCCTGGTGTGGCGATGGCGGCTTTCTGATGACCGGCCAGGAAGCGGCGGCAATCGTGCAGGAAAACCTGCCGGTGAAGATCATCGTCTGCGACAACAGTGCCTGGGGCTCAATTCTCGTCACACAGAATAAGCGCTTCGGTGAATGGGATTTTGGCACCCGCCTGAAGAGTCCGGACTTCGCCGCCCTAGCCGTCGGCTATGGCATGGCGGGATATACCGTTCGCAAAACGGAAGAGTTCGGCGAGACCTTGAAAGCGGCTATGACACATGACGGCCCTGCCCTCATTCATTTGGTTCTCGATCTGCGCGACGTGTCCCCCTACGCCGGCAGCGCTCGTTAAATTGCGTTTAATTTCGCATTAGCTACCACATCGGTTTGAACTTGATATGGGAGTGACCCGTTTTGGCGATCACCTTATTTGAAAACTTCAGAGCCCTGTTCTACACACCATTTTATGCATCCGTCGCTCTGGATGCATATGGCGCAGAGGGTGTGGAAGTCCGCTTGGAACTGTCCTCCAATCCGGAAACCACCGCAAATGCGTTACTGACCGGCGAGGCCGACGTCTCTTGGGGAGGGCCAATGCGCATTCTCCATACCCATGACGAAGACCCCGATTGCGGCCTGGTGGGCTTCGCGGAAGTCGTCACCCGGGACCCCTTCTTTTTAATTGGTCGCGAGCCACGCCCGGACTTCGCCATGACGGATCTTCCACAGTGTCGGATTGCCACGGTCAGCGAAGTCCCGACACCTTGGCTTTGCCTGCAAGACGACCTGCGGCGCGCCGGTTTGGATCCGGAGACCGTTGAACGCGTGCCACATCGCTCCATGGCTGAAAATGAAGCGGCCCTGCGAGATGGGTCAATCGATGCGATCCAGGTCTTTCAGCCGTTCGCGGAGCACCTCATTCGCGATGGCGTCGGACACATCTGGTATGCAGCCGCGAACCGAGGACCCTGTTCCTACACAACGCTCTACACAACCAGGGCGACCCTGCAAACGAAGCCGGACATCATAGATGGCATGACACGCGCGATATATCGCACGCAAAAATGGCTGCATGCGAACCCCTCCGATACGGTCGCTGCTTGCGTCGCTGACTATTTTCCAGATCTCGATCCGGATGTTCTAAGCGCCTGCATTGAGCGATATAAGGCGCTAGGCCTATATGGTGCGAACCCGATCCTGCCCCGTGATGGGTTCGAACGTTTGCGGGATGCCTGCCTCTCCGGCGGACTGATACAGCGCGGTGCGGGGTACGAAGATTGCGTCGACACTAGCGCCGCGGAAAAAGCCATTGCGGCCAATCCGCCGCCCATGTAGGCAGCGGAAGAGAAACTCGCTAGTTTTCAACAACCCAAGTGTAACGACATTCGATAAGGAATTTCGAGATGACGGACTTTATGGCGCAATGCCGACTTGACGACCGTGTCGCCATTGTCACGGGAGCGGGAAGCGGTCTAGGCCGCGCGACGGCGCATGCGCTCGCTCAAGCAGGCGCCATCGTCGCTGTCACCGATATTGATGGCGAAGCTGCGGGAACCGTCGCTGACGAAATTGGCGGCAATAGCGCCACGGCGCATATCCTCGACATCACCAATGACGATGAAGTTGACACCGTTATCGACGACATTTTCGATCGTTATGGACGCATCGACATCCTCGTTAACAATGCCGGTATTGGCCTTCGGATCCCTGCGATCGACCTCGATTCTGAAAGCTGGAACAGAGTGCTGGACGTCAATCTGACAGGCCATTTCTACTGCGCCCGCGCCGCGGGACGGCACATGGTTCCCGCGGAAAGCGGAGCAATCGTGATGGTCGCTTCTATCATGGGTCTAACCGGCGGCGGTCTGTATCCGAACGCGTCCTATCACGCGACTAAGGGAGCGATCGTCAATCTGACCCGATCCTTGGGTGTCGAATGGGCGCTGAAAGGAATTCGCGTGAATGCTGTAGCACCCACCTATGTGCGCACGAATCTTACCGATCGCATGCTCCAGGACGAAAAGACGATGCAGTATATTTTAGATAACACGCCCATGCATCGACTTGCCGATGCGGACGAAATTGCTGCTGCGATATTATTCCTGGCCAGCGATGCCGCTAGCATGATCACAGGGCACACATTGCCCGTCGATGGCGGTTGGGTCGCCCGCTAAGAGTGACAACTATCCCCAGCTTTCCTTCGTACCCTTGCGTTTCATGTTCTTCCCCGGATTGATGTTACCCGCCAGATCGGCCCCGACATCCGGTTTATGGAACAGATAGCCCTGACCGTAAGCGACGCCGCATTCTTTTAGGAATTCAAGCGTAATTTCGTCCTCGATAAATTCTGCGATCGTTGCAATTCCGAGATCCCGACACAAACCGGACATCGCTACCAGAAACGCCTTATCCTTATCGGACGTTGCAGCATCCTTTACGTATTTCCCATCGATCTTAACAAAGTCGACCTCTAGTTCGCGCAAATACTCAAAGGCAGATTCGCCGGACCCAAAATCGTCCAGGCAGACGTGAAATCCATCCGCCCGCAGCGCGCGGATTGCTGTATTGGCCTTTTCAAGGTCGCTGATACGGGCGGTCTCGGTGATCTCAAACAGGACAGAACCATGGGATTCGGGATTTTCGGCCAGCAGCGCTCGAAGCTCTTCCACGAACTCCGTCGAACCGATTGAATGGCCTGAAATATTGACGGCAATCGGGATAACATTGCCGCGTTCGCTTGCAGAAATTATGCGGCTGATTACTTTCCGGCAAACTGCGATATCGAGTTCGCAAATCAGGCCCGTGTCTTCGGCAAAACAAACGAACTGAAAGGGGTTCATTTTTACCGGACAGTCGTCGACACGCAGCAAGGCTTCAAAATGATGCGCCTTTCGGCTCTTCAACGAAACAATTGCCTGAAAAGCTACATCGAATTGCCCAGCGTCGATAATAGACTTTATCTGCGCAATCTTACCTACGGTCTCGCCGATCTGTTCAGCGATATTCTCGGAAAGAACGCTGGAAATATTTCCGCCGGCGCGCGCTACTTGCTGGATCGTATATACTAAAGCTTGCGCAACATCCTGACCTTTGACGTCCAAATTCTCGACGCCGACCGAGTTGCTGGTCACGGAGACGCCAATTCCCTTCGGGTCCGCATCACGCGCGAACTCCGAAATCTGACCTTCGATGCCGGCGATATCGAGATCCGGTTTATGCAGGAACCCAAACCGGTCCTCGCCGAGTTGGGCTGCCATATCGCCACCCACCGAAGCGGCTTTTAAGAGAATGCCAAGTCGCCGCAACAGGCCCTGATGTTCGTCGCCCTCCAGACGGTCGACAAGATCGGACATTCCCGCGAGGCCGAGGAATGTAAGTTCGCCTTTATCGCCACCTTCAACATGCGCTTTAACGCTGTCGCCGAATCCATCGGTGGTTAGCAATCCCGTCGCGGAATCCCGTTCGCCTCCGCTCGCAACATCGCGCCCGGTCTCCATCGCACGGGCCGTAAAAAAACAATGATTGGAAAGATCTGGTACCTGATAGCCACTTATCGATATGACGATATCATCCAATTCAGGCCGCGATACCTTGATAGGGACATCCTGAAACCGGTCTCCATTGGCCACTTGTCCGAGCAAGGCACCAAGAACGGCGCGGTCTTCCTTTGCCGGTAAGGAGTCAAGTAGCTGACCCTTCATCTCTTCTAAAGAATGACCAAATACATGGCGCGTCGCGCCGCTAGAATAGACGATCTCCCCATTTGGTTTGGTTTCGACAAGGGCGTCCGCCGCACAAAATGCAAATGCAAGCAAGCGCGCGAGTTCGTATCGGCCATTGTCGGGCTTAGCAGCACTTGATTTTGCGGATTGGGGACGGGATTTTTGCGCGACTGTCATGATGGCGCCGACTATGCCCTAGATAGGTTAAGAATTTCCCTTTCGATTATCCGCTAAGTTTGTAAATCGGTAGTGGAATAACCAATTTTAAGTTGTATTTTTACTTGTTCTGCCTTTGGCCACAGTATCAAATTTGCGGCGGATGATGTTCGATCCAATGACGAGCGATATCGGCCCGCCGGCAGACCCAAACGTCGTCAAACCCGGCAATATAATCGAGCAGCCGAGCCAAACCGGCGGCACGCGCAGGATGTCCCATTATCCGCATATGCAGCCCAACTGACATCATTTTAGGCGCAGTTGCACCTTCCTGATACAGCATGTCGAAACCGTCTTTGATGAAGTGGAAATAGTCGTCGGCCGTCGCCAGATAGCCGCGCATGAATTTCACATCGTTGTTCGTGAGCGAGTATGGAACGATTAGGTGAGGCTTTCCGCCGACTTCCGTCCAATAGGGTAGTTCATCATTATAGGCGTCCGAATCGTAGGTGAATCCCCCTTCCTCGACCAACAGCCGCCGCGTATTTTCGCTTGGCGCGTATCGGCAATACCAGCCCAGCGGTCGTTCGCCGATAGTGCGTTTGAGCGACTCCACGGCAAGGCGAATATGCTCGCGCTCCGTCGCCTCGTCGAGCTTGTAATGCTCGACCCACCGCCATCCGTGACTACACACATCGTGGCCAGCTTCGCGAATGGCCGCCGCCGCGGCCGGATTGCGCTCCAGCGCCAAGGCACAGCCAAAAACAGTGAGTGGCATGTCGTGCTGGGCGAATTGTCGCATCAAGCGCCAGAACCCAACACGGCTGCCATATTCGAACATCGATTCCGCGCCGAGATTTCGGGCTCCAGAGGCAAAAAGAACGCTCGAACTCTCGGTAAGCCCAATCTCGGTTTGCTCCTCGCCATCGAAGATCGAACCTTCCGAGCCTTCCTCATAGTTAATAACGAAGTTGACCGCCAAACGGGCGCCGCCAGGCCATCGCGGATCTGGTGGATTGGCACCGTAACCGATCATGTCGCGCGGATAATCTGATGTCATATCAATCTCCTATTGATGCGGTCTGCGCGCCTAACAGGCAAATTAAGGCTCCACAAACCACCAGTTCAGTGCATTCCGGGCTTGCAAGCAAGGAGCGCGCTGATAAAACTCGGAGGTAACGATAAATTTTGCTGGTCAAACTGCCGGAGCCGCGATCATGAAACCCGTCTTCGTCCTCATCAAGTGTCAACTGGGCCACGCCTATCAGGTAGCCGGTGAAATCATGGACCAGGTGGAGCAAGTCGCCGAAGTCCATTCGATTTCAGGACAGTACGACCTTTTGGCCAAATTTCATATTGGCTCAGATGACGATATCGGCCATTTCGTAAATGAAGTCGTCCAGCGAATCGACGGTATCGTCGACACCTTCACCATCGTAACATTCAAGGCGTTTTGACGCGCGCCACTTTGACTGTGTCAGCAGACAAGAACAGTATTTGATTCCAGCGTCTTTTCGGCTGTACTTTTGGAATCTTTTGCGTCAGTTTTCTCACTGTCGTGCAACCAATGTTCACGCGTGTAAGCGGACAAGGCAAGATCCATATCAAATGCAATAAGCTGATTTAGGCCATTCAAGGCCGCACTGCGCTCTTCGGCCTCCTTATAGTGTGCCATGATCAGTTCCATCAATTCGCACTGTATAAAATTGTATCCTCCAATATACAAATATGGGGATACTTTATTAATGTAATGAATTTTACCAATTTTCAGGGAATAACTTAGAAATTCCTGATCGAACCGCAATGAAAACAATTTCACCCAATGCTTTATTTGTTTTTCTTTTAAAATGTTATTGGAATAATGCGGCGCAAGAATTCTACGCGCTTCCGGAAAATTCAGAGTGTATCCGTACCAGCGATCGGCGATCGAGTCGATTTTCGGGAGAACGACAGGCAAAAAGCCGTTGATCGCCCGCTTTGTTTTCGAGTTTATCCCAAAAAACCGAAGCCGTTTTTCCATGCCAGCCGGAATAGACATAAGGATGATTCTCCCGTGCTTTGCGTGCGAACAAACACCCGTGCTTTGCGTGCGAACAAACAAATGCACAGCGAGCTATGAATTTTAGGTAAACGGCGTCCCGGCTATTTTTAACAAGCCAAGCACGATAAAGCCTGACAACATCGCGCCCGTCCGCAACACGAATCCGAAACTTACTTCACTCAGCCAGTTTTTCCCGCAAGAGCTCATTGACCTTTTGTGGGTTCGCCTTGCCCTGGCTCGCTTTCATGATCTGCCCCATGAACCAACCGATAAGTTTTTGGTTGCCGCCACGGTAATCGGAAACGCGGTCCGGATTGTCCGCCATGACTTGATCGACGGCGGCTTCCAATGCCCCCGTATCTGTAACTTGGCGCAGGCCTTTTTCTTCGACGATTTCGGTCGCGGCGCGCCCTGTTTCGAACATTTCAGCAAAGACGTCCTTGGCAATACGGCCGGAAATGGTGTCGTCCGAGATCAGATCGATCAAACCGCCCAGCGCCTCTGCCGTGACAAGGGCCTTGGCAAGAGGTAATTCGGACCTGTTCAACCGACCAAAGAGCTCCGAAATAACCCAATTCGCCGCTAACTTCGGATCGCGGTTTTGGGCAACCGTTTCAAAATAATCGGCTGTTTCGCGCTCCGCCACGAGGACGCTGGCGTCATACCCAGACAGGTTAAACGACTGCATGAATCGCTGCTTCTTTGCCTCAGGCAACTCCGGCAGCGTTTCCTTCAGCGCATCGACATAGCCCTGGCTCAGCCGAAGCGGCAACAGGTCCGGATCAGGGAAATAGCGATAATCGTGCGCGTCTTCCTTGCTTCTCATCGACCGGGTTTCACCCTTGGCTGAGTCGAACAAGCGCGTCTCCTGGTCAATCTCGCCGCCATCTTCGATGATTTCAATCTGCCGCGCTGCCTCGTAATCGATTGCCTGGCGCATGAAGCGAATAGAGTTGAGGTTTTTAATTTCGCACCGCGTCCCAAGCGCTTCGCCGGGGCGGCGTACCGAAACATTGGCGTCACAGCGCAGCGACCCCTCTTGCATATTGCCGTCACAGGACCCGATGTAG
Source organism: Alphaproteobacteria bacterium (assembly GCA_021774435.1). Lineage (GTDB taxonomy): Bacteria > Pseudomonadota > Alphaproteobacteria > UBA8366. Next base: position 9,715 of record JAJFJB010000020.1, read on the forward strand.
CGTAGGATCGCGCGCAGTTTCGTAACGTACGCCGCAGCCTGTTCCGCCGATCGCATATCCGGCTTGGAAACGATTTCCATCAAGGTGACACCGGACCTGTTGAGATCGATGTAGGACTTCGTCGGATGACGGTCATGGACCGATTTCCCAGCATCTTGCTCCAAATGAAGACGTTCGATGCCGATGGTCTTCATCTCGCCGTCCGGCAGATCTATGACGATCTCTCCTTCTCCGACAATAGGCTCCTCATACTGCGATATCTGATAGCCCTGCGGCATATCGGGATAAAAGTAATTCTTCCGCGCGAAGATCGATTGCAGATTGATCGCTGCATTCAGCGCCAATCCGGTCAACACCGCCTGGCGAACACAGGCTTCGTTCAGCACTGGCAACATGCCCGGCATCCCGGCATCAACGAAACTCACCTGCTCATTCGGTTCCGCACCGAATGCCGTCGCGGCAGCAGAAAACAGTTTCGCATCCGCCACGACCTGGGCATGCACCTCAAGCCCAATCACAAGCTCCCAATCCCCAGTCCGTCCTGTCATCAAATCAGACATCAACCACCTCCCGCCATAATCTGGGGTTGCGCTTTGAAGTTGGCGGCATCTTCTAGAACTTGTCCCACTTTAAAGACAGTCATCTCGTCAAAAGGCCGGCCAATGACGTGCAGTCCCAGCGGCAAACCGTCTCCCGACAAGCCCGACGGCACCGAAATCGCCGGCAGTCCCGCCATGGAGGCCGGCACGGTAAGCACATCGTTCAGGTACATCGCAATCGGGTCGTCCATCTTGTCACCTTGCGCAAAGGCAGCGCTTGGCGTCGTCGGTGTCAGCACCGCATCAACCTTTTCCCACGCGTCGTGAAAATCCTGCGCGATACGCGTGCGGACTTTCTGGGCTTGTAAATAATAGGCGTCGTAGTAGCCCGCGGACAGCACATAGGTTCCGATCAGAACACGCCGTTTGACCTCGGCGCCGAAGCCTTCACCACGCGTATTCTCATACATCTCTTGCGGCGTGTTGCCATCAACACGGAGACCGTATCGCACACCATCATAACGCGCGAGATTGGAAGACGCCTCCGCCGGTGCCACGATATAATAGGCGGGTAGCGCGTATTTCGTATGCGGCAGGCTAAGTTCGACAATTTCCGCACCCGCCGACTTGAGCCAGGAAACCCCTTCATCCCAAAGCGCTTCAATCTCTGCCGGCGTCCCGTCAATTCGGTATTCCTTAGGCACGCCAATCCGCATGCCATTCAGGTTTTGTCCCAGCTCTGCTTCGTAATCCGGCACGGCAACGTCGACGGTGGTTGAATCCATCGGGTCATGGCCAGCCATGCTGCCCAACATAATCGCTGCATCCCGAACGGACCGGGTCAAGGGACCCGCCTGATCCAGGGACGACGCGAACGCGATCGTTCCCCAACGCGAGCAACGACCGTAGGTGGGCTTCATACCGACAATTCCGCAAAAAGATCCGGGCTGCCGGATGGATCCGCCTGTATCGGTGCCGATCGCGGCGACAGCGCCATGCGCCGCAACGATTGCAGCAGACCCGCCGGATGAGCCGCCCGGAACCAGTTTCGCGTCGTCGCCTGCCCTTTGCCAAGGGTTGGTGACCGGTCCAAAATAGCTGGTCATGTTCGACGATCCCATCGCGAACTCATCCAGATTGGTCTTGCCCAACATGGTCGCGCCGGCATTCCACAAATTGCGCGTAATCGTGGATTCATAGGGCGGTACGAAGCCCTCGAGAATGTGGCTCCCAGCCGTTGCGGAAATTCCCTTCGTACAAAACAAGTCCTTGATCGCGAGTGGGATGCCGTTCAAGGCACCGCCTTCCCCTCGCGTGCGCCGCGCATCGGCAGCGGCCGCCATCTCCAGCGCCACATCCGGTGTCTCAAGAATGAAACAATTGAGCGAACGGAGCCCCTCCATCGCCGCGATATAAGCCTCAGCCAACTCCACGGCGCAAAAATCTCCCGCCGCGACGCCATCGCGCGCTTGCGCCAGCGATAAATCGGTAAGCCGTGTCATTATTCGATCACCTTCGGCACGACGAAAAAATGTTCCGCCTCTTCTGGGGCGTTGGCGAGCACCTCTTCAACCTGGTCGCCGTCGGAAACAATGTCAGGGCGCTGATAAATCTCCGCCGCGACCACCGATGTCATTGGCGGAACGCCATCTGTATCAACCTCGGAAAGCTGTTCGACCCAACCAAGTATATTATTGAGCTCGCCGGCTAAGGGTTCGAGAGCATCATCCTCGACCTTGATGCGAGCCAAAGTCGCGATCTTGCGAACGGTATCTTTATCTAGCGACATGTAACGGTTCTCCGGGAATAGGCGGCGCGGAACCTATCATTGCCCCTGAACGGCGACAAGAGCGGCAGAAGGTTGCATTATGTCACGCACCAGATGCACTAAAGTCATCGCCCAAAACAACGAATAAGCTGAACCGCCCATGGAAATTTGCGCCCTGGAAGATCTAAGGCAAAATATCGCCACCGGCGGCCGGCTGCTTGGTCTCGATGTCGGATCAAAAACAATTGGCCTCGCGATTTCCGACCCCGCCATGACGGTTGCAAGTCCCATCGATACAATCCGGCGAACCAAGTTTGGCAAGGATGCGGATATTCTTGAGCGCCTTATCGCGGACCGTAAAATTGGCGGCCTTGTCATTGGATTGCCAATCAATATGGATGGAACGGAAGGACCACGCTGTCAATCCACACGGCAATTCGCCAAAAACCTGATAGCGCGTGGCGTTACACTTCCTATCGCTTTTTGGGACGAAAGGCTATCTACGGCCGCCGTGGAACGGTTCCTCGTCGACGAGGCAGATATGTCCCGCCGTCGCCGCGCGCAAGTAGTCGACAAGATGGCCGCCGCATACATATTGCAAGGCGCGCTAGATCGGTTACGGAGCATTGCAAATGAACAATGAGTCAATCGATCTCGCCGTGAATACGATCGCACATTCCAGATTGAATAAATTAAATTTCAATGGGTTACCCTTAAATATTAAACCAAATAACGAAGATGAGGGTTATGCGATCCAAGAAGTTTTGCATGACCGTCTAGCGGGCCGGGTCGCTGGCTACAAAATTGGCTGCACGACGCAAGTGATGCAGGACTTTCTCAATATAGATCAACCATGCGCTGGGCGTATTCTTGCTGCGGAATGCTTCGAGTCTCCCGCAAGCCTCCCGCACGATAATTATCGCCGCGTCGGCGTCGAATGTGAAATTGCCGTTCGACTGGGCTGCGACCTGCCGCCGACGGGCGCGCCTATTCAAGTCGAAACAATTCGCAATGCCGTGTCCTGTTGCATGGCGGCGATCGAAATCGTCGACGACCGCTATGTTGATTACACGAAGCTGGACGCGCCCACGCTCATCGCAGACGACTTCTTTGGCGCGGGATGCGTGTTGGGCGCGCCAAATTCAGATTGGCAAAGCCTCGACCTCGCAGCCGTAAAAGGCAGAATGCAGATTAATGGCAGCCAGGTCGGCGACGGAATTGGCGCCCACGTGATGGGGCATCCACTAGAAGCCTTGGCTTGGCTTGCCAATACGTTGTCCCGGCGAGGCCACGGGCTGGCGGAAAACGACATCGTTCTTACCGGCAGCATCGTCGAAACACATTGGCTCAACGCCGGCGACCAGGTCGAAGTCTCAATCGATGGGCTAGGAAATGCAGCCGTGTCATTCGTCTAAATTGCACCCTTCGGCTTTTCGATGTATTCGACCGTGACATCATCCGGGTCGCGCAAATAGACGACGCGGCCGCCAGCGTTCGGTCCTTTGTCGATCGCAACCGGGTCTGCTATTGGAATAACACCGTGCGCTCCGGATGCGGCAATCGCGGCATCGATATCGTCGACATCGAAGGCAATATGCGCAAACCCCGTATCGCAAGGGAGCGAACGAACGCGGCCACGCGCGTCAGGCGCCTTGTACTGGATCAACTCGAGCCGATGCCCAGGACCCTGTACGTACGCAACCTCAATATCCGCCCCTTCGACACCAGTAATTCGCGAAATTATTCGCGGGTCGCGCGGTGCACGTGAGATTAATTCAAAGCCGAGCGCATCGACAAAAAAGCCAACAGTCCGGTCCAGATCGGACACAGTAAAGCTCGTATGGTTAGTCGCGAGAACCTTGAAAGAAGGCATTATTAACTCTCCACCTGTATTGCTGCTGCAATCTATCGCGTGCAGGTGGATTCATGCATGAAATTCGTCGTTGCGATTGCCTCGGAGATTCGGAATCATAGCAAGGAAGGGGAAATTGATATGCGGTCGCTACAAAGCCAAATAGTCGTTCTTGCTGCACTCGCGTTAGCCTTTGGACTATCGACAGGCGCCACGCTCGCGGATGAAAACACCGATGACCGCAATGATCCGCTCGAACCACTCAATCGCTTCACGTCAGGATTCAATACGGTACTGCGCAAGGGGATTCTCGACCCACTTGTCGATCTCTACCAATTCCTCACGCCCGACCCGATCGAAAACGCTATTTCGAATGCCGCCTCGAACTTAGGCGAACCCATCACCTTTGCTAGCAGCCTTCTCCAAGGCGATACCGAAAACGCCGGCAATTCGCTAGAGCGCTTCTTCGTCAACACCACAGTTGGCGTTGGCGGTCTCGGCGATCCGGCGACGGAGATGGGGATCGAAGCGCGCCGCGAGGATCTTGGCCAGGCACTGGCGACGCATGGTGTTGAGACCGGGCCCCACATCGTCCTTCCCGTTCTCGGGCCCAGCAATCTTCGAGACTTATCCGGTGACCTGCCCGTAATGCTCCTCAACCCGATACCTCTGGCGGGAACCGTTGCCAAAGGCACCGTCGAATATTCAGGCAAACAGGATACGGTGAACAGCATCGGTAAGGATGCGGTCGACCCCTATGTCGCGGAGCGCGAAACCTACGAACAAAATCGGGCTTATGAGGTTCGCAACGGCAATATCGAAAGCCCAGCAATCGGAGATTTGAATACGCAATGACGTGAATTCGGCGCCGCGAAAAATTAATGTAATATTCTCACCGAGACGCCTTGCGGCAGCCTAGAATCGCTCCGTATACTGCCGCTTTAATGACCAGCGTTCAGCCTGCGCCAAATATTGCGCTCTATCGCTTCCCGCACCGACATCTTCTCGGCATAGAAGGCCTTTCTCAAGCGGAGATCTTGGCTATTCTTGACCTTGCGGATGCCTATGTCGCGCAAAACCGCCGGCCGGACAAGAAAAGCGATGTCCTGCGCGGCCGCACAATCATCAATCTTTTCTTCGAGAATTCGACCAGGACGCAAACATCGTTCGAACTGGCCGGAAAACGCCTCGGGGGCGACGTTCTCAACATGTCCGTTTCGACCAGTTCCATAAAAAAGGGCGAAACGATGATCGACACCGCGATGACGCTGAATGCGATGCACCCGGATGTTCTCGTCGTCCGCCATCCGGATGCCGGTGCCGTGCAGTTGTTATCGGAAAAAGTCACCAGTGCCGTCATCAATGCCGGTGACGGACGTCACGAACATCCGACACAGGCATTGCTGGATGCGCTGACGATTTTGCGTCGTCGGGGCCGCCTCGAAAACCTGACTGTCGCCATCTGCGGTGACATCATGCACAGCCGTGTTGCCCGCTCAAATATCCATTTGCTGTCAACGATGGGCGCGCGCGTCCGCGTCGTCGCGCCGCGAACGTTGCTGCCAGCCGCAATCGACCGTTTTGGCGTCGAAGTTTATCACGACATGCGCGAAGGCCTGACCGACTGCGACATTGTCATGATGCTAAGGCTACAGACTGAACGTATGCGCGGCACTTTCGTCCCGTCAATCCGCGAATATTTTCATTTCTTTGGCCTCGACCGAGAAAAGCTCTCTTACGCGAAAGAGGACGCATTCGTCATGCATCCGGGCCCCATGAACCGCGGCGTCGAGATCGACTCCGAACTCGCCGACGATATCGACCGCTCTGTCATTCGCGATCAGGTCGAAATGGGTGTCGCCGTGCGGATGGCCTGTCTTGATTTGCTAACCCGATCCGATATCGCCAACTGATCCCGCCATGACGAAACGGACTGCCTACATAAACGCCCGGTTGCTCGACCCGGCAAGCGGTCTCGATCAAATCGGGAGTCTGCTCGTCGAAGACGGGAAGATTGCCGATTTCGGCCCTGGGATATTCAATGGCGGCGCCGGTTCCGTCGATCAAACGGTCGACTGTGGGGGAATGTGCCTGTCGCCCGGGCTTTTCGACATGCGTGTTCAGGTCCGTGAACCCGGTGAAGAGCACAAAGAATCCATTGCGTCAGCCAGTCAAGCCGCGGCAGCTGGCGGTGTAACTGCTATCTGTTGCTTGCCGAACACCGAACCCGTCATCGACGACGTATCGGTACTGGAATTCATCGCGCGCCGCGCGCGTGAAATAAAGTCGGTGAAGCTTTTCTGCTACGGAACCCTGACGCGGAAGCTTGAAGGCCGCGAATTAACCGAAATGGCACTGCTATCGGAAACTGGCGCGTTGGCGTTCACCGACGGCGTCAAGGCGCTCCGTGACCCTCTCGTCCTCCGACGTGCCCTAAGCTATGCGCGGACATTTGATATTTTAATTGTCCAGCACCCGGAAGAGGAAAGCCTGGTTGACGACGGTGTCATGAATGAAGGCGAAGTCGCCACCCGTCTTGGCCTCGCCGGCATCCCAGCGATCGCTGAAGTTCTGATTCTGGAACGTGATCTTCGAATATTATCACTGACAGGGGGGCGCTATCATGCTGCGCATTTGTCGACCGCTTCGGCGATCGATGCTGTTAGAAAGGCGAAACGCGACGGTCTCAATGTGACCTGCGATACGGCGCCGCATTATTTTGCGCTCAATGAAACCGCGGTCGGTGATTATCGAACCTTTGCGAAGGTATCCCCCCCCTTGCGGGGTGAAGCGGATCGCCGCGCCGTTGTAGAAGGATTGGCGGACGGGACGATCGACGTCATCGCAAGCGATCACGCACCCCACGACGAAGACTCCAAGCGCCTCCCCTTCGCCCAGGCCGAATTCGGTATTATCGGCCTCGAAACGCTGCTGCCCTTGACCTTAGAATTGTACCACAACGGCAATTTGTCGCTGCTCGACGCGCTCGCTAAAGTTACCAGCGCCCCGGCAGACCTGCTCCGTCGGCCCTTCGGACGTATACAAAAGGGAGCACCTGCCGATCTGCTCCTTTTCGACCCAGACAAACCTCGACAGATCGACGAAAACATGTTCCGCAGCAAGTCCAAAAACTCGCCATTTGATAAGCGGCCCGTGCAAGGCTGTGTCATCCGCACCGTCGTCGAAGGACGCACGATCTATTCAGTGGAGGCATAGTCCATGTCGGACATGTTTAGTGGCGACACGACCAGCATCATCCTTTCGATCGTGCTTGGCTACATACTCGGATCGATCCCCTTCGGGCTCGTGCTGACCCGGCTCGCCGGATATGGCGACGTCCGGGAGATCGGATCCGGCAGCATCGGGGCAACCAACGTTCTAAGAACCGGTAACAAGCTGCTTGCAGTCCTAACCTTAATTCTAGATAGCGGTAAAGGTGCCGCAGCGGCCTTAGCCGCCCGCTATATCGCCCCTGAACTGGCGCCGATCGCCGCTGTTGCCGCCGTTTTGGGACATCTGTTTCCTGTATGGCTCAAGTTTCAGGGTGGAAAAGGCGTCGCGACGACACTCGGCGCCTTGGCTGCCTTATCCTGGCCGGTGGGGCTCGGCGCAGGAATAACGTGGTTGGTCGTCGCGTTTATGTTTCGGTTTTCGTCTCTTTCTGGACTCGTCAGCGTGGCCCTTGCGCCCGCTTATGCCTGGTACTGGGCGGACATGCCGGTCGCCATAGCCGCCGCAATTTTCGCATTTTTCGTCTGGATACGGCACAAGGCCAATATTCAGCGCCTCCTATCTGGCGAAGAGCCGAAAATAGGCAAGAAAAAGTAAATTCAATATCGACCTCTGGTTGACCTGATAGTCAGACTGGCACATCGTGGCCAGATGAATAGTTTGGCCTCCCCACTATCGGCGCGCGAACGACTCGACCGCATTCGCCTGATACGCAGCCAGAATGTGGGCCCGGTCACATTTCGCAAGCTCATGGCGCGCTATGAATTCGCAAGCGAAGCGCTCGTAGCCCTGCCGGAATTGGCGCGGCGCGGCGGCTTGCGCAAATCACTCCGCATTTACGGGATTGAAGCAGCAGAGAAAGAGGTGGAGGCCGTCGAAAGGCTGGGCGGTCAGCACCTCATAATCGGTGACGCCTCTTACCCAGCCCCCCTCGCGGCGATCACGGATGCACCGCCGGTCCTTTCGGTGTTGGGGAATATCTCTCTGCTGACGCGAGCCACGATTGGTATCGTCGGTGCCCGAAACGCATCGACCAACGGACGCCGAATTGCCGAGACCATCGCCCGAGATTTATCGCGCGCCGATCTCCTGATTGCATCGGGCCTCGCCCGCGGCATCGACACATCAGCGCATAATGGCGCGTTGCAAGACGGCACCGCTGCCGTCGTGGCCGGTGGTGTCGATGTGATTTATCCGAAAGAAAATACCGGTCTTTACAAGTCGATCTGCGAGCAAGGGGTCGTGGTGTCCGAAATGCCGCCGGGCACAGAACCTATCGCGCGGCATTTTCCGAGCCGCAACCGCATAATTTCCGGGCTTTCGCTTGGCATCCTTGTTGTCGAGGCCGCCCCGCGCTCCGGGTCGTTAATAACGGCCCGCCTGGCGGGCGAACAGGGTCGTGAGGTATTCGCTGTCCCGGGCTCGCCTCTAGACCCCCGTGCACGCGGCACGAACGCGCTAATCCGGAATGGGGCAACACTGGCACAGTCGGCAGAGGATATTCTCGAAGACGTTAGAAGTATGCGCCAGTGGCATCTGGAGGAGCCGAATGGAACTGGTTATGAATTTGAAGGTCCCCCGGACGCCGACTCCAAATTGGTCGAGTCGAGCCGTATCCCCATTTTAAATGCACTCTCGCCAACGCCAATCACTGTCGACGACCTCATCCGCGACACACGATTACCCGCCGGTATTGTCTGGACAATATTGCTGGAACTCGAACTTGCCGGGCGACTGGAGCGCCTGCCAGGTGGAAAAATCGCTCT
>JAJFJB010000191.1 GCA_021774435.1 Alphaproteobacteria bacterium
CGATCTCCGGGATCCGGTCGTCCCGCAATCAAGTCCCTTTCCTGCAGACGCTTCGCGACCCCCAGGATCGTAGCGGGATCCATGGCCGTCAGCCGGCCAAGCTGGTTCTGCGATACTTCTTCTTCATCACCGACCTTAACCAAGGCGGCAAACTGAGTGGGTGTCAGATTTTGCTCGTTGAGAGCGTCAAAGAAAATTGCCGTGTGACGCTGATTGGCCCGCCTTAAGAGGTGGCCAACCTGATCTTCGAGCGCATAATCCGCAACAAAACGATTACTTGAAACCGATCCTCCCCGGGAGATGGATTTTACCCGCAATGCCATATCATCCGCTCGCTTGCTGCGCATTGCCAGCATTGCGCAACGTCCGCGTTGCACCTTCGTCAATGGCCGATAGATCCTCCGGCAAGCAGACGCCGAAAAGGTCTCGTGCTTGTTCGATGGTATAGTAGCCCATGCGAACGTCGTTCAGGACGCGTTTCGGGTCTCGGGCAAAGGGGTCGCCGAAACCACCGCCACCGGGTGTGCCGACCGCAACGGTATCGCCGACCGCGATCGGGATATCCTGATCCTTTGACAGATGCAGAGGCACGTAAGCTTCGCCGTTCCGGAAAACGGTTACGCTATTGCGACCGCCATCCATGCCGCCTGTTGCGCCTTGCGGCCCGACACGCCCGTGATCCATGACAAACGAGGCTTGCGCCTCTCCGCGCTCTAGTCTGACTTTGTAATTGATGCCGAAGCCACCTCGGAATTCGCCCGCGCCGCCGGAGCCTTCACGCAGCGAGTATTCTTCGAAGAGGACGGGGTAATATTGTTCAAGTACTTCAATGGGCTGAGTCTTCGAGATGCCGATCGTCGAGCATCCGTTTGTCAGGCCGTCTTGCCTTGCATTGCCGCCATAGCCGCCACCGCTCAATTGATACATGACGTAGGAACGGTCCTTGTCGGGATCAAATCCCCCGAGCGCGAAGTTGCCGCTGGAGCCGGCCGGTGCGGCGGTCACGATGTCGGGTAGCGGTTCAACAAGGGCCGCGAATACGGCCTCCGCGATGCGTTGCGATACTTCCGCGGCGCAGCCTGATACAGGCCTCGGGTATTTTGCATAAAGAAACGTGCCTTCGGGCTCCTTGATATGGAGCGGCTCAAAAGTGCCGGCGTTGATCGGCACGTCCGGAAAAATATGTTTGATCGCGAGATAGACCGACGAATAGGTCGTCGCGATGACACTGTTCATGGGTCCGCGGCAGGGCGGACTCGATCCGGCAAAATCGAAATAGAGGTCTTCCCCCTTTTTCTCGATCGTAAGCGCGATTTTGAGGGGCTCATCGACGACACCGTCGGAATCGACCCAGGCTTCACCGTAATAGGTGCCCGCAGGAATATTGGCGATTTTGGCGCGCATCTGCTGTGCGGCCCGTTGCCGCCATTCAGCGATCGAGGCCTTTACGGTCTCGACGCCATAGCGATCGAGTAGTCTGGTCAATTGCCGCGCGCCGACATTGAGGGCGGCGATTTGCGCCTTGATGTCTCCAATCCGCTGGTCCGCGATGCGGATGTTGGAACAGATTATGGCGTATATTTCCGGGTCCATTTCGCCGCGTTTGACCAGCTTGACCGGTGGCAGGCGAAGACCCTCCTGCTCGACGGCGGTCGCGTTCGCTGAGAAACCGCCGGGAACCGCGCCGCCGATATCCGGCCAGTGTCCCGTATTGGAGAGCCAGGAAAATAGCTCCCCTTTATAGAAGAAAGGCATCGCGAACCGCACGTCCATCAGGTGCGTGCCGCCGAGATAGGGGTCGTTGACGATGTAGACATCGCCGTCTTCGGGCGGTAAGGCACGGCCATCGCGGATGAAGTCGATGAGTGTCATGGTCGAAAACTGCATGGTGCCAACGAATACCGGCAATCCGCCTTCGCCTTGTGCAATCAGGGCGCCTGTTTCGCCGTCGTAAATCCCATCCGAGCGGTCGTCCGCTTCCGCGATGACGGGCGAAAATGCCGATCGCGAGAAGGTCAGGTCCATTTCGTCACAGACCTGCTGAAGGCCAGCCTGGATCACGCTTAGGGTTATCGGGTCAATGTTCGTCATGCCGTCCCCGCAACATGGATCAACAGATTGTTGTCTGAATCGGTTTCGACCCGGTTGCCTGGTTCGACCACGATTGTTGTATCCATCTGCTCAATAATCGCCGGCCCGTCGAATGCTGCGTCAGCGGGCAATTTATCGCGCGCATATACAACTGTGTCGTGCCACCCGCCGTCGAACCAAACGCGGCGTATCGATATTTTCGCTTCTTCTAGTGTTTCACCGCGGTCGCCGGGCTCGATCAGCATGCTGAGCCGAATGTTGGGACGAACACCAATGACGGACGTCTTCAAATTGACGAGGCTTGCGCGGATTTCCGGTAAATCGACCTGGAAGCGCTCGAAATAGGCCGACTCGAAGATGCTCTGTATTTCGTCTCGGGTGGGCGTGCCCGACGGCAGTGACACGCTTATTAGATGTGTCTGACCGATGAATTGCATATCCGCGCCATGCAAAACAGTGATGCTGTCGATATCGATCGTTTCGTCATCGATGAGGCGGCTGCCTTCTGCGATCTGGGCCTCGAAAGCGGCATGAACGGTGCTCATATCGACATGGTCGAGCGGCTGGTTGACGGTCCGCACGAAATCATGCCGTACGTCGGCCACGACGCAGCCCAGCGCATTCGTAATGCCGGGGCGGGCGGGTACGAGAACGCGGGGGATACCAAGCTCACGCGCCAGCGCGACCGCGTGCAGGGGCCCCGCGCCACCGAACGCGAATAAGGTGAAATCTCTCGGGTCGTGGCCCTTTGCGAGCGATACCAACCGGATCGCGCCGGCCATTCTATCGTTGGCGATGCGAATGATTGCACTCGCGGCCGTCTCTGCGTCGAGGCCCAGCGGCAGGCCGATCTGCCGAACCAGAATGTCGCTGATGTGGTCGAGCGATGGCGCGTCGCTCGTTGACAAAAGGCCGTTGGGGTTGAGGCGTCCGAGCACGAGGTTCGCATCGGTGATGGTCGGTTCCGTGCCGCCCCTGCCGTAGCAAATCGGACCCGGTGTGGCGCCGGCGCTGCGTGGTCCGACCTTAAGGAGACCCGCGTCATCAATATAGGCGATGGAACCGCCGCCGGAGCCGATCGAGCGGACATCGACCATCGGCACATGGATCGGCATGGCATATTCGAGTTCGAGCTCGTTGCTGACGGCGGGGACCGCGTCGAGAACGAGTGCCACGTCGGTCGAGGTGCCGCCCATATCATAGGTAATCAGATTGTCGAACCCGCCTTGCTTGGCGGTATAGGCTGCGGCCATGACGCCGGAGGCCGGGCCCGACATCACCGTTTTGGCCGACTCGCGATCGACTAGGGGGGCGGATACCATGCCGCCATTGCCATTCATCACGAGAAAATCGCGTTGGAAGCCGCGTCCTTTCAACTCGCTTTGCAGCCGCTCCAAATAACGGTGCAGGATGGGTCGAACCGAGGCGTTGACGGCAGCGGTGACACCGCGTTCGTATTCGCGGTACTCCGACAACAATTCATGGCCGGCCGTGATATAGGCATTCGGCCATACCTCGCGCAGAACCGCGACGGCCTGACGTTCATGATCGGGATTGGCGTAGGCGTGGAGAAAGTGGACGACAACGGATTCGCAACCGGCATGGAGCAATTCCCGTGCCGCGGCGCGCACGTCGTCCACCTTCAAGGGAAGAATGACATTGCCTTTTGCGTCCATGCGTTCGCACACTTCGAGACGAAGGTTGCGCGGGATGAGCGGCTCGAAGGCACCATACATGCCGTAAGGCTGTGGCCGGGTGCGCCGGCCGACTTCGATCACATCACGAAAACCGCGTGTGGTGATCATGCCGGTGGTGGCGAGCTGGCGTTCGAGCACCGCATTCGTCGTCGTTGTCGTGCCATGGACGATAGCGCCCAGGGCGGCTAAATCGACACCGGTTTCGTCGAGGGCGTTGAGCACGCCGAAAGCCTGGTTGTCGAGCGTCGTTGGCGTCTTGACGATGCGAACGCCACCGCCGGGCCGCGGGTCAAGCAGCAATAGGTCAGTAAAAGTACCGCCCACATCAATGCCGGCGATCAGATCGTTGGAGGATGACTTTTGCGTTGACATGAAAGGAGCCTAACCCGAAAAATCATTCGTATACAAATAAAAATTTGCTGTATCGGGGAAGATTGGAGGGGGCTTCACCGTCGGGACGCTTGCTTATCCGAGGCGCGGGTGCCACGTTCGCCGGAATAGGGGAAGGGCGGCCGAAATGGCGACGGATCTATACGATTTTATTGTTGTTGGCGCGGGATCGGCGGGTTGCGTGCTGGCCAACCGGTTGTCGTCGGACGGTCGCTCGCGGGTGCTGCTGCTCGAGGCCGGGGGGCGTGACTGGTATCCCTGGATTCATATCCCCGTCGGCTATTTCAAGACGATGCACAATCCGAAATATGACTGGTGCTTCGAAACAGAGCCCGACCCGGGCCTGAGCGGGCGCTCACTGCAGTGGCCGCGCGGCAAGGTGCTGGGTGGGTCGAGTTCGATCAACGGGTTGCTCTATATCCGGGGTAACCGGGCGGACTACGATCAGTGGCGCCAGATGGGCAATGCCGGTTGGTCCTATGACGATGTGCTGCCCTATTTTAAGCGCGCTGAGAATCAGGAACGCGGCGCGGACGACTACCATGGTGCGGACGGTCCGTTGGCGGTTAGCGACTCGGCGTACCAAAGCGAGCTGAGCGACCGTTTCATCGCCGGCGCGATGGAGATCGGGCTGCCGCGCAACGACGATGTCAACGGCGCTGAGCAGGAAGGCGTCGGCTATTTCCAGCAGACCCAACGCAAGGGTAGGCGGTGGAGCACGGCGGTGGGTTACCTTAATCCTGCGCGAGGCCGGAAGAACCTGGACATCGTCACCAAGGCGCAGACGACCAAAATCTTGATCGAGAACGGCCGCGCCCGGGGCGTGAGCACGGTTGTCGCAGGGGTATCGCGCGACTTTCGCGCGCGCGGCGAAGTAATTCTGTCCGCGGGCGCGATCGGGTCGCCGCAGATACTGATGCACTCCGGCGTCGGGCCTGGGGATCAGCTCTCCGAGTTCGGCATTCCGGTTGCAAAGGCGCTGCCGGGGGTCGGCGCGAATTTGCAGGATCATTTGCAGATCCGGGCGGTCTATAAAATCAACAAGCCGATTTCCCTGAACGATCATGTGAACTCGCTGACCGGCAAGCTGCGCATTGGCCTGGATTATATGTTTCGGCGGCGGGGACCGATGACACTGGCGGCGAGCCAGGTCTGCATCTTTTGCCGGTCGCGGCCGGAGCTCGATATCCCCGACCTACAGTTTCACATGCAGCCGCTCAGCGCCGACAAGCCGGGCGACGGGCTGCACAGGTACTCCGCCTTTACGTCGTCGACCTGCCAGCTCCGTCCGGAAAGCCGTGGCGAGATCAAGCTGAAATCAACCGATCCACTCGCGGCGCCGGCAATCATACCGAACTATCTCTCGACCTTGGTGGATCAGGAAGTTGCGGTTGCGGGCATGAAATTTTCGCGGCGCATCGCCAGTAGCGGCGCCATGGCGGATTTAATTTCCGAAGAGCTCGTGCCCGGTGCCGCGCATCAAACCGATGACGAACTGCTGGACGCGGCACGGCAGATCGGCACGACAATCTATCATCCGACCAGTACCTGCAAGATGGGACCGGACACGGATCAAGGGGCGGTGGTCGACGAACGGCTGCGGGTCTATGGCATCTCGGGGCTGCGCGTCGTCGATGCGTCGATCATGCCCAATGTCGTATCGGGTAATACCAACGCGCCGACGATTATGATCGCTGAAAAGGCATCGGACCTTATTCTTGAGGATGCAAAGGCCGGCGCCGCATAAGGGCGTTTATTTCGATGTCATGATCCAGCCGCCGTCCCAGGGCTGCGGCGGGGGCGATTGCAGGAAAATTCGGGCCCGTTCGGCCATGACCTTGGAAGGGCCGTCGTCGAGGCTGTCCCAAATTTCGATCGCCTCGTCGAATTTTTGCGCTCGGTACAGGGCCAGGGCTTCCTGATATGGCTGCAAGAGATGAGCGTTTGCGTCATTCAGCGGTTCGAAAATTTGCAGCGGTTCGGTTTTTCCCTTCACGGCGACCTTATCCAGCTCGCGCAGCCGGTAGCGGTCGTGGACCCGCTCCGCCGTGGCCGCACCAAAAATAATCCAGCAGTCATAGACGCTCGGCAGCCCTTCCAGGCGGGCGGCGATGTTCACCGCCTCGCCGACGGCGGTGTAGTTGAACCGCTTCTCCGATCCGACATTGCCGACCACCGCAGCGCCGCTATTGACGCCGACCTTGACCGCAAAACCGTGTTCGCCGGCGGCGTTTGCAAGCGCCTTCTGCGCGGCGATGCGTTCGCTGATCCTGACCGCCGCGTGCGCTGCCTTTCCCGCATGATCCTCGAGCGCGACGGGGGCACCCCAAATCGCCATGACGGCGTCGCCGATAAATTTGTCGACATAGCCGCCGGTCGCCTCGACCTCGTCGGCGATCAGCGTCAGATATTCATTGGTCCGGGCTACCAGTTCTTCCGGTCCGACGATGCCAGACAGGGCGGTGAAACCGGAAAGATCGGCGAACATGATCGTGACGTCGCGCGTCTCACCGCCGAGATGTAGATCATCGGCGGATTCGACCATACGGTCGACCAGCGACGGTGCCAGGTAGAAGCCAAAGGCTTTCTGAATGCGCCGCCGTTTGCCTTCCTCCAGCACGAAACGCACGACATAAGCGACGATTGTCGCGCCCACGACAGACAGTATTGCCAGTCCCGTAGGCAACCATATTCCAGATCCCAACAGGCCGATTTCACCAACCCACAAGGCAATGCCGGTCAGGATCATCGCAGCGATGGCATACAGAGGAGCGAACAGGAACCCCATTGCGGCACCGGCCAATGCGGCGGCACCCGCAACGAATGCGGTCGCGTGCGGTGTGGCGCGTGTCGTTAGGCGATTGCTGAGTACCGCTTCTGTGGCGATTGCATGCAGATGGACCCCTGGCACATCGTCCGCGTCCGGTACGGAAGGGGCTAGATGTTTCAGGCCACAAGGTGAAATGGCCGTCACCTTCTTGTTAGACGCTGGAATAAACCGCGACGACGTCGTCTTCCTGTCTTCCTCCGGCATCGTTGTTCCGACGAAGACAACGCGGCCGTCAAACGCGGCTTTCAGGGCTTCCGGATCACTCTTCGCACAACGCAGTACGGAAGCCAGCGCATAGGTTGGAATTACGGATTCCGGATGCCCTTCGGGTGCGAGAACAATTTTGGCGGGCGCGTCGTTTGCGCCGGCGCGGGCCAATGCGGCGCCCGACAATGTGGGAATTGCTTTGCCGTTTCGATCGATCAAGATGCTTTGGGAATGGCGGAAGATTTCGTCGGACTCCGGAAACACATCAATGTTGCCTAAGGAGCCCGGATCATTGCGCAACGCCGCCATGTAGTTGCGGACCGGAAAGCTCTCTGTCGACCGACCGAGTACGACACGCGATTTGTTGCGGTACAGGGCTGCCAGGAAGGGGCGGTCGTAATTTTTACTAAACTTGCTGGCGCTGTAGGTGAATAGAATGTCAAAGGCAACGACCTGGGCGCCTGCGTTGGTCAGGTCGCTAATCAACTGCCCCCAAACCGGACCAAAGAAAGCGCGTGGCAGCGGGGCCAGTTCTTCCGAGTTCAAGCTCGCCGGGTCAATAGCGACAACGGCAACGCGTTCGGCGCGCGCCGGCGTTTCAATCAAGCGGGCACGCATGCTTAGGGCGCGATCGAAGAGTAGCCCGTCGAGCCATACCGGCGCCGCATCAGTGTATGACAAAATCACGCTAGCCGCGACACATACCGCGCTAACGGCGACCGCTATTCCCTTGGTCAGGCGCACAGCAACGCTGTTTTAGTCGACGCGGATCAAGGTGAGCGTGTTTTTCTTTGGCCGCCCTTTAGCCTTCAAATTGAAACTGCGTGATTTCCCACCGTCTGCAGGCGTCAGAGTTACTTTGTATGATTGGCCCTTTTCAAGCGTTGGTGCCGATTTGGGATAGTGAAACACGCGGTCAGCGAGCTTGTCCTTCAAAACGAGGGTGGCGTCTTGCGAGATTTGTATCTCGCTAAAACCATTAGCGTTTGCGCCAACAAGAACGAAGGAAGGGCGCGTATTGACTTTAAGGGGGGCATTGGGTTTTTCACCCCGAAAGACCACACCGCCGATTTGCGACGCACCGCTTAACGCAACTTTCTTGGGGCATTCGGCGCGCTTCGATTTGAGGATCTTGCCGCCTTTGAAAAGATATCGCTGATTGGTGAAGTTGAGGCGGCCACCCTGCACGGTGATCGCCTGGCAAGTTGCATAGTGCAAGAATTCAATGGTTGCGTCCGCACCGAGTTCAATCGGAGTCTTGGTTTCCAATTCCGAGAATGGTTCGACCATCGGCGTGGTCTCTCCTGTGACGTCCAGCGCGAGCGCGGCCGGTTTGCCGGCTCTCGCCTCGAATGCGGTGAAAGCAATTACACAAACGAGCAATGCAAAAACCCGTCGCGGGATGGATACCGCGTTTTTTACGAGCCGCTTTCTAAATGGTCCGCCACAAGTCATACCAAAACCCCTAACTGAACGTGCGCGAGACAGCGTACCGATGTTGCAACACATATCGCACTTTTTGGTCCGTTATTCGTACTCTTTTCGCATATTAACCGAATTTGTGCAGTGACCTTGGTCACGTATGGCAATTTTCGAAGGGTACTTCCATCGGCCGTTATTTGAGGTTCTCGCCCCATCGTACCCTATAATGCGGGTGCATGATTAAAATTCCTGGCCTGGAAGATCCCGATTACCGTCGCCTGTGGCTTGGTGCTGCCTGCAACCAGCAGGGCATGAGCGGTGAGCATGTCATTCTTGGCCTGCTGGTTTTTCAAATTACCCAGTCGACGGCATGGGTCGGCATTATACTCGCGGTCTATTTTTTGCCGATGTTTGTGTTCGGCATGTTGTCGGGCGCCATTGCGGACTGGACGGAGCGCCGCGTTCTGCTGCGGCGAATCGAACTGGCGATCATCGTCAGCCATCTCGGATTCGCTGCGCTGCTGTATGGCGGATTGTCGAATCTCTGGATGATCACGGCGTTAACGCTCGCTCTCGGTAGCCTGAGGGCGATGCACCAACCCGTGCGGGCGAGCTACGCCTACGATATCGTCGGCGGCCAACGGGTCGTGGCAGGGCTTGGCCTGCTCAATCTCGGGTCGCGGTCCGGTCAACTGATCGGGGCGCTGCTGGCGGGCTGGATTATGCATCGGTTCGGTGGGGCAATTGCGGTTCTCGCGCTCGCAGCCGGGCATTTGATTGCTTACGTGATGTTTTGCCGGCTTCGCTCCGCGGGTGTGTCCGCTGTAACAAGCCGCGCGCCGATCCGGCAGAATTTTCGTGAATTCGTCGATGAGCTGGGCCGCAACAGAATTTTGCTGATGTTGCTGTTTGTGACGGCGTCGGTCGAAATATTCGGTTTCTCCTTTGCAACGGCGCTGCCCGAACTGGCGACGACGCGTCTCGATCTTGGTGCCGATGGTCTTGGTTATCTACACGCCGCCCGCGCCGCCGGTGGCATTGTTGCCGGGCTTATCTTGACCTTCATGAGTAATTTCGAGCGGCGAGGGCTTGCCTATCTCGCGGTCTTGTTTGGATTCGGGGTCGGGCTTCTTTTCTTGTCGGTTGGCGACACGCTTATTCTTACGTTGGTCGCGGTCGGCTTTGTTGCATTTATTGCGGCGGCTTCAGATGTTCTGACACAAAGCATGATGCAACTGAGTGTCGCGAACGAGTTGCGCGGCCGCGCCATGGGCGTTTGGGTGCTGGCCGTGGGCTTCGGGCCCGTTGGGCATTTGGAGTTGGGCGCGTTATCGGTTTGGATCGGCCTTTCAAGCGCATTGCTTGTGAATGGCGCGGCCCTTCTGGCCATTGGCCTCATTGTTGCGCTGACGGTGCCTCGCTTACGGCAATTGTAAGCGTCGCCGGTCGCCGGCGGTTCAGCAGAAGGTTAAGTGGCCAATTTGCCGATGGTGCGGGCCAGTGCCGTGCCGACTTTTTCGACCGATGCCCGTTGGCCTTCATCCTTCAACTCGCCGTTTTCCTCAAACGCCGTCCAGGCGCCGCCAATAGCGGCCTGCTCGGGAATAACCAACACGCCAATATTTCCCAGGATCTGGCGTACATGTACCAAGCCCCGCAATCCACCGTGACCGCCGCCGGTTGCTACCAGCCCTGCGGTTTTTCCAGCGTAGCCGCTTAAATCAAGGGCGCCGTCCTTGCGGGACACCCAGTCGATCGTATTTTTCAACGCTGCGGTGATCGAGCTGTTGTATTCCGGCGAGGCGATAAGCAGCCCGTTATGTTCCAAAAATAGCGCTTTCAGTTTCTCGGCATTCTCCGGCAATCCATGCTCGGCTTCAAAGTCACCGTCATAGATCGGCATCGGATAGTCGGCCAGGTCGATTGTCGTAACAGCGGCGCCTTCCGCATCGGCGGCGCGTACGGCTGTGCGCAGGAGTATCTTGTTGAATGATCCGGCGCGCAGGCTGCCGGCGAAAGCGAGAATTTTTGCGTTATTGGCCATGAAGATGGTTCCTTAGGGCGGTCTCGTACGGCACACTAAACTAATCCAGTTATTTCAGAAGTACAGGGCACATGGCACGGAAAAAGGGGGGAACGAAAAATGCGATACGGATTCTATCTGCCGACAAGGGGGCCACTCGGCGAACCGGACGCGATTTCCGAAATCGTTCATGCGGGCGAGGCGATGGGGTACGCGACCATCGTCATCGGCGACCATATCGTCTTCCCGACGACAGTTGAGTCGCAATACCCCTATACGGTCGGTGGCGGATTTCCAGGTCAAGGGGATGCGCTGGAGCAGCTAACGCTGATGTCATTCATTGCCGGTCAAACGAAGACATCACGCCTGGTGACAAGCGTTATGATTCTGCCGCACCGCAATCCCTTGGTAACAGCAAAGATGCTGGCAACGATCGATGTCCTTTCGAAAGGACGGGTGACGGTTGGTGTCGGTGTTGGTTGGATGCGTGAGGAATTCGAGGCGCTCGACGCACCGGATTTCGATAAACGTGGCGCATCGAGCAATGAGTATCTTGAAATCTTCAAGAAGTGCTGGACCCAGGATCCGGTGTCACACGAAGGCGAGTTTTATTCCTTCAAAGAACTCCGTTGCGTGCCACACCCGGTACAGAAACCGCATCCGCCAATCTGGATCGGCGGGCATAGCCGGCCGGCGCTGCGCCGGGTGGCAAAATATGGCGACGGTTGGCAGCCTGTCGGGGCAACCTCGGCATCGCCGCTGCTGCCTGACGAATTCCAGGGCATGCTGGATGAATTGAAACGCATGACGGAAGCGGAAGGACGCAATTACGACGATATCGAAATTTGTTTCAAGGCGCCGTCCTACGATCCGGGTCAGGTGCCGGATGGGCATGAGCGGCTGCTGTTTACTGGCGAACCGGAGCGGATTGCCGAAGATTTGCGAACTTATAAGAATATGGGAGTCGCGGAAGTGATCTTCGACTTCCGCAGTCCACCGGTCTCAAAAACGCTCGAGAATATGGAACACTTCATGAAGGAAGTCGTGCCGCTCGTAGAGTAAATTCGTTACTCTATCTTCGGCTCGATGGGCGCGGCCGTTGCGCACGCCGCGCCCCAAAATCGCAAGCTGTTATCTATTCGGTCCGCGACTGATGTTGTGAAATAAGCTGCCAGCCGCCGTCTCGCAGCGCATATACGGTCGTCGATCGGGTCATGCCTTCGACGGATGTGTCGCCATCGATCAGTTTCGCATCGGCTTTGTAGATTAGGATGCCGATATCGCCATAGATGCGCGTGGAAATATCGCTTGATACCATCCGTTCTATTTTCAGCGTGCCGCTCTGGAATGCGGTGAAGACATCAGGCCGTGTTTGCGTTTTGCCGGAGGAGGAAACGAAGACGAGGTCTTCGCCGACGACCGTGCTGAGCATGTTTACGTCGCCGTCCAGCAGGGCCTGTATGCGGGTATGATGTGCAGCGACCAGAGATGCGTGCGGATCGTTTGCGTCTTCATTCATGATGCTGTTGCGACCCTGTCCGGTCGCCTCCCTCTTTTTTTGACATATTATTGTTCATTCGGCTGCTTTTTGAGTTGCAGTCAAGGAGGATTCGTATCGGTCCTCGAGCGCGCGCCAGCGCTTATTATCGAATAGATCCCATAATCCATTGTGATCGAGCATTCGGTCGGACATACCGGCTGTCGTTCCAGTATTTTTTAGTTCCGCCATCAAGATGGCGCCGGTCCTGCCCAGTAATCGCGTTAGCGAATTCGGAAAGATGGCCAGACTAAATCCAAGGTCTTGTAATGTGGGGTAAGGTAAGACCGGTGTGCGTCCACCTTCGACCATATTGGCCAACGTTGGTTTGTCGAGTTGCTGGTTGACGGTTCTCAATTCGGCTTCGCTTTCGGGCGATTCCACGAAAAGAACGTCGGCGCCGGCTTCGCCATAACGCTGCGCGCGCT
Source organism: Alphaproteobacteria bacterium (assembly GCA_021774435.1). GTDB lineage: Bacteria > Pseudomonadota > Alphaproteobacteria > UBA8366. The sequence continues at coordinate 12,626 of JAJFJB010000191.1, forward strand.
CGATGGCGGCATCCAGCCCTTCCGTGCTGCGCGCATCTGTTCGGGCGATAATTACGATGCCGTCCGTGCGTGCATCGACTGCTGCTTTGATCCGGCCGATCATTTCCTCCGTGCTCACCACTTCGCGGCCGGGCTCATGGCCGCATTTCTTTGGCCATGCTTGATCTTCGATCTGCAGCGCGCTCACGCCGGCGCGTTCGAAGTCGCGGACTGTGCGCATGATATTCAGGGGTCCGCCATACCCTGTGTCGGCATCGGCGATCACGGGGATCGACACGATATCGGCGATGCGCTGAACGCGGTCGAAGATTTCGCCGTACGATAGGAGCCCCACATCGGGCGCACCAAGTGCGCTCATGGAAACGCCAGAGCCAGTGATATAGACAGCCGGGAATCCGGCGCTTTCAACCAGCCGTGCCGTGATACAGTCGAATGAGCCGGGCGCGACGACGATTTCCTGCGCAGCGAGGTGCCCGCGCAATTGTCCCGTTCTGCTTTGGTGATGCGCCAGGCCAGCGGGAAAATCCTGATTTGAAAGGTTTCCTGACGCGGTTGGAATTTGCATGTCTGTCATTTGCGACGCGGACGTGCCGCCCTTTCATTCGCAGTTCAATTTCGTGATTCGTCGATTCGAACAGATAAAAGATACGATTTACGCGCTCCGTTAGAAAGACGGGGAGTCCCGATTTCGGTACAGCGTCAAAATAGTCCCCCGCTGGCGGGGTCACAACAAAAGGCCGCATGAATTTTATCAATAATTGTTAGAAATAATAATTTTCAACTTTAATTGAGTTTGGAATATCATGAAGAAGACCGAAATTTTCAGGTCGTGTTGGATACCGCCGCAAGAGACTGGGGCAGACAAAACAACCTCACGGTTCTGGTCTGCATTTGGTTTGCGGCATAGGATGTTCACGCGCCAGGGGACATAGAGGGCGGCGTAAGGGGAAATGACGGAAATTGATATCAAGCCAAGCGGGGCGCCGCTCGGGGCCGATGTAATTGGCCTCGATGTCAGCGCGGCAATAGACGAAAAAACGATGGCAATGATCCGCGCCACGTTTGCGTTGTACGGTGTTTTGTGCTTCCGGAATCAGTCTTTGACCGAGCGCGAACTTATTGATTTCACTCGTCAGTTTGGTGAAGTCGAATCATACGTACTGTCTGATTATGCGTTGAAAGACTACCCAGAAATTCTTGTTGTTTCCAATATAGTGGAAAATGGTGAGCCCGTTGGCCTTAGGGATGCGGGAACGACGTGGCATACCGATATGTCCTATATCCCTGCACCGCCGGCGGCGACGATCCTTTACGCAAAAGAAGTCCCGGTTAATGAGAAGGGTGAAATTCTGGGGGACACGTTATTCGCCAGTACGGCCGCAGCTTATGACGCGTTGCCGGACGAATTAAAGGGTCAACTAGACGGACGCCGAACGACCCATTCTTATGAAGCGAAGCATGCGCGCCGAGCACAGGAAGGTAAGAGTAACCGCAAACCGGTCAGCCAGGCGCAACGTGACGCCTTGCCGCCGGTCGATCATCCGGTAATTCGGACCCATGCTGAATCCGATCGCCACTGCATATATGTCGTTGCCGGTGAGTGCAAAGGCATCACAGGAATGTCAGACGGTGAGGCGACTGATCTATTGGAAATGCTGGCAACACATTGCGTTAAGGAGGAGTTCCAATATCGCCATAAGTGGCGGCCTGGTGACGTATTGATTTGGGACAACTGCCTAGTCCAGCACCTTGCTTTGCACGACTATGCCTTGCCACAGCGGCGGCTGATGCTGAGGACGACCGTTAAGGGCTCGCCGCCAATTTAACGAAGTTCGTTGCCTGATGGCTGTTCGATGTTCACCGGATGGATATCGTTTTCGCCTTAATAGACGAGTTCGTCTTCTTCGCCGCCGTCGCTGAGGAGGATTTCGCCGGATTCGGCAAGCTGTTTGGCGGCGTTGACCATTTCCAACTGCGCGTCGTCGACGTCGGAAAGGCGCACCGGGCCCATCGCCGCCATGTCCTCGCGCAGGATCTTCGCCGCGCGCTCCGACATGTTGCTGAAAAACAGGTCCTTCAGCGTGTCCGACGCCCCCTTCAGCGCGGTGCCCAGCTTGTCCTTGTCGGCCGCCCGCAGCAGGGTCTGCACGCCACCCGGGTCGAGCTGCGCCAGATCTTCGAAGGTGAACATCAGCGATTTGATCTTATCCGCCGAATCCCGGTTGCGTTCCTCCAGCAATGTCATGAACCGGTTTTCCGTGCCCCGGTCCAGGGAATTGAAAATCTCCGCCATCATCTCGTGGCTGTCCGCCTGGTTCGTCGCCGACAGGTTGGCCATGAACTCGTTGCGCAGGGTCAGTTCGATCTCTTCCAGCACCTCGCGCTGCACCGACTCCATGCGCAGCATCCGCATCACCACTTCCATGGCGAAGCTTTCCGGCAGTGCTCCCAGCACCCGCGACGCATGGTCGGGGCGGATCTTCGACAGCACAACGGCCACTGTCTGTGGATATTCGTTCTTCAGATAGTTGGCAAAGACCGACTCGTTCACATTGCCCAGCTTGTCCCACATGGTGCGTCCGGCGGGACCGCTGATTTCCTCCATGATGTTCTTGACCTGATCGGTCGGCAGAATCGCAGCGAGCAACTTCTCCGTGCTGTCGGCGGAGCCATGCAGTGAGCCGGTCGAGGATAGGCTGTCGGCGAATTCCATGAACACTTTCTCGACCGTGTTGGCCTCGATCGTTCCCAAGGTCACCATCGCCTGGCTCAGGTCGCGGATTTCCTCGGCATCGAACCGCTCCAGGATCGGGCCCGCGCGCTCTTCGCCAAGCGCCAGCATCATCACCGCCGCCTTCTCCGGACCACTCAAATTCCTGTTTAT
>JAJFJB010000192.1 GCA_021774435.1 Alphaproteobacteria bacterium
TCCTTTTGAACGGAACAGCGCCATGCCGTCATTGTTGTCACCGAAGGCACGTTCCTGGCTTTCGCCAGTGCCGCGAGACATATGATCGAAATCTTTTCCGTCGGACCACAAAGGATCCCCCCAACTGGCCACAACGTGCCAGCTATAGCCTTTAGGAACGGTAATCGTATCCACCGAGTTGGCGGCAACTTCCTCAAATCCGAAGCGATTTGCTGCAATGGCCTGACCTGGTACCAGCGTGCCCGACACAAATGCGGCGGCGCTGAAGGAAAGCCCTGTACCGACAAACGCGCGACGTGTCAGAAGCCTTTCTGAAAGCTTTTCAAATTCAGTAACGGTTGTTGCTGTTTGTTTCGCGATCTTCGGGGCTGGCAATGACTTTCTCCTTAGTGAGACCAATTGAGGGAGTCGCTGTTTCTGCGGATATCGATGCCAGCTGATCGTGCTCGAGATTTATTTCAGAAATATGGTGTCCAGTTTATATTTCTGTAACAAATTGCTCAAAGCCTCGCTCCGCCGGCATCGTGACAGTCGTGGGACTGCTTGTGGATTGATAAATTTCGCGGTTGTTGGATCCATCGGCTGTGGCTAGCCTAATAGGCCTTGCGGTACCAAGCCGCCTGTCCGGCAAGAGGGAATCTCATGTCCAAAATGCTCAACGAGTCGATCGAGACGATTGGCGTCGCGCTTCGCAATGGAAAAACAACCAGTGCGGCGCTGGTGGACGAGGCAATAGAAAACCATGCACGGCGTGGCGCCAAGTTGGATGCCTATAAGAGCCGCAATCCAGACCAGTTTCGCGCGGAGGCGTTAGCGGCAGACGCTGTTTTCGCGGCAGAAATCGACCTCGGACCGCTGCAAGGAATTCCGGTTTCGGTGAAGGATTTATATGGGGTATCGGGCTATCGCACCTGCGCGGGTACGCCCGCAGCACTGCCGGACAAATGGGAAACGGAAGGTCCTGTTGTCAAATCCCTGCGGCGTTCGCTCGCGCCGATTTCCGGCAAGACCCATACTGTGGAATTCGCATTTGGTGGTGTGGGAACGAATGCTCATTGGGGAACACCGCGAAATCCCTGGGATGCGAAAGCGCATCGGGTGCCTGGCGGTTCTAGCGCTGGCGCCGGCGTCAGTTTGTGGGAAGGCTCAGCTCTGCTGGCGCTTGGTAGCGATACCGCGGGGTCCGTGCGGGTGCCCGCGAGCTTTACGGGTACGGTGGGTGTAAAAACAAGCTTCGGGCGATGGTCGGTGGATGGTGTGGTGCCATTGAGTCCGAGCCTTGATACGACCGGCGTCTTGGCGCGTACTGTTTCCGACGCAATTATTGCATTTGCAGTCATCGATCCACTGACCGATCTGCCAGGGGCGGCTTTGCTCGCTGCATTCGGGGATGTCGATGCGTCCGACATTCACATCGGTGTGTGCGATCATTTCTTCGAAGAGTGTGATGCGGGGGTCGCAGAAGGCGTTGAAGAGGCGATCGACAGTTTGGCGGCTGCAGGCGCGCGCGTATCTTCAATCGACCTTCCGGAAGCGGCTGAAGCCGACGAGATATTTCTGCAGGGCGGTCTCGCTGCACCGGAGTTTGCCGCCTTCATTAACGGTGAAATGCTGGACCGGAAGGCAACGCTAGACCCGAATGTCGCTGCCCGGTTCGACAGTATGGAAGCGATTACGGCGGTCGACTATCTCGCCCGTCGCAATAAGTTGCAGCATTTGTCCGCAACCTTGGAGGATCGCATGGCCGATGTGGACGTCGTCGTCGGTCCGACGGTGCCAATCACGCCGCCGGTTCTCGACGCTGTCGCTGATCTTGAAGGATACCGGACACACAATATGGGAGCGCTGCGAAACACGCGGACGGCGAACATGTTGAACTTGTCGGCGGTAACTATTCCAGTCGCGTTGGATAAAGCCGGTATGCCCGTTGGTTTCCAGATTATGGCGCCGTTGGATGAGGATGAGAGAGCGCTGGCGGTTGCTCTGGCATTCGAGAGGGTGCTCGGTACGGCACGGCAACGGATGGGTACGCCGCCATTGTGCAAAGATTAGTGAGGCAAGGTTAGTGACCGAAACCGCGGATGTCGTGATTGTTGGGGGCGGACTGCATGGCTGTTCGGCCGCGCTGCATCTGGCGCGCCGCGGCGTGAGTTCCATGGTCATCGAGAAAGATCATGTCGGCCGCCACGCGTCTGGTGTGAACGCTGGTGGCGTGCGGCGATTGGGTCGAGATTTGGCAGAGGTACCGCTCTCTGCGGCATCCCTCGAACTTTGGAACGGCATCGAAGACCTAGTCGATGACGATTGCGGTTTTCATGCAACGGGCCAAGTCAAAATAGCTGAAACAGAGGATGAGTTGACGGCCCTGGAGGCGAGGGCGGCTCAAGTCCGTGAGTTGGGCTTCGACCATGAAGTCATTGTTGATCGCGAGACACTCTTCGATTTGCTCCCCGCCGCAGCCCCGCATTGCATCGGGGGCATGCATGTCGCCGGGGATGGCTACGCCGATCCTGCCCGTACGACGGCGGCATTCCGGCGCAAAGGGGAATCCCTGGGCGTTCGGTTTTTCGAAGGCGCTGCGGCAACGGATGTTCGTCGTGAAGCCGGGACATGGCGCGTGTCCGCCGGTGAAATTGCGTTTGAGGCGCCTGTTTTACTGAACTGTGCGGGTGCGTGGGCAGATCGAATTGCTGAAGCGCTAGGTGAGTCCGTACCATTGACTGTCTTGGCAGCGATGCTCATGGTCACGGCACCGATGCCGCGATTCATCGAACCGGTGGTTGGCTCACAGGGCCGAAAATTGTCCTTTAAACAATCCGCAAACGGAACGGTTATCATTGGGGGGGGCCATCGCGGCGGCGCCTTTCGCGAGGAGAATCGGACGACGATAGATTTCGATGGCCTCGCAATCAGCGCCAAGACCGCCAGCGTGCTTTTCCCGGTCATGGCGAACGCCAGCATCGTGAGATGCTGGGCCGGGCTTGAAGCGTTTACACCCGATGGCATCCCCGTCATTGGGGCCAGTGCTGCCGAGGACGCATATCATGCGTTCGGCTATTGCGGTCACGGATTTCAACTGGGCCCGATCGTTGGCAGTCTGATCGCCGATCTGGTTACCAGTGGCGGCACCAATCTGCCGATCGAACCGTTTCGGATTGATCGGTTTCATACAACGAGGGGAGAGTGATCCATGGAGATTAGTAGAGGCCCGGAGAGCTATCCCGGCCGCACGCGTCGGGTCGAATATTACGGCCTCGTTCATGTGGTCATGAGTGCTCCCGACAAGACGGATACGATGGCTGGGCAAACCCAACAATGCCTCGATGGTATTGATGCGTTGCTGGCAGAAGCTGGCAGCGATAAATCGAAACTGGTGACAGCGACGGTTTATCTGGCGGACATGGCGCTGAAGTCGGAGATGAACGATGTTTGGGTTGCATGGGCGGATCGTGCGAATCCTTGCGCGCGGGTTTGCGTCGGTGTCACGTTCGAGCCCCGGTCAGATCCCGCGGAAGCGCTGCTGGTTGAAATCTACGCCAGCGCGGCGATTGACTAAGAAATTATTTCTTTGTGGTCGTCAGCACAGGCCGCCGGTATATGGTTAATGTTGGGATTGCCATCCGGACCGCCGACTCCTAGAATCACGCGATGTCGATTGATGAACCTGGTATTCCTACCCCGTCATCCGGCGGTGCAGGTATCCCGCCATCTCGGCCGTCATCTGCGGACGGGCCACCCGCTTTAATAGAAAAACCTAAACGACAAGCACGCCCTGCGCTTGATCCTTTTGATTTGAATTCGGCGCTTGCGCGATTGGCGGAATTGCTCGCATTGGACGCGGAAACGCCCAGATCGAATGTTCCGCGAGGGTTTTATCTCGACATTCTGGTTTGAGTTGCCGACGCTGCAGCATCTCGCCTCAAATTTGGTCGTTTCGTTAAATTCTAATTAAGTCATTTTCCTTAAACTCTTCCACATACAGGTGCTCCATGGGGCCTCGCCCTTGGTTGGAATTAGGTGCCACCGGAATAGCAGAAGTGAGTCGGGGACAGAGTTACAGCTATGGAATCGAGCCAGGAAAAGACCGTAAATTTCGATCAGAAATTCTTTACGGCCGTAGAAGGGTCGTATTTTCGAAAGTCCAATGAAACGGAAGAGCCGGTATTCGTCCTGAATCTGGGGGGCGAAGAGGTAATGCTTCCTTTTACGGGCATACGACGGGAATTTAGCATCGAAGAAGATTCGAGTGACGACCAGATGCTGGAACTGGTCGCAAGCGGTTTGGAGTATGTAAAAGTTCTGATGCCTGGCGATGATCTGCCGTCCGAACTTCTTACGGGCGAAGCTTCCTGGGAAATCTCTGACGACCATCGAAAAGTTGCCCAGCAGCGAATTTGCATGCAGTTGGTCTCCTGGATGTCCGGCGACGAGAATTTGATCACCGACCCACAACAATTGCTGCAAATCGCGGACGACCCCGCAGTTAAGGAGAAGGTCAACCAAGCGTTCGAGGAAGCCGCGAAGGCGATCGGTTTGGATTCCGGCAACGGGGACAAGGTCGTCGACATGATCGAGGAGTTGGCTGAAGAACTCGCTTATATTGAAACACTCCGCGAACAGTTCCGCGGCGTGGTGTCAATGGAGCAAAAGATCAAGCGTCTGAGAGGTGTTGCTGCAAAGCACCGCAGCATTTTGGACTCTGCGACGTCTGTGGCCAAACTGATCTCGATTGCTGTGAACGAGTTCGGTGAAGAATTTGATATGGCAGACGGCCAGACCGGTGAAATCATTGCCGTCTTGAAAAATATCGCCTCTCAGAAGGAGTATATCCGCAGCACGCGAAATTCCGTCTACCGGCGCCTGGTCGCATGGGACAACCTAATCCGTGCCTGGGAGCGAGAATCGGGCCAATATACCGCGACCGTGCCGGACTTGCTTCGGGAAACCTACCGTTTTCTAGCCCCGCGCTACATGAATACGGATGACTGGGTCTTGGCCGGTCAGGCGCAGAACGCTGACGCCGAGCCGAAAACGGAACAGGTCTGGTAGCGTATTAATTACTTAAGCCCATGAGATCGCGCGCATAATCTTCTGCCTCGAAAGCACGCAGGTCTTCGGCGCCTTCGCCGACGCCAATCGCATGCACCGGCAGGGCAAACTTTTCCGCAAGCGCAATCAGGACGCCGCCTTTTGCAGATCCGTCGAGCTTGGTGACAACCAACCCGCTGACCGCGACCATGTCGCGAAAGATTTCAACCTGACTATGCGCGTTTTGACCGACAGTTGCGTCAAGAACCAGAACGCAGTCATGGGGTGCTGCTTCATCGAGCTTCTTGAGGACTCGGCTTATCTTTTCAAGACCGGCCATCAGGTCCGCCCTGTTTTGCAAGCGGCCGGCGGTATCGATCAGCAGGACATCTACATCTTGCGCGCGCGCCGCCTGCAGCGCGTCGAATGCGAGGCCCGCAGCGTCTCCGCCGGGCTTGCCCGTGATAACGGGACATCCCGCCCGCTCGCCCCAAATTTGCAGTTGCTCAACGGCGGCGGCACGAAACGTATCGCCGGCGGCCAGCATGACTTTATGCCTCTGCCCGACATAGTGCTGTGCGAGCTTGCCGATGGTCGTCGTCTTCCCACTACCATTAACGCCAACGACAAGAATCACATGTGGCTTGTGTCCGGGATTGATCGCCAGAGGCTTTGCGACGGGTTCGAGAATTTTCGATATGTCGTCAGCGAGCGCGGTTCTAACCTCTTCTTCCGAGACTTCCTTATCAAACCGCGTTGCGGCGAGATTCGCAGCCAATTTTGCCGCCGTTGCAGGTCCCAAATCGGCCGTAATCAGAAGTTCTTCGAGTTCCTCGATGGCTTCATCGTCTAGCTTACGTTTGCGGAAGATGCCCGCAATGCCGTCCGTGAGTTTCGATGTGGATTTTGAAAGACCCGATCTTAACCGGTCCAGCCAACTTGGTTTGTTCATGCAGCCAAACGTCCCGTCAGAGCGCCGCCTTCGCGTCCGGTGACCCGAAGGGTTGTAATTGAGCCGTCTTGCAGCGTTTCAAGAGCGCTGATCGGCGCATAATGTTCCGTCCGGCCCGTGCCATTCGTCTCAACCAGGACGGTGGCGTCTGTGCCAATGCGGCTGTCAAGAAAACGCGTTGCTGATTGCTCTCCCGCTTGGCGCAGGCGCGCCGCCCGCTCGCGGCGGATGGCGCCGTCTATCTGGGGCATCCTCGCCGCCGGCGTGCCGGGGCGCGCCGAGTAGGGGAATACGTGCAGCCACACCAGTCCGCATTCATCGACCAGGTCCAGAGACCGTTGGAACATATCCTCGGTTTCCGTCGGGAATCCCGCGATCAGATCGGCGCCGAGCGCGATATCCGGACGCGATTGGCGCAACCTGTCGCAAAGCGCTATGGCGTCGGCGCGATTATGCCGACGTTTCATACGCTTGAGGATCATATCGTCACCGGCTTGCAGAGATAGATGCAAGTGCGGCATGAGGCGCGGTTCGGTTTCGATTAATTGCAGAAGATCAGTATCGATTTCGATGCAGTCTATAGAGGAAATTCGAAGCCGGGGCAGTTCCGGGACAAGGGCGAGCAGTCGGCGTGCCATTTGGCCCAAGCTTGGTTGGCCCGGCAAATCGGATCCGTAGGATGTAATATCCACGCCGGTCAGCACAATTTCCGAATAGCCGTTTTCGACCAGGGTGCGGGCTTGGCTGACGATTTCCCCGATTGGCACGGAACGGCTGTTGCCGCGGCCGAAGGGGATTATGCAAAAGGTGCAGCGATGGTCGCAGCCCTGCTGGACCTGTACGAATGCCCGCGCACGGTCTTCGAAGCCGTCAATCAAGTGGCCGGCGGTATCCCGAACCGACATGATGTCGCCGACGAGAACCGGCGTTTCCGATTGGTAGGCCGCCGAGGACAGTTTTTCCTCGTTTCCGATGACCCGGTCGACTTCGGGCATGGATGCGAAGGCTTCGGCATTGATTTGGGCGGCGCAGCCGGTGACGATGATTGTTCTGTCTGGATTTTCGCGCCGGGTCCGCCGAATTGCTTGCCTCGCCTGACGCTCGGCTTCCTTAGTTACGGCACAGGTATTAAAGATTACCGCATCGTTTAGTCCCGCTGCCTTGTCACGCATGACTTCGGACTCGAATGCATTGAGCCGGCAACCGAACGTAACAATGTCGGGTCCGTCCTTCATGCGGCGGACGCCATTTCGTCAAGTTCGCCGGTGAAAGACACGGCGACCGGTCCGCTCATGACGACGTGGTTGTCAGGCCGCCAATCGATGAACAGCGATCCGCCATCAAGTACGACCTCGACTTGCCGTTCGGTCAGGTCGCGTCGTGCCGCGGCGACGGCAACGGCGCAGGCGCCGGAACCACACGCCTGGGTAATACCGGCGCCGCGTTCCCACACCCGCATGCGGACGCGGCTTCGATCCAGGATCGCGACAAACTCGACATTCGTACGCTGTGGGAAAAGCGGGTCATGCTCGATGGCAGGGCCGTGTTCGGCCGGGTCCACGGCATCCGCATCATCGACGAAGAAAATGCAGTGCGGGTTGCCAATCGCGATGGCTACGGGATCCTGAAAGGGCCCCGCCGAGAGATCAAGGTGCAGCGTATCCATTCCACGGCTGAGGGGAATATCGCGCCAGTCAAGTTGCGCCGGCCCCATATCCACTGCCACCAAACCCCGCTCATCGACGTGGCCCGGCAACAATCCTGCCACGGTTTCCACGGCAATCTCGTCGCTGTCCTCTTCCTGCATCAGGCGCGACACGATGCAGCGGGTCGCGTTGCCGCAGGCCTCCGCTTCGCTGCCGTCAGAATTATAGAACCGCAGAAATCCGACCGCTCGCTCATTTTGGGGCGGCTGGATCAGAACGAGCTGATCGCAGCCAACACCGCGGCGCCGATCGGCTATCAGCCGAATCTGGTCCTCCTGCAGCGCATAGGGCTCCACCCGCGCGTCAATGACGACGCAATCGTTGCCGATGCCATGCATTTTCGTAAACGGTATCATCGCGTTTCACCCGCTTTCGCCGCGTTATAGGGCGATCCTGGTAAAGGTGTCCACCGGATTTGGGTTGGCGCGGCTCTACTGTAAAGAGTTCCATTCAATACAGAGCGCAGACTCGTATCCGCATCGACGGCTCGATAATGTGGCCCATCGATGAGGCAATAGCGGATCAGATCAAGGAAACGAGGCCATGGCGGATACCCATACAGCGAGCAGCGCGGCGTCTTTCCAAACTTTTGTCGAGATGCGCGACGGCGTCAAACTCAACTCATTCGTTTTCCTGCCCGAGGCGGGCGGACCAACGTTTCCCGTAATCCTGCAGCGCACGCCCTACGGCATCACGGCACCCCAGGGCGAAGCGATTTTCGATTCGACGAAAGGCTGGTTGCCGAACGAAGGCGAGGAAATGCATGGCTCGATTCTGCGAGGGTGGAAAACAATCGTCGCGCATGGCTATGCGGCCGTTTATCAGGATACGCGGGGCCGATACGGGTCTGAAGGCATCGACAGGGTCTATGCTGACGACGCCGCGGACGGCTACGACACCTTAGAGTGGATATCCAAACAATCCTGGAGCGATCAGCAGGTCGGAATGTCGGGATCGTCCGCTGGCGCGACGACGACACTGGCCGCTGCCAGCGCGCGCCATCCGACCTTGCGCGCGTTTTTCGCCCAGGTCGGCGGCGCGAGCATTTACGATGACGTCGTCTATGAGGGCGGATCCATTGAAATGGAGCGGCTTTGGCTATGGGTGTCGCGCAACATACCGGGCCTGTCGAAGTCTCATAGAGCCGCGTTGATGGCGCGTTCCGGTATCGGCGAGTCGGGCTTGGACGCCGCGGCCACGGGGGCCGGGGCCCGGTACGAGCGGCTGGATGCGGCATGCCGAGCCGACCCGCCTTTTATCCAGTCGGAGGATTGGCTCCGTTTGCCGATGACCGGTTATCCGGATTTTTCGACTTGGCAGCCCTTCCTGGATGAAATACTCACACATCCGGCGCCAGACGAGTTCCGGAGACAGCACGATTTTCGGCGCACCATTGACATCCCCGGATTCCATGTCACCAACTGGTATGACATATTTCAGCCCAGCATGATTGGCGCGTTTATGGATATTCAGGCGCGGGTTGGAAACCAGCGGCTCTGGGTTGGTCCGAACGATCATTATTTTATCTACGAAACGAATTTTTGGCCCCGCGACCCCTATTTCGAATGGTTCGATCACTGGCTCAAGGACAAACCGACTGAAATCATGACGGAGCCGGCGGTCTATTATTCGCCGCGCGCCTGGGTCGAGGATCCGGATAACTACGTTGCCGACGATTGGCGTCATGCCGAGCAATGGCCGCCGGCCGGAACCGAGCCTCGCCAATTGTATCTTCGCGGCGATGGTCGTCTTACGGAATCCGGCCCGGGCGGTGACACGCGAGACTATATCTATGACCCAAGAAACCCGATCCCGACAATGGGAGGGCGCAACATGCTGATTGATGCGGGTGCTCGTGATCAGCGTCCGGCACAGGCGATGCCGAACTACGGCCTTGTTTACCGCGGGGAGTCGCTCACGGAGGATCTAACAATTGCCGGTGCTGTTCGCGTGACCCTGCACGCGTCGTCGGACTGCCCGGATACCGATTTCATTGCGAAGCTGATTGAGGTAACGCCGGATGGCCGTACCATGTTGCTCATGGATGGCGTTGTAAGGGCGATCTTCCGCGATCCCACGTTATCGGAACCGCAGCCGCTCGTTGCGGGCCAAGTGTATTCGTTCGAAATCGAACTCGCCCATATCCATCACACGTTCCAGGCGGGAAATCGGATCCAAATCGACATAAATAGCAGCAACTTCCCGCGCAGGGCGCGCAATACAAACAGTGGCAACCCGATTTTGGCAAATGATAGCGATGCCGATATCCGGGTAGCGGCTAATATCGTCTATCATGACGACGCGACGCCGTCTTTCATCGAACTGCCGGTGCTGCACGGAAGGGAAGGTTAATATGATGAGTGGTCAATCTGCCAAACGCGACGTCGCCTTTCCGCGCGCCCCGTTGCCGCCGCGGTTTTGCAATATGGAACGCTTGTTGGCAGCGATGGAAGCGCGGGGGCTCGACGGCATCGTCGCAACGATGCCGCTTAACGTATTTTACCTCTCCGGTTTCAACGGTATTGGACACAAGTCGGATGAGCCGCGGCCCTATGCCGTCATTTTGTCGCGTCATGCGCCGGACCACCCGATTTTCGTCATCGCTGACTATTATGTGTCCACATTTCTCGCCCAGCCAACCTGGATCGAAGATATCCGACCCTTTCGGGCCGTGATGATGGGGCTGGATATTCCGCCGAAGCCGGAAGATATCGATCGATTCCTGCCCGCTGGTGCTGCCGGGCCGGACTGGCTGGTCCAGGCGCGGGACCGTTATAGCTTTGATATGATAAGTAATGTCCAGGCCGCCCTTAAGGAACTCCAATTGACGAAGGGTAAAGTTGCCTTTGACGATATGGCCTATGGGTTCCGTCTCGGACTTGACGGGCTTGAGGTTTTGGATGGTTACGATACGCTGATGTCGGCGCGGGCGGTAAAGACCGAAGGTGAGCTTGCCCTGATTGAGCGCGCCACGGCGCTTAATGAGCAGGCCATTAAACGGACTGTCTCTTCCTGGAGCAAAGGGGCGTCCTGGCGCGACATCAACCAGGCTTACCATCAAGCGGCCTGTGATTTAGGCGGCTTTGTCCACGACCCCGGCGCCATGGTGTGGGGGCATCCACGGGGTGCCGACCCGATGGTAACGTTGCAAACCGGCCTTGAAGATTTTGAGGTCGAAGCCGGGACCCATGTGTTGTTCGACTGCCACGGCACCATCGATCTGTATTGTTGGGATGGCGGCAAGACCTGGGTGGTTGATGATGAACCGGATCGACGCTCGAAGACCAACGCCGTCGCGGTCGGTGAAGTGGCGCAAACACTGATCGGTGCGATGCGTCCCGGTGTTCGGGTGAGCGAACTGCAGGCCTTAGGCCGTGAGGTTTATCGCAAATGTGGTGTATCAGACCCAGACGGCGCCCTGATCTTTTTTCATGGCCTTGGCTTGTCCCATATGGACCTGGAGATGATCACCGCGGACGGCAAGCCAAACGGTGATTGGGCTTTGGAGGAGAATATGGTGGTCCCCCTCCATCTGCTCTACCCAGGTGGCGAGACTGAGCGCATCTGGTTAGAAGATGTGATTGCAGTGACGGCGAGTGGGGGCCGTCCGCTGTTTTCATGGGGGTTGGACCCGTTCATTACCGTATGACGGTTTTTAGTCGGAAACCGGCCTGTTCCGGTAATTCGCATCTGCTTGACTTGAGCCAATTCCGGGCGTAAAAGCCCGTTCTCAATCGGGAAACGCTGTGTTTCCGGTCCCGAGGGGCTACGCCAGTCCGCGAGTTTCGCGCACTGGCGCGTTTTGCGTTTGCCTATTGGGACTGATTTTTGAGCAGAGGCGTATATGTTCGAGTCATTGTCAGGCCGATTGGCCGATGTCTTCGAGAAACTGAAGCGGCGCGGCGCGCTTAGCGAGTCGGACGTTTCCGAAGCGATGCGCGATGTCCGCGTGGCGCTGCTCGAAGCGGATGTTGCGTTGCCGGTGGTCCGGGATTTCATCGACCGGGTGAAGAAAGAAGCCATCGGGCAAGAGGTGCTGCGCTCGGTCACGCCGGGGCAAATGGTGGTCAAGATCGTCAATGACGAACTCGTCGCCATGCTCGGTGCGGAGACGGAAGGCCTTGACCTGTTGGCGCCGGCGCCGGTCGGGATCATGCTCGTCGGCCTGCAGGGTTCTGGTAAGACGACGACGACGGCAAAAATCGCGGCTCGCTTGCAGAACCGCGACAAGAAGAAAGTCATGATGGCGTCGCTCGATACCCAGCGGCCCGCGGCGCAGGAGCAGTTGAAAATCCTGGGTGCGGAAGCGGGTGTTACGACATTGCCGATTGTTGCGGGTCAACAACCCGTGGATATCGCGCGCCGGGCGAACGACGCGGCTCGGCTCGGCGGTTTCGATGTGGTGATGCTCGATACGGCGGGCCGTTTACAGATCGATGAAGCCCTTATGGGCGAAGTTGCGGCGGTTCGTGAGGCAGTCAATCCTTACGAAATATTGCTGGTTGCCGATGCGATGACCGGCCAGGACGCGGTCAATGTTGCGGAAGGCTTTAATGCCCGGCTGCCTTTGACTGGTATCGTGCTGACCCGGGTCGACGGCGACTCGCGCGGCGGTGCGGCACTGTCGATGCGCGCGGTGACAGGGTGCCCGATCAAGCTTATCGGTGTCGGTGAAAAGCTCGATGCGCTGGAGGATTTTCATCCGGAGCGGATCGCGAGCCGCATCCTGGGTATGGGCGATGTCGTCAGCCTGGTGGAAAAAGCCACCGAATCCATCGAGCAGGAAGAGGCCGAAGCGCTTGCGAAGAAGATTCAGAAAGGCGCGTTCGATCTCGACGATATGGCCAAGCAGCTTGGCCAAATGCGCAAGATGGGCGGTCTGTCCGGCATGATGGAACTGCTTCCGGGCGTCTCCAAGGCCAAACAACAGATGGCGCAAGCCAATATCGACGAATCTGCAATTTTGCATCAGGAAGCGATCATATCGTCGATGACCAAGTCGGAGCGGCAGAAGCCGAAACTGATCCATGCGTCACGTAAGCGACGTATTGCGAGCGGCTCCGGGACGACGATTCAGGATGTTAACAAATTGCTCAAGCAATATCAGACGATGCGCAAGATGATGAAGCGCATGAACAAGATG
>JAJFJB010000193.1 GCA_021774435.1 Alphaproteobacteria bacterium
TAGAGGGGGCTGACGAAAGCGGTCGTATTGCGGCCCATCAGGCCGCATTCCAACGACGCAATGCGTTTCAGTGCGGATTTTTCACACCGGCAATGCTGCTGACAGCTGCGGCGTTGCTGGAACAGAACGATAGCCCAACGCGCGAAGAAATCCGGGATTATCTGTCCGGCAATTTCTGTCGCTGCACGGGCTATCAGGCGATTGTCGACGCCGTTGCCGAGGTGGCGAGCAGATGAATTTTCAAACGCCAATCGGCTCTGCGCTACCGAGGGATAGGGCGAAACGACTGTTGGCTGGCCGTGGCCAATTTGTCGATGACATCCAGTTGCCCCGAATGCTGCACTTGGCATTTGTCCGGTCACCCTATCCGCATGCTCGAATTCGATCTATCGACAGCACCGAAGCG
The DNA here is from genome assembly GCA_021774435.1 of Alphaproteobacteria bacterium. GTDB lineage: Bacteria > Pseudomonadota > Alphaproteobacteria > UBA8366. The sequence goes on from JAJFJB010000193.1 coordinate 407, forward strand.
GCTGCCATGCCGGGTGTTGTGCGCGTGGTAACGGCGGCGGATCTTACAGACTTGGCTGAGTCTTGGCGCGGGACGCATGGTTTGTTTCCCAATCTCAAAGTCCCTGAGCAATCCATGCTTGCGACCGGCGTCGCTCGTTGGCAAGGTGAAGCGGTTGCGGCCGTCGTCGCCCGCAGCAGGGCGGAAGCGGAAGATGCCGCGGAACAAGTGGTCGTTGATTGGGAGGAATTGCCGCATGTCGGCGATGCAGAGACGGCCCTCGCCGATGATACACAACCACTTCATGAGGATCTCGGCGATAATCTCGCCTTCGAGGCCGAGGTAAAGCAAGGTGACACGGCCTTGGCATTTCGTGACGCCCACCTCGTAATCGAGCGGCAGTTCCGTTTCAATCGTCATACCGGCGTTAGTCTCGAACCGCGCGGTCTAGTTGCAGACTATGATCCCGCGTCAAATCGGCTGACGGTTCATCAGTCGCACCAAACCCCGCACCAGCAACAGGATCTCTATGCCCGTCTGTTGGATATCCCGGAGCAGAACGTTCGCGTGCATTGCCCCGATGTAGGTGGGGCGTTCGGTCTCAAGCATCATCTTTATCCGGACGAACTCGCCGCCTGTGCGCTTTCAAAGCTGTTGAGGCGCCCGATCAAGTTTATTGCGGACCGTCTCGAGTCTTTTCTCGCGGATATCCATTGCCGTGACCATTCGGTTACCGCGCGGATGGCGTTTTCGGCGGACGGCGATATTCTCGGCATGGAAGTGGACGACCTGTTTCATGCCGGTGCCTATTCGCAGTACCCAAGATCCAGTATCGCGGAAGGCAATCAGATCATCCGCCTGTGCGGTATCCCTTACCGGCACGAACATTATCGGGCGGCTGTGCGTATGGCCTATCTCAATAAGTCGCTCTTGGGCCACATACGGTCCGTCGGGCACCCGATTGCCTGTGCGGTAACGGAGCAACTGGTCGATCTGGGCGCGAGGGAATTGGGATTGGACCCGGTTGCACTCCGCCAAAGCGCATATCTGCGGGATGACGATTTTCCGATGACGTCGCCTGGCGGGATCGGTTTGGAGCGATTGTCGTTTCGGGGCTGCCTGGACCGAGCCCTTGAACGCATTGATGTCAATACATTCCGTCGAGAGCAAAATCAGCTACGGGATAAAGGCATCTACAGAGGCATTGGCTTTGCGACGTTCGTCGATCTGACGTCCATCGGCCCCGAATATTACGGCGAGGGGGGACAGCATATCAGCGCACAGGAAACGTGCCTGCTGCGGCTCGAAGCTTCTGGCGGCATCCGGTGTTACACGGGCGCAACGGACCAGGGGCAGGGCATCGATACGGGCATTCAGCAGGTTATCGCGGGTGTCGTCGGTGTCTCTGCAGATGATGTGAAGGTGAATAGTGGCGACAGCGAGTTATGCCCTGTCGGCGGCGGTTCCTGGGGTTCGCGCGGTGCCGCGCTGGCAGGGGAGGCTGCGCTGAGGGCTGGACGCGAGCTTCGTGGTAATATCCTCAACATCGCGGGCGTTCTTCTACAGAAGCCGGCGGTCGAACTGGACATCCGCGACGGTTCGGTTGTGGATGCCAACAGTGGTGTTGCGCACATGTCACTCGGTGATGTTGCTGAGGTGGGCCACTTCAAGCCCTACATGGTGCCGGACGACGTTTCGGCCGATCTCACGGTAACGGGTCGTTATGCCAGTCGGGACCGGATGTTCTTGCCGGCAAACGGGTTGCATGTTGCCATTGTCGATGTCGACACGGATACGGGTCTGATCGATTTTCAGCGCTACCTTGTCGTCCATGATTGTGGCCGCATACTCAATCCGTTGCTCGTAGAAGAGCAGATACGAGGCGGGGTCGTGCAGGGTATAGGTGGCGCGTTGTACGAAGAATTCATCTACGATGATGACGGATATCTTTGCAACGGGACACTGGCCGATTATCTCGTGCCGATGGCGGCGGAAATGCCGGACATCGAAGTCGAGCATCTGGAAACGCCGACAAAAACATCGGAATTGGGCGCGAAAGGGGCCGGTGAGGCCGGCACGACAGGGGCCATGGGAGCGATACTCAATGCGGTAAATGATGCGCTGGCGCCCTTCGATGTTATTCTGAGTGAAGTACCGCTGACACCGCCCCGTATATTGCGCGCCCTCGGAAAAATTTAATCCGTCGCTATCGAGCCAAGGAGATACCGCCATGAAAATTGCCGTTCCCGATCTGATTTCGAATTCCTACTTTCCAGCCGTGGCGGCGGTAGAGCTAGGGTTCTTCAAGGAAGAAGGACTCGACATGGAACTCGTTCACTATTTTCCGGTCAATAAATGTTGCGAATTGATGCGCGACGGAGAATTCGATCTCGTTGCGGGCTCGGCGCACAGTGCGCTCGCCGCCTATCCGAACTGGGAAGGGGCGAAGCTTTTGGCCACACTGGCGCAAGGGATGTACTGGCTGCTGGTGGTGCGGTCGGATCTCGATGTCGGATATGGCGATATCAGCGCGGTCAAAGGAAAGTATATCGCCGCCGCGCCGTTCGTGGAGCTTGGTTTGAAGCGGATGCTGGCGGAAGCGGGACTCGATCTGGAACGAGATAAGATCAAAGTGGCGCCGGCGCCGGGCAAGATCGAGCAGGGCGTGTCGTTTGGTGTGGCCGCCGCGAATTCGCTGGCCAAAGGAGAGGTCGACGCGTTTTGGGCCAATGGCATGGGGGCGGAAACAGCGGTGCGCGCGGGCGTGGGCAAGGTCTTGGTCGATATCCGCCGCGGGGATGAGCCCAAGAAAGCGTTTAACTATACCTGCCCGGCGCTTATCGGATCGGATGCGTTGATCGAGCGGGACCCGGACGCGGCGGCGGCGGCCGTGCGGGCCATCGTTAAAACCCAAAAGGCAATCCGTGAAGATTTGTCGCTGGTAACGGAAGTCGGCAAAAAGCTGTTTCCGGAGAAGGATGCCGAAGCAATTGCCGAGGTCGTGGCACGCGATCTGCCCTATTACGATGCGACGATTTCCGAGGAGTTCGTACTGGGTATGAATGAATTCATGCAGGATCTTGGCTGGCTCGATGGACCCGTGGCCTACGAAAAGGTCGTTGCGACGCAATTCAGCGAATTATGGAAAGGCTGATATGACAAATTCACTCGAACTGACTTTCGTGACCGGCGATGGGTCCCAATCGGAGACGGTCCCCGTCTCTGATTTGATAATTGGCGGCTGGACGGGACGGGATAAGGCGAAGCTGGAAGAACATATCGTCGAACTGGAAGCGATCGGCGTCGCCCGCCCGGTATCGACGCCGTGCTTCTATCGCGTCGGGGCAAATTTGCTGACGACGTCGGCGGAAATTCAGACTGTTGGGTCAGGCAGCAGTGGTGAGGCGGAATACTTCCTGCTGAAACGCGATGACGGCTATTGGGTTGGGTTGGGATCGGACCACACCGACCGCGAAGTGGAAGCCTATAACGTCTCGGTCTCGAAACAATGCTGCCCCAAGCCTGTTGCGTCGACCCTTTGGCGGCATGCGGATTTGGCCGATCATTGGGACGAGCTCGTACTGCGTTCCTACCGGGTCGAGGGCGCCACGAAGACGCTGTATCAGGAAGGGGTGGTGTCGGCGATGATCGATCCGCTGGAACTGGCAGCGCAATACGCATCGGAATATGCGGCGCTGGCCTCCGGCCAGGCGATGTTTGGGGGAACCTTGCCGGTGATTGGCGAGCTTACCGGTGCCTCTCGGTTTGAGTTGGAATTGGAAGACCCTGTGCTTGGCCGCAAAATTTCGCATGGTTATGACGTAACGATTTTACCGAATATCGGATAGGAGCAGGGCTGATGGGTAAAGGCAAACCGCATATTGAGTTCACGGCGTTGAATATGGATGAAGGGTGGGAAGTGCCGCCGGGCTATCCCGAGGGGATCAAGCAGAAGGTCCTGACGTCTGACCTGGACGAAGAAACCAAGACGGGCAGCCGCTCACGGTTCCTCCGCTTTGATCCGGGCGCGTATTCGACCGTCCCCTTCGTGCACGACCACTGGGAGGAAGTTTATCTCGTTGAGGGTACGATGATTGTCGGCAATGACGAGAATGGCGATGGCGGTGAGCCGTTCACGGCTCCGACCTATGCCTGTCGGCCGCCCGGAGCGTATCACGGCCCCTTTAAGTCGGAAAAGGGCTGTCTGCTGTTCGAACTGCATTACTACTACAAGCCGGATGAAGCCTGACGCGTCTTCCTATGAGATTTCGCGATACTGGCCTTTGTAGTAAAGCAGTGGCGGCTCGCTGTCGCCGTACTCAAAGTCTTCTACCTGGGCGACGACGATATAATGGTCGCCACACTCGTATTGCGCATGTTTCGTGCACAGGAGTACCGCGTGATTAGGTTCCAGAATCGGTGCTGAATTGGCCCCTTCCCGATACGCAACGCCGCGCCATTTGTCGGGGCTGGTTTTGGCGAATTGGTTCGATAATTCCTGTTGATCGGCCCGCAGAATATTGAGCGCGAAATGATCGGTTTCCAGCAAGGTTTCGAACTCGGTCAGCGAGTCGGCGATGCAGAAAGATACCAGGGGCGGGTCAAGCGATACGGAAGAGAAGGAATTGATCGTCACACCGATAAGTCCTTCGCTACCGCCGGCGCTTGTCATGACCATAACGCCGGTCGCGAAGCAACCGAGCGCGTTTCGAAATTCTCGTGGATCGACTTCTGTTTTCTCGGAACTGGCCATGGGTCGCTGGAGTCCTCGTTTCTTCGAATTGGTTGCTACTATAGCCGACGATTACGGATAAAATAGCGCTGCCGGCCCCCTAATGCCAAATTCCCATATGTTTGCGCGATTCCAACGATAAGAAAGGTAAGCCATGCCGATGACACCAACTGCAGGATCGCAAAGCGAACCCCTGAAAGATGACCGGTTTCCCGGTGGCCTTCGGACCGGAGCCCAGTTTTTGGATTCGATACGAAATGACGGTCGCCGGGTCTTCATCGATGGCGAGGAAGTCAGCGATGTAACGACGCATCCGGCATTTGCGGAACCGGCGAAAACCATTGCCAGCCTGTTCGATATTGCCTGCGATCCCGATAATCGCGAATTGATGACATACGCATCGCCGGAAACGGGCGCGGCTGTAAATCGCATCTGGCAGCTTCCCTATTCCGTTGAGGATCTGAACCTGCGCCGCGCGGCGATTGAGCGTTGGTCGGAAGAAAGTTTCGGTTATATGGGACGTACGCCGGACCATGTCGCGGGGTTCTTCGTTGGATATGCCGCCGAGCCGCAAATCCTGGCGCGCGATGGCAATGAGCGTTTCGCGGAAAACGCAGTGCGGATCTACGAATTTCTGCGCGATAACGACGTCTACATCACCTACACCATCGTGCCGCCGCAGATCGACCGGTCGAAGCCGGCCCACCAGCAGGACCCGCCGGATCTTTATTGCGGTGTCGTCGAGGAACGCGACGATGGTGTCGTGATCAAAGGGGCTCAGATGCTGGGCACCGGGTCGGTTTTCTCTGACTATATCCACCAGAGCACGATCCACCCGATGCGGCCAGGTGATGAAAATCATGCGATTTCACTAATCGTGCCGGCGAATGCGCCCGGCGTGAAAATTCATTCGCGCCGGTCTTATGCGCGCGCGGCATCCAGCATGTTCGACTATCCGCTCGCGACCCGCTTCGACGAAACGGATTCGCTCGTCGTCTACGACAATGTCTTCGTGCCGTGGGAGCATATTTTCGTATACAAGAATTTGGATATTTGCCGCGATCAATGGTTCGAAACCCCAGCTCATATCATGGGCAACAATCAGGCACAGATCCGCTTCGTGACCAAGCTGCGTTTTCTGACGGGACTGGCGCAACGCATCACGAAAATGAACAGCATCAATATGATGCCGCCGGTCCAGGGCCAGATTGCCGACATTGCGGTTCAAGCCGCGATGTATGAAGGGCTGCTGGATGGTCAGATTGCCCGTGCCGCGCCGAACCAGAACGGTGTTTATGTGCCGCATCCGCAGACCCATTACGCGGCCATGGTTTTGCAGTCGCGCCTCTATCCCGAAATTCTAGAAGTGCTGCGCGAACTCACCGGGGGCGGCATGATCCAATTGCCGTCCAACGTCGCGGACTTCGATACGCCGGAAGCGGGCGATGATATCCGGCGTTATGTGCAGTCGCCGGGTGTCACTGCCGAAGAGCGTGTGAAGCTATTGAAATTGGCCTGGGATGCGGTCGGATCGGAATTCGCCAGCCGCCACGCGCAGTATGAAAAATTCTATGCCGGAGCGCCTTTCATCGTGAAGAATCGCTTCATGTGGAACTACGATTTCGATACCAGCGAGGCGCTCGTCGAAAAGGCGCTTGCCGGGTACGATATGAAGGGCCGAATTGAAGAGACCTAACCCGTTAGGCGTAAGATACTGCAGGAAAACTATTTGAAGCACTACTTCTCGGTCACCCTTGGGCTTGACCCGAGGGTCCATCTGCATCTTTGCCTTCTCAATCGGCATGGATACTCGTGTCGAGCACGAGTATGACGTTTTGGGAAGCAGAACGATCGGTCTCAGATGAAACGGTAACCTACGCCGCGATCACTGGGCCCTCGCCGACGATTGTGGCGCGGTGCATGACGCGCCGCTTAGCGAGATTGTAGGGCATGACCCGGTGCATGGTGCAGCGATTATCCCACATGACGATGTCGTCTTTTGACCATCGGTGCCGGTAGACGAACTCAGGCCGTTCGGCGAAAGCAGTGAGCTCGGCGATGAGATCGACCGCCTCGTCGTCCGCCATGCCTTCGATTGCTTCGTTGTAGATCGGGCTGATGTATAGCGAGGTTCGCCCGGTTTTGGGATGACGGCGGCACATCGGTTGCCAGACCGGCGGCATTGCCGCGCGCTCTTCTTCGGTTAGCGGTTTGATCGGTGCCAAGTCTGCGAGATGACCAAAATCGTGACAGAGTTTGCGGCCGCCAACCGCATTTCGAAGCCGCTCGGGAAGGGCATCGTAAACGTTGTACATATTCGTAAAGCAGGTCTCTCCACCTTCGTCTGTTACCTCCAGCCCATGCAGGATCGAGCCCATCGAGGGGGTCGGGCGGTAACTGCTGTCCGTATGCCAGCGTTGTGCCAGGGAAATTTGCGCGACGGTGGGGTGGTCGGCTTCCATCAGTTGGCCGTCGTCATCCACATTCGACACTCGAAAGATTTCCGGTTCCCGGGCCGATTTGATGATGTCCTGGTGGTGGGTTTCCAGATTGCCGAACATCCGCGCAAAGGCGATTTGTTGCGCGTTGTTGACCGGTTGATCCGGAAACACCAGGACCAGATGATCCATCCAGGCAGCATGGATGGCCGCAAAGGTTTCGGGGCTGAGAAGCTGCCGAAAATCGACTCCCCGAACAGCAGCGCCCAGCGCAGGGTGAAGCGGTTCTATCTCCAAACCAACTTGTTGATATGTATTGGTTGCCGTCATGGTGCTGTCCCCAATCAGGTTTTCGTGAATTCGAAACCCATGGCACGCGTGTGATAATAGAACCCGCCGTCCTGGACGATCAGGAAAAGGGCCCGACTGTTGCCGCCATTGTGATGCGAGTGCACGGCGACCGGTGGCGTTATGGTGGTTGCCCAGGGGGCCCAATCCTTGCGGTTACCATCCACCATCGAATAGCAGCCTTCCCCGTTGATAACGAGAGACACGGCAACGGAGTTGTGGCGGTGCGGCCGTTGCATCGTGCCGCCGGGCAGCGAATTCATCGCGAGCGTCAATGTCGGCAAGACGTTGCGGCTGGCTTCCTGCTGCTCGGAGGAGAAGACGACAGCGTAGCCGGGCAGTTCGCCTTCTTCTGCGTTGTCATAGAGGTTATTGATCTGCGCATCGATGTCGCTGGCGGTAAAATGCACAACGGCCGTGGGCGCATCGCCTTCTGTCGGCGGTTGTAGTCCCTCGAAGGCGACCTGCGGTTCGTTGCTGACGACCCAGAGGACCGCATCGGTATCGTTCGCTTCATGATGTTGCGCGATGCCGCCGGGAAACAGCATCAGGTCCCCGGTATTCCAAGTCACGGTTTCGTCACTGCAATGCGTTTCACCGGTACCTTGAATGACATAGACGATGACACCGCTGGCCCGCGGATCCGTCGTGAGCTTCTCGCCAGCGCGAATTCGCGCATAACCGGCCAAGACCAAGGGCGAAGTCGCCGGGAACGAGCAATCGAGCTCGTCGGAGATATCGCACAGGATCATACCCGTCGGGGTGTCAGGATCGAGAGCCTGCAACGGTTCGTCGACAAACGCCTTATCCGGGACCGGCGGGAGCTGCACGTTGAAGGCATTGCCTGAGTTGAAAAAGCGCGCGCGGCTTTGCGCTGGTGTCACTGGCGTGGCGGGGTGCTGCGCAGGCAGTTCTGAAACACGATGTGTCGAAGCGGTTTCGGTCATAGCGACCTCGTAATTGAAGAAGACGATATGCCGAGTTTGTACTCGACAATCGCACGTTGGTGTTACGATAGCATGGGATATATCCGATGCAATCGACGCCCCTTGAACACATCAACCTTGCTTGGCCAATGTCTTGTGGTGATTTACCTTGCATTGATAATTTCTCGGAAACCCAAAATTCGTGAGGACACGATGCCTAGAATTTCCGAACGCTATGACCCCGAGTCCATCGAATGGCGGCATTTGACCGACCCGGAACACACGGACTTCAAAATTGATTTCGAATACAGCCTGTTGGGATACGACTTGCCAAGCGGCCGGCTGGACATGATGCTCCGGTTTAAGGGCAATGGCGGCCATTGCCGCCGGCATCGCCATGTCGCTTCCACGGTGACCTTGATTCTTGAAGGCGAGCAGCATGTGGAGGAAATGCAGCCGGATGGTTCGACCAAATCGATCGTCCGAAAGGCGGGCGACTACGCTCTGGCGAGTACCGATGCGCTGCCGCACCTGGAACGGGGTGGCCCGGACGGCTGTACACTCTTGCTGTCGTTGCAGGCGCCGGATGGTGTTCTCTTCGAGTACTTCGACAAGAATATGGAGAACCGCCGTAATTTGACCATTCAGCAATATGTCGACAGCTGGCAAAGAGGTAGCGTTCCCGGCGCGGTCGAAGCCGCGGTTGCATAACCGAATCGGCTTGGTTGGCTAACCCACATGGCTTTGGAACAAGTCTACGACTATATCGTCATCGGGGCAGGTTCCGCCGGCTGCACTATCGCGAGCCGACTCAGCGAAGACCCTGCGGCGAAGGTGCTATTGCTGGAAGCCGGCGGCTCCGACCGGGACCCTCTCATTCAAGTGCCGATCGGTTGGGGACAAATCCTTCGCAAACGGCTGCATGATTGGGGCTATTTCACGGAGCCCGAACCGAACCTCGATAACCGCGAAGTGGAGTGCGCCCGGGGCAAGGTGATCGGTGGTTGTTCCTCGGTCAACGCGATGGCCTATGTCCGATGCCATCCCCTGGACTTCGACCGCTGGGCGGAAAACGGTTGTACCGGTTGGTCCTTTGCCGACTTGTTGCCCTACTTCCAGCGTCAGGAGGATTGGGAGGAAGGTGCCGACGACTATCGCGGCGTGGGCGGCCCCTTGACGGTGACGCGGAACCGCTACCCCGATCCTATGCTGGACGCTTTCTTTGCCGCTGGCGCGGAAGCCGGATATGCCGCTACGCCGGATTACAACGGCGCGGAACCAGATGGGTTCTGCACGATGCAGTCGACGGTTCGCCGAGGATTACGGTGCAGTGCGTCGGTCGCCTATTTGCGTCCTGCCCTGCGCCGTAAAAATCTGACGCTCTCGGCTAAGGCCTTTGTGACGGAAATTACGTTTGATGGATCGCGCGCCACGGGGGTTCATTTCACACAGGGTGGTAAGACGCTGAGTGCGCGGGCCGACAGCGAGGTGATTCTGTGCGGTGGTGTCATTAACTCGCCGCAAATCTTGATGCTTTCGGGTGTCGGCAATCCGGATGAATTGAGCGAACACGGGATCGACTGCAAATTGCCATTGTCGGGCGTCGGCAAAAATCTTCAAGACCATATGTCGGTTGGCATCGAGTACGAACGGAAGTCCGATGGGCCCTTTGTGAATACCCTTCGGTATGACCGACTGCTGCGGGCCATGGCGCGCGCCTACATTTTGGGAGATGGCTTTGCAACGGCGATGCCGGGCCCTGTCATGGCCTTCCTTAAAAGCGACCCAGCCCTGGCTCAGCCCGATATACAGTTCATCACGCGCTTCGTGCCGCCGGAAACCCAACCATGGTTTCCAGGCTATCGCCCGCGCCCGAAAGATGGCTTCATGTGCCGTCCGGTTATTCTGCATCCGGAAAGCCGAGGATATGTGAAACTCAAGTCGGCCGACCCGCAGACCGCTGTCGCCATCCATCAGAATTTTTTGAGCACGGAAAAGGACTGGCAAACCTTCCGGACCGGCATTGAGATGGCGCGCGATGTGATTGGTCGGAAGGCGCTCGACCCCTTCCGGGGACCGGAAATCAATCCCGGCCCGGGCTGCACGTCGATGGCGGATATCGACGCCTATATCCGCCGTAACGCCTGGACGGTTCATCACCCATTGGGAACCTGCAAGATGGGCGCGGCGAACGACAAGAGTGCCGTCGTCGATCCGGACCTGCGGGTCTATGGGGCGGAGAACCTGCGGGTCGTCGATGCCTCTATTTTGCCGGATATGCCGGGTGGCAATATCAATGCCCCGGTCATAGCCATGGCGGAACGTGCTGCCGACCTCATTCGTGGAAAAGAACCTTTGCCGCCGGCTTCGACCTAAACCCGCGTCCTAATACCCGACATACTCGCCGTCGCGTTTTTCCCGGAAGGCATTGATCGCTTCCGGGTGATCGACGCCGGCGCGGGCGATAGCGATATGCGAGCTGATCAAATCGAAGGCGGTCGCCATGTCGGTGTTGAGGCTCTGATAAACGGCGCGCTTGATCAGTTTGACGGAGTTCGGCGGCATGGAGGCGATCCGTACGGCGATCTTTCGCGTTTCTGCCATGAGATCTTCATCGGCGTAGACATGGTTGACGAGGCCGATTTCCCGCGCCGTACCCGCGTCGATGAAATCGGCTGTCAGGAAAAGTTCCAGGGCGCGCGCGGCGCCGACGATACGCGGCAGGAAATAGGCGCCGCCGCCGCCCGGCGCGAGGCCGATTTTGGCATAGGTTTCGGCGAAACGTGCCGACTTTGCAGCGACTCGGAAATCGCACGCCAGCGCCAGATCCAACCCGCCGCCGGTCGCCACGCCGTTCAGCGCCGCAATGATCGGTTTTTCGAAATGGGCCAGGCGCTTCGGAAACGCCTGTACTTCCTTCCAGATACGGTTCTTGGTGACATGGGGCCGGCTGTCTGTGGCCTCGCCCATCCCGTTGATATCCCCACCGGTACAGAATCCGCGTCCCGCACCGGTCAGGATTACGGCGCGCACATCGTCCCGCTCGTCGCAATCGTCCAACGCTGCCACAAGCCCCTCCAGCATGTCGTTGGTAAAGGCGTTGAGCTTCGCCGGACGGTTCAGGGTCAAGGTCGCGATATTGTCACTTACGTCAAAGAGCAGGTTATCGGCCATGGGTTCCTCCACACAGTATAATTGGTTTAATCAGCTTTATTCGTTTTCTCTCGGCGTGCCACGAGCTTCTCGCCGGTTTCGTAATAGCGGCCGGTGACGGCCAGGATTGCTTCTTCTGCGTTTTCCGTTGTCCAGGCGGACAAGGGATAGCCGTGCCAGGGGTCTTGCAGGTCGAGCTCGGGCAAGCCCATCTTTTCCCACCGCTTTTTTGCGTCTTCCATGAAGTCCTGCCGAGGCAGGGAGACGGGCAGATAAGGATGTTCGCGGCAGGCATTGATCAACAAGGCAGAGGCACCTTGCCCGTCGGGATAGACCTCGTCGGGGGAAGGTGGGATCGAAGGGTCGAGTCTTGGCACCTTGCCGCGAATGATTTCCGCATCGCGATGCGGCTGCATGCTGTAGGACAGGGCCCACAGAATTGAATCCATCGAATCCGGATCGACATCCGAATCCACCGCGATGAAGATCTTGCCGAGCGAAGCATCGAACGCGGCCGCCGCGCGCAGGGCCTGCCAGGGCTGCCCGATCGCTGGATTGTCGAGCTGGATGACAAACATCATGTTGCAGCTCGCCATCTCGTGACAGGCGACTTTCGTCACTGACGGAATGTTGCAGGCGCTCTTGAGATGATTGAGATAGATGGCATCGAACGCGACCTTGCGGATTACGCTGCTTTCGCTTGGTGGATATTCGCTGATGATCCCCTGGCAAATAGGCTGGTCGCGATGGGTGATGGCGGTGACTTCGAAAACCTTTTCCATCTTGCGCGGTCCGAGATAACCGCTCGCCTCACCAAACGGCGCTTCCGGTTCCAGGATGTCGGTGCGAATGCGGCCCTCGATGACGATCTCCGCACCAGCCGGCACCATACCGTCGAAGGTTTCGGCCGGGACGACATCGATGGGCGCGCCGTTCAAGGCACCGGCCAACCCGTACTCGTCGACGCCATAGGGCACCTTGCTGGCCGCCGCCATCAGCAGAGCCGGAATGCCTCCAATGATGATCGCCCCTTCCAGATGCTTGCCCATTCGCCTCGCCTTGTCCCATTGAATGGCGAGATGTTGTGTTGGGACGTCGGTAGCGCAGCCCACCCTATCCGGGGCCTTGATCATGCCGCGATAGATGCCGAGATTGTAATCGCCATTCTCAGGGTCGCGGGTCACCCACGCGCCGGCGGTGATGTAGGGCGCGGGATCGAAACCGGGGGTCGAAATCAAGTGGGGAAACATGCCGACGCCGTCACCGAGATCGGGTGCGTGGATGATGTTCTGCTTCACGGGCGCTTTGTCTTTGTCGATCACATTGGGCGGCAGATGATTGCCCTGCGCATGGGCCCAGTGCGCGCCGATGCCATCTGGATCAACCCCGAGTGCCGCGGCATAGACCTCCCGTGAACTGCCCAGCGCACCGAGGACCACCGAGGAGTCGAAATCATAATTTCGAGAATCGGTCACATTGCGGAACCAGAAGGCTTTGCGTTGCGATTCCGGCAAGCCGCGAAATTGCAGCCGGACCAGCGGGACCAACTCCGTATCCTTGTTCATCGGCTCGTCGACCACCACGAGCAGGTCGCGGCGGGAGAGCTCTTCTATATATTCACGCAAGTCCTGGTACGGCATGGTTTCTCCCCTTGTGAGCGCCGACGGCGATCGACGGACCCAATTTTGTCCTGTGCGTTTGATTGAGTAGCATATTGGGCGATGCGACGCCGAATTGCTGGAGAAGGTTCCATGTCACGTCCGATTTTTCGTACCGCGATGTGCGACATGCTCGATATCGAATACCCGATTCTATTGGCCGGTATGGGGTCGCGGGGTAAAGCGACGCCGCCTGCCTTGGTTGCTGCCGTCTCGGAAGCGGGCGGCATGGGGGTCGTCGGCGGGTCAGGCCTTGTCCCGGAGGAACTGCGCGAAGCCATCAGGGAAACCCGCAAACTCACGGGAAAGCCCATCGGCGTGGATCTGATATTGCCGGCCAAAGTCGCGGGCGGCGCTGGCGCGACCCGCTCCGACGTGCGGGCTCAATTAAAAGCGGATTTCCCGGCGCATGTCGCATTTGTCGAAGGGCTGATGTCGCAGCACGGGCTGACGCCGGTGGATTTGGATAATGAATTTGTTGTCGCGAACACGACAGGAGCCGGTGGTGAAACACCCGGCTCCAATACGAAAAACATGATCCAGAAACAGGTCGATGTGATCATGGAAGAGGATGTGCAGATGTTTGCGGCCGGCCTCGGTGACCCGTCCTGGGTGGTGCCCATGGCGAGAGAAAGAAACATGACAGTCATGGGATTGGTTGGCTCGCCGCGCAATGCGGTGCGGCAATTGGATGCCGGGGTCGATGTCGTCGTGGCGCAGGGCTATGAGGCCGGTGGCCATACCGGTAAAATCGCGAACTTTCCACTGATTCCCCAAGTCGTGGATGCGGTCGCGCCGAAACCCGTTGTGGCGGCAGGCGGTATCGCTGACGGTCGAGGCATTGCTGCCGCCCTGTCGCTCGGCGCGGTGGGTGCCTGGATTGGTACCGCATTTCTGATTGCGGAGGAATGCAACATCGATCTTGTTCACAAACAACAGATATTGGACGGTGATTCCCGGGATTTTGAGATCAGCCGGACCTACACGGGCAAAACTGCCCGCATGTTCAAGAACGCCGTAGTTGAAGCCTGGATGAAAGCGGACCTTGATCCCTTGCCGATGCCATACCAGAAAATTCTGATGGATGATTTCAATGCGTCGGCGAGAGCGGCAGGGAAACTCGAAGTTCATAGCAATCCTGCGGGGCAGGCGGCGGGTCTGTTACACAAAAGCCGGCCCGCTGGGGAGATCATGCAGGATCTCGTGACGGGCGCGCTGGAAGCGTTGGCGGATGTAAAAAGCCGCGTGACGACTTCATAGGAAGGACAAAACGATGGAAGATCTTTTTCCCGAAGAAATTCGTCTGATACGGGACAGCGTCAACCGGTTCATGGAGACTGAGGTCAACCCGGTTATGGATGCGATCGAAGCGAAGGGCGATTTCCCGCGCGACCTCGTCTTGCAAGCCGGGGCGGCTGGGTTCTACGGAAATCTGTTTCCCGAATCTGTCGGCGGTAGCGGTATGGGCTATCTGGCGACGGCTGTCGTGGTTGAGGAATTCGCGCGTAACGATGTCCGGTTTGCGTCCTGCTACAATCAGCAAGCAGCGACCTGTCCGTACTGCATTTATACCGGCGGCACTATCGAGCAGATCCAGAAATACGTACCCGCGCTTTTGGCGGGAGAGACTATTGGCATGATGTCGCTGACGGAACCCGGTGGCGGCTCCGATGCGATGGGCAATATGCATACGCGGGCGGTCCGGGACGGCGATTTCTACATTCTCAACGGTTCGAAGATGTTCGCTTCCATGGCGAACGAGACCGATGTCGGTGTCCTGCTGGCGAAAACCGATCCCGATGCGGGCCATAAGGGTGTCACCGCCTTCATCGTCG
Source organism: Alphaproteobacteria bacterium (assembly GCA_021774435.1). Taxonomy (GTDB): domain Bacteria; phylum Pseudomonadota; class Alphaproteobacteria; order UBA8366. Next base: position 15,476 of record JAJFJB010000193.1, read on the forward strand.
AGCCCAAGAAGTATCCCGGATTTGACGCCCAGCCGGTTGAAATGCACGGCCTCTCCAAGGCGTTGCGGACCAACGCCATTTTCCTCGACGACTTTAAGGTGCCTGCCGAGAACCGTCTGGGCGAGGAAGGCGAAGGATTCCAGATCGTCATGCAGGCGCTGCAGGCGGGGCGTATCACGGTTGGCGCCAAAGCGCTGGGCGTCGCGCGGGCTTGCTTGGAAGATGCGGTTCGCTACGCCAACGAGCGCATGGTGCGCGGATCGCCGATCGGGAAGTTTCAGATGATCCAGTCCGACATCGCGGACATGGCCGCCAGCATTGAGGCGAGCCGGTTGCTGGTCTATGACGCGGCCCGGCGCATGGATGCGGGCTTGCCATGCAACCGCATCGCGGCGATCGCGAAGTACCACGCCTCGCAAACGGCGAAGATGTGTGCCGACAAGGCGCAACAGGTGTTCGGCGGATATGGGATTGCAACCGAGTATCGCGTCTCCTGGTTGAAGTCTTACGCCGATTTGTTCTTTACCGGCGAAGGGACGGCAAATATTCAGAAAATCCTCATAGCGGAAGATGCGCTCGGTTATAAAGTTGCCGACCGTCACCACGGCGCGACGAAGTTCCGCGATCCGCGCCGGGACGATATTCTGG
>JAJFJB010000194.1 GCA_021774435.1 Alphaproteobacteria bacterium
ATGGGTATGTCCGCTGACTACGACGTCGCCATCGCGTTTGGCGCAACACATGTGCGGGTTGGGACGGCTATATTTGGTCCGCGGGCGCCGCGCTGATACAAATCCGGTCTTTATCACGGCAGATTTTCAACAGCGCGATCAAATCGGGCAGCGCAATTGCGACGCAGCCCTCCGTTGGTTCGTAATTCGACCGCGCGACATGCAGGAATATCGCGCTCCCGGTGCCGGGTATCGGCGGATCGTCATTGTGGCCGAGTATGACTACGACGTCGTAAAGTTCGTCCTTCCGCCAAAGTGACTCCGCGCTTGCAGGATAGGGCATTGTAACCGGCTTGTTGTAGTTCGGATCTTGTGGCGCGTCGCACCAACCATCGGACAGTGTGATTGGTTGAATCGGTAAGTTGGTATCTGGTTTTTTCACGCGATCCGGACGGAAGAGTACGCGACGCAGGGCAAAGCACCCGGTAGGCGTTGCGCCATCTCCTTCGACCTTGTGAACGCGTACGCCACTGCGGCCAAGCGCACAGCGTATCGCCATTCGATCATATTTAAGCGTTCCGTCTGCAGAGACTTCAATGTCCATGGGAGAATTCTAGCATGGAAAGAACAGGTTTTAGCCCGCAGGTGTCTTCGAGCTTTTCATCTGCTGATAACGGTCGAGAGTATCGAACATCCGCTGTGGTACCAGCGCAGCGGGCAGTGGTGCGGGGTTTTGGGGATCCTGTTTACTGTTGTCTTGCTTATCCGTTTTTGCGGGCCCTGTTTGCGCCGCGAGGGCGGAAAGTCTGTCGGAGAGCTTGGTACTAATCGAGGGCAGCACGGGCTGTTCTATTGCTCGCGGACGCACACTATTCCCTAAACCTTGAATGGGGCCTGCAAATGGCACGGCGGCGCGGGCTTGCAGAAGTGCGGTAGCAGGATCTTTGTTGCTTTCGTTGCCCAAGACCCCGAGCCCAGGCGTCATGGTACCAAGACCGCCAAAGGGAAGTTTTGCGGCTTGTTTTAGCGGCGCCGCGGCGGCAAATGGTTGGATAGTGGGTTGCAAGGCCGGGCTGGGTTGGGCTGGAATGAGACTAACGGGTACCGTGCCCGCGCCAACGACCATGGGGCCTGCTTCAGCTACGGAAACAGCTTTTTTCTCGGTTGCAGTTTCTACCGCGGTTTCGGTCGGCTTGTCACCGGATTCCCCGGTGAGTGTGGCGATTATTGTTTCGCCGATGTCGTCGCCCGTCGACGATTCGACAACGGCATTCACCGCAGCAACAGCCAAACCGATGGGTCCGCCAAATAAGGCGCCGCCAGCGATACGGGCACCAGGTGAAATCTCGTCGCCTGTCATCGCACGATATATGGAAGAGACGACGGGAATGTGCTGCAGCGGATTAATAACGTCCAGAAAATCGCCAAAAGTCAGCCCGTCTGCGCCAAACATTTCACCGCCGTGCCCGCCCTCTTCAGGCACATCTTGATTGGTATGGTCGCCAAGGTCCTCGGGCCGATGGTGGTATGCGATGATATCGGGAACTGCCGATCCATCCGGGTTCAACATCTCTCGTTGCGATACCGGCTGACTGGATACGGTTGGCTTGATTGCCGATGTGACCGGGTTGGGGCTGTGAATTGCAGTTTCGACCATATGTGGACCCTCCGAAAGGTAAACTGCAAACCCAATGCCATGCATTTAATCCCTACATTAGAAGGTGTTACCCGCAGAGGAGTCTGTTAGTGATGGTGGTTGCGGAAAGAATTGCCGTCTTGGTCGGCGAACTCTGCCCCGGTTGCGGCATCTTTGGCTTCATCCAGAAAGGAAGGATTCGGGTTAACCCGCCTTATAGGAAGGTTATGACGTTATTAACGTTTAGAGCCGATAGTCAGAGGAGAACATGGGCCGATAAAGAGCGAAACACGACGTAATTGCCAGTTTTTAGACAGTTTTGGATAATCGCGGATGCGCTTGCGCTTATTGTTTTTTTTAACGCTTTCCATTGTCGCGGTCATACCAGTCATTGCGCTCGCGATTTGGATATTTGTCGATGCCCTTGATCGGGAAATCGAAAGCGTCAGAGACAAACATCTTGTGATTGCCAAAAATGTCGGTAAAGCGCTGGAACGATACTCGATCGACTTGAAAAATGGACTCGAACTTGTCGCGAAACTGCCGCGCGCCGATCAGAAAGTGCCGGCGGTATCGAAATTCATGGAGAGTCTCGATTTCGATCACCTGTGTATTGCCGACCGAAAATCCGGAAACATGATCGCTGATATATCGCCCGGCAAATTGCCTTGCCCAAAGCAAGTGCCCCCCGTCCGTTTTCGTATGTTCAAAACCCTTCTTCAAGAAGACCGTGTTGTATTCTCTCCAGTCATGCTGAGTCCTTTCGGTCATCCCGTTATCTATTTGTTACGTGCGTATGGCAAAAACCTTGTCATAGGCGCTGTATCGACGAAATACATCGTCAAGCAAGGCAAGGCTGTTTCTTTTGGCGAAAAGGGGCATGCCGCGATCGTCGATCAAGCGGGTAATGTGATTGCCCATCCATTGCCGGCCTGGCGAAAGACGGTGAAGAATATCGCTAAGGTGGCACCCGTGCAGCGGATGATGTCGCGACAGACCGGCACGACGGTCTTCTATTCGCCGGCTTTAAAGGCGGAAATGGTGACCGGCTATACATTCGTGCCGACGACAGGCTGGGGCGTGATGGTCCCGCAGCCCCTCGCCGAAATTAGATCTACGGCCAACCTTATTCAGAACTCTGCGATCGGTATAAGCGCTGCGGGTATTGTGGCCGCGGCGCTGTTGAGTTGGTTCCTCTCCGGTTATTTGACGCGCTCTTTCTCCGCAGTCGTTGATATGTCGCGGCGGATGGCTGCCGGTGATTACGACGCGCGAGTGGAAACGGGAAGCGGATATAAACCTAAAGAAATCAGAGAACTAGGTCTTGCGTTCAATAGTATGGCTAGTGAGATCGCAATTACCAACCGAGACCTTTCCGAGGCCGTCATCCAGGCTGACTTTGCCAATCGCGCAAAATCGGAATTCCTGGCGATCATGAGCCATGATCTTCGTACGCCTCTCAACGCGATCATCGGGTTTTCGGATGCAATGCGGAACAAGATATTCGGCCCCCTGGGAGATGTCCGGTACGATGACTATCTCAGCGACATTCAAAAGAGTGGCAACATCCTGCTCGGCCTGATCAATGACATCCTCGATCTCTCAAAAATAGAAGCGGGCCGCTATGAACTGAAGGAATCCGATGTCGATTTAGCAGCGTTTTTACAGAGTTCGCTGGAACTGGCGTCGATACAAGCGCGTCAGAATGGCGTTCGGCTGGAGCTGGAAGTTGCCAACGAACTGCCAATGCTGCGCTGTGACGAGCGGAGCCTTATGCAAATTGTAAACAATCTGCTTTCGAATGCCGTAAAATTTTCTCATGAAGGCGGTAAGGTGCAAGTTTCCGCACAACAAATTTCCGACGGAGCGGTCGAGATCGGTTTTTCGGATGAAGGTATTGGCATGACCCCGCGAGAAATCGAGGACGTGCTTGAACCGTTTAGTCAGGCCGATGCCGGTAAAACGCGAAAATACGAGGGTTCAGGTCTTGGGTTGCATATCTGTCTGAAATTTATGCAGTTGCATGGCGGAACTCTCGAAATCAGCAGCAATGTTGGCCAAGGTACAATGGTGAATATCCGGTTCCCCGCCACCCGGGCTGTATATGAAACGTTCGCTGATGAGAGAGCGATGGCGCAGTAGCGCGTCGAAGCTCATAACGCGCGCTAGAACAGGTGACCGCTCCGTGCCGCTTTGGTTTGAAGGTACTGCTCATTGTGGCCATTGGCCGGGAAGGCGTGTTGAACGCGTTCGACGATGTCGATGCCGTGTGATTTTAAAGCGGCAACCTTATCGGGATTGTTCGTCATAAGCCGAATACGATTATATCCAAGGCGCTGTAACATCGTTGCCGCTGGCGCGTAGACCCGCTCGTCCGCGTCAAAGCCGAGCTGTTCGTTCGCGTCGATGGTATCGAAACCGTCATCCTGGAGACGATAGGCACGTAGTTTGTTGACGAGGCCGATCCCACGGCCTTCTTGCGCCATGTATAGCAGCACGCCGCCGCCCGCGGCCGCGATGGCCTCAACCGCGCCGCGCAATTGATCGCCACAATCGCAACGCAAACTGCCAAGCAAATCGCCGGTGAAACATTCCGAGTGCAATCTGGCCAACACCGCTGAATCGGGATCGGGTTCGCCAATCACGATGGCCACATGTGTTTTTCCGCCGTCAGCCGGCCGAAATGCGACCAGTCTGGTTTCTTCTGCGCCTTGAAGGGGCACGGACCCCGTGACGGCGTAGTCCATCAATTCGCCTGCCGCGCCGCGATAACGAGCGATATTCGCAATATCGAGCGCCAGCAAATTGTGCTGATTGGCGAACGCCGTTGCGTTTTCCGATATCGGCGATGTCAGTGCGGCTGGCAGGAGACGGGCCAACTTTACGACCTCAACCGCCGCCTGTTGTAGTGGATCGGCGACGTTGGCGACCGCCGCGCGCAGTCCGGAATTATCCTCTGTCTCGCCAATGATGGTCGCAATCGCCTCGCTATCGAGACCTGATTCCGTTTCGATAGCAACAACGGGCGCATCGACCGGACCAAGACCCAGCGCTTCGGCGCGCGGTTCGGTCACCAGGCAAGAAACGCCAGTATCCGTCAACATCGTTAACGCTCTGGGGTCGACACAGGATTCCGCGGCGGTCACCAGTAATGCGTCCGCGCCGTCACGCAGAACGATCGCCATGCCGCGTCGCAAATCGCCAATAACGCGGCCGACCGCGGTGAGGCTTGCGTCTTGCGCATTGGGCTGTGTTGCAATGGACGAGTTGGGCATCATGTTCACGCGCGTTTCATTCTTGGTGCTTTTGTTAGCAGCCATAATACGTCCTTGGCAAAGGACAGGATCAAAACAAACAGCGCGGCGCTGCCAATGATGTTTACCGCGCCGCTATCGACAACAGGTAACAGACAGATGACCAACGCCGCGACTAATATGCCGCAAACGCTGCTGCGGAACCGGCTTTTCGGCAAGGGGGCCGTAAAAATAGGCCAAACCCATCCCGCGCCGAGAAGTATATAGCGCATCAAGCCTGCGCCGACGATCCAAATACCGATCTTTCCTGAAACGGCAAGCAATAGCGTTAAAATCAGAATCAAAGCGGCATCGACTTCCTGGTCGAATAGCGCCCCGAACTTGCTCGTAAGGCTGTGCCGGCGCGCGACAATGCCATCGATCCCGTCGAGAATGAAGGCAATCGCGGCCAAACCACTTAGCCACCAAGTTGTTGAAAGCATCTCCGCATTCACGATCGCCCCCGCCATAATTGCGGAAAGAGCGGCTCGCAGGGTTGTAATGGCGTTCGCGGCGCCGAATTGGGAAAGGCACCCGGCACGGTATGCTGTTGCGAGCAACAGGGTGGAAAACCCCATAAACACTGCGATAGCGGTTAGTGCAGCCGTGACAGAGGGCCACACAATTAATGTGAACGTTGCAACAAACAAACCGAGACATGCCACGACGTACCGGGCATCGCGCCAAGGCCATTTGTACGTATGTTCACCAGCCGCCTGGAGAGTTTCTTGTGTTGATGCTATGCGGTTCGTCACACCACACCATCGGAACGTTCTGGTAAATACATGCTTGATATATGGTAGGCGCGCGCAAATCTGTAACAAAATATTTATGCGGCGTGAAGAATCGCGCTACGGACGCGGGGTACGGTAATGGGCGCAAAGCCCAGTGAAATAAGCGAAAAAGAGGCATGGGGCGGCGTTCTGACAGTCTGTCAGCGATTTCGGTCGCTTCCCGCCGGGGAGGGTTGGGCGCTCCTTATCGATTCGGGTAGCCTGACGGTCGCGGCGATAGGAACCGTGACTAATTCTGCGCCCGTTGCGACGGTAAAATCCTGTGGTTCGGTGGAGATTGAAAAAAGCGTCCCACCCGTGGTGGCGGCGATGTTACGGCTTTATCTTCCGCTTTGCGTTTCGAAGGGTAAATTTGCGGTCGCGCATTTGGGACAAAGCCTGGACGGAAAAATCGCGACGGCGAATGGTGCGTCGCATTATGTTACCGGGTCGCGTGATATTGAGCACAATCATCGTATGCGTGCCCTGTTCGACGCCGTGCTGGTCGGTTCGGAGACCGTTCTTCACGATAATCCGCAACTGACGGTTCGGCATTGTCTCGGTGAAAACCCGGTTCGCGTTGTGATCGACACCGAAAGGCGTTTGACGGACGCGTACCACATCTTCCAAGACAATGCGGCGCGGACTTTTTTGATTTGCGCTGAGGACAAGATCAATGGCGCGGTTCATCACGGGTTGGCGGAGTTGATCGGCTTGCCGCGCGGCGTTGCCGGATTGGCACCAGAGGCACTGCGCGCCGTGCTCGCCGCAAAAGGATGCCAAAGATTGTTTGTTGAGGGCGGTGGCATAACCGTGTCGCGGTTTTTGGAAGCAAATTGCCTCGACCGCCTGCAAGTGACGGTTTCTCCCATGATCATCGGGTCCGGCCGGTCCGCCATAACCTTGCCTGAAGTGGCTAGTTTGGCGGAAGGCTTGCGCCCGGTGACGCGACGGTTTGATTTCGGCGACGACGTCATGTTCGAGTGTTTGTTTGATGGATGAGCGTGCGTTTTGGGTTGTTGCGTCGGGTCGAGGTGAAATTCGACCCGCCCCGTCTTTCCCACCCGAACCCGGCAACATCATCGTCAAAGCCAGTGCCAGCGGCATTAGTCGGGGGACGGAAGCGCTTGTATTTCAAGGGCGTGTGCCTGAAAGCCAGTACGAGGAAATGCGCTGCCCCTTTCAGGCCGGGAATTTCCCGGCACCAGTAAAATATGGTTACGCTTCGGTCGGTGAGAGTAGTGCGGGTGGGCGGGTATTCTGCCTGCACCCGCATCAGGACCGGTATGCCGTTCCCGCAAAAGCGGCAGTACCTGTTCCGGACGACGTACCGAACAAACGTGCCGTACTTGCGGCGAATATGGAGACCGCCATCAACGCGCTTTGGGACGCAGGTCCTCGCGTCGGAGATCAAATTGCCGTCGTGGGTGGAGGTGTTGTTGGTTGCCTATTTGCAGGTCTTGCGGGCCGCATTCCAGGTGCAAGGGTTGAACTCGTTGATATCAATGCCGCGCGGACAGAAACCGCGCGCCAGCTCGGCGTCGCGTTTGCAACACCGGAGAACGCATCGCGCGACGTTGATATTGTCGTTCACGCAAGCGGTACGCCGGCGGGTTTGACGAGCGCGCTTGGGCTTGCCGGATTTGAGGCCCTGGTCTTGGAAATGAGTTGGTACGGCGATGCGGCGGTTCCGGTGCCTTTGGGCGAGGCGTTTCATTCGCGCAGATTGCGATTGCAGTCCAGCCAGGTCGGTGCGGTGGCAACGAGCCGCCGCGCGCGGCGTGACCATCGAGATCGTCTCGTCCTCGCGCTGGAGCTTCTGCGTGACCCGGTTTTTGATTGCTTGATTTCAGGTGAGTCGAACTTCGAAGATTTGCCGGAAACGATGGCACAGCTTGCGAATGATCCCGGCGACACACTTTGCCATGTCATTCGCTACGACCAGGAGGATTCTTAATTTTGTTTAGTATCACGGTCCGCGACTGTGTGATGATTGCGCATTCCTTCGTAGGCGAAGTCTTCGGACCGGCACAGCGCCTGCATGGTGCAACCTATGTTGTTGAAGTGACGATTCGCCGTAAGGTGCTGGACTCAAATGGAATCGTTGCCGATATCGGGCGGGCGACGGACCTGTTAGGCGAAGTATTGGAACCGTACGCGTACAGAAATCTGGACGACCTACCGGAATTTTCCGGTCGCAACACGACGACGGAAGTCCTCGCCGAAACCATATTCCAGGCATATGCGAACGGCATTAGCGCTGATAAAATCGGTGGCAATACGGCGACAGAAATTGAGTCGCTGCAAGTTCGGCTTCGTGAAAAGCCGGATGCCTGGGCAACTTATGATGCGCCACTAAATGGCTAACAAACTGCGCCATGTCTGGTTTGCGGTTCCGGGCGATATCAATCAAAAAACCGGCGGTTACGGCTATGACCGCCGAATTATCGACACCTTGCGGGATCAAGGGAAGCTGGTAACCGTGGTCGAACTCAACGGGGCTTTCCCTTGGCCGGATGATATCGCCCGCTCCGCCGCCGCGAATGTCCTTGCGGCCATGCCGCCCGGGGCGGCTTTGGTCATTGACGGCTTGGCCTTACCTGCATTCGCAGGCCTATTGGAGGATCGCACTCCCCGCGCGGTTGTCATTGTGTTGGTCCATCACGCGCTGGCGCTTGAAAGCGGCCTGACCGTAACGGAACGCGAGGATTTATCGGCAATTGAACAAGCCACGCTCCGTCACGTTGACGGTGTCATTACAACAAGCGATGCAACGGCGGCGTCACTAACAGCCTATGATTTACAGCAAAATGCTGCGATCGTTGTTGTTCCGGGCACGGATCCGGCGCCGGCCGCACGAGGTTCGAAGGGATGGAATGTGCAGCTTCTTTGCGTCGCGGCTGTCATTCCGCGTAAAGGGCACCTTGACCTGATTACCGCGCTTGCTGGCTGCGCCCTTCTTCCCTGGAGCCTGCTTTGCGTAGGTTCGCTTGAACGTGACCCAAAAACCGCTGCGGCATTGACCCTGAAAATTGCCCGTTACGGGTTGGGTGCTCAGGTGACACTCGCCGGGGAAGTCGATGATGAGACGCTTGCGACAGCGTATAACAATTCAGACATTTTCGTGTTGCCTTCGGCATTGGAGGGATACGGCATGGCGTTCGCAGAAGCTCTAGCCTACGGATTACCCGTTGTGGGAAGTGGTAATGGCGCGGTGCGCGATACGGTGCCAGACACGGCGGGCTTGATCGTACCTGTCGGGGATCGAGATGCGCTGAGGAAAGCGCTGACGCGAGTCATCATGGACTTCAAATTCCGCGCAAAGCTGGCTGAGGGATCTCGGGCGGCGGGCGTGCGCTTACCGGATTGGAAAAATGCAGGCCGAGACTTCGGCGATGCGTTGGACCGCTTTGCATCGGTATCGCTATGACCGGTGAATTCAGTGCCGATTGGCTTTCGTTGCGAGAACCCTACGACGCTGCGTCCCGGTCTCGCGAACTGGCACTTTCGTTTCTCGAGGCGTTACCGCACTCTCCTCGCATTATCGATTTGGGCGCCGGGCGCGGATCTAACGCCCGGTACTTGGACAAATTGGCGGCGAGAGTGCCAAATTGGCGACTGATTGATCGTGATCAGGCACTTCTCGAGCAGGCGACAGGGATAGGCGGCGAGGTCGAAACACAGTTTTTTGATTTCGCGCCTAAATCTGCTTCGATTGATTTTTCCAAAACAGATGCGGTGACCGGTTCTGCGTTGTTCGATTTGGTGTCGCGATATTGGTTTGCGGAATTTGTGCAAGCGGCGGCAGGCTTACCCCTGCTTCTTGCGCTCACCGTCAATGGGGAATTTGATTGGCAACCGACGGATTCGTTGGATGACGAAATCATGGCTTCGTTCAGAGGAGATATGCAGCGCGACAAGGGCTTCGGACCTGCAATGGGCGTCGCGGCACCGGCAATAATGGTTTCTCTACTCGAAGAAGCGGGATATCGGGTAAACCGTATACCCAGCCCATGGCATTTGGGGCCCGAAGCCAAGTCACTACTTACAATGCTGATCGATTTTGTTGCCGAAGCGGCGCGGCGTGGCTGCAAAATTCAGATTGTCGATGCATGGCGAGGGCGACGCCAGGAATTGGCGATGGCGGGTAAATTGAGGCTTATCGTTGGGCATGAAGACATCCTGGCTCTTCCATAAAGCCTTGAAAACTGTACCGTACGCGACCAATTCAGTTGACGTGGCTAAATGTCGGGGTAATTCTTTTCGTAAAGACAACGATAGTCGTGGACGGTTTGAAAAACGTCTGTTTTCGGCGATGGGATAAAGGTGGCAACCAGAGATGACAGCGACGGGAATTGATAGACCAGCGGCCGGCGGCAGTCTCACCGGAAAGAAAATTTTGATCGTCGATGACGACGATACGTTGCGGGATTCGCTTTCCGAACAGCTCCAACTGCACGAAGAATTCGCGACCGGGCTTGCTGAGACGGCGCGCGAGGCACTTGAGCAGGTAAAAAAGGATTATTTTGACGCCATCCTGCTCGATGTCGGCCTGCCCGATATGGACGGACGCGAAGCATGCCGATTAATGCGACGAAGTGGGGTGAAAGTTCCCATCATAATGCTGACCGGGGCGGATACAGACGCCGATACCATCCTGGGCCTTGATGCAGGAGCGAACGACTATATCACCAAACCGTTCCGGCTGGGCGTCCTGCTCGCACGATTGCGTGCGCAATTGCGTCAACATGAACAGAGCGAGGACGCAGTGTTCTCAATCGGGCCCTATACGTTTCAGCCGAGCGGCAAATTGCTGGTCGATGAGGCCGATGAACGAAAAATCAGGCTGACGGAGAAAGAAACCTCCATCCTGAAATATCTCTATCGATCGGGCGCGAAAGCCGTCGATCGGGACACGCTGCTGGGTGAGGTATGGGGCTATAACGCTGGTGTTACGACACATACGCTTGAAACCCACGTCTACCGATTGCGGCAGAAAATTGAAAACGATCCGTCGAATGCGGAAATTTTGGTCACCGAACCGGGCGGCTATCGACTGGTTCCTTAATTCTACAGTTCGAATAGCAAGTAATCGGCAACGGAAAAAATGAGATAGCTCAGCTGCTAGAGTAAACCGTTAAGATTTGCGTATACTCCAGACCAATGGAGGACGCTACGTGACCCGCAGCCTGTTTGCCCTTGCGTTACTTGCCCTTATTTCCGTTCCGGCGGTTGCCGACGTGGCGACGGGGATAGAGGCTTTTCGCCGAGGCGACTACGCGACCGCGGCAGCGATATGGCTGCCGCTCGCGAAAGCGGGCGATCCTGCGGCCCAATTCAATCTCGGTATTCTTTATCGACGTGGTTTGGGCGTGCCGTCCGATCATCGCAAGGCAATCGGCTGGTTCGAACGCGCCGCTGTTGGAGGTCATACAACCGCGCAATATAATTTGGGGTTGATCTACGAAAAGGGCATTGGTACGCCCCCCGACCGGACCGCAGCCCTGAGATGGTATCGCCGGGCGGCGAAACAGGGTAAGGCTGATAATGGTTTTCGGAAGGCCCGCGCCCGCGCCCAGTTTCGGCTGGCGTCGTTACTCCTCGATGGAAATTCCGTTAACCGGTCCGCAGGCATGTATTGGATGCAACAGGCCGCTGTTACCGGCTATGCGGAGGCGCAATTCCGGCTGGGCCTCTCCTATGCTTCGGGAAAAGATCTCGCTCGAGATCACACGAGCGCCGCGCGCTGGTTTAAGCTGGCCGCGGAACAGGGGCATGCCAACGCTCAAGTTAATCTCGGCACATTGTATGAAACAGGTAACGGAATCCCGCGCGACGATGCGAAAGCGGCACAATGGTACCGTGGTGCGGCGACACAGGACAATGCTGTTGCACAAATAAACCTCGCCTCGCTTTATGTGCAGGGCCGCGGTGTCGCCGTTAATCATCGTGAAGCGTTGCGGTGGTATCGTCGCGCCGCCCAACTGGGTTCACCCGAAGCCTATTTCAATCTGGGTGTCTTATTTGAAAATAGCTCCAACCTGAAGGATGAACGCGAATCGTATTTCTGGTACGCGGTTGCCGCGAAATCTGGGCATAAGAAGGCTGGCTTAAAGCTTGTGGCGTTGCGAGCGATTATTGGCCAAAAAGAAGCGGCGATTGCCGAGCGCCGAGCTGTCTCGTGGGTGCCCGGTAAAAGAAACAAGACGAATAAGCCCAATCTGGAAAAGCAATAAAGTTCGGCGGCCTCGCACGCCGGCAAGAAAGACGAATAGAGAGGAAAATATCATGGCGGAGGAACTGAGAGTCGGTGTTGTCGGCGCCAGTGGTCGAATGGGACAGATGGTTGTCGCTCAAGTGACGGCGACACCTGGTTGTGTGATTGCGGGCGGGGCAGACCAGCCGGGTAATTCTTTGATTGGCAAGGATGTTGGAACGGCTGCTGGGCTAGAAGCGCTCGGCGTTGAAGTTGGCGATGATGCGGCAGCGATGATTGCGAGTGTTGACCTTGTCATCGACTTCACGGTGCCCGAAGCAACAATAGAGCATGCCCGACTTGCCGCGCAGGCCGGTGCCGCGATGGTTATCGGGACAACAGGATTGGACAAGGACCAGACCGGGGTAATCGAAGCGGCGGCGCGTCATGTGCCCATCGTTTGGGCGCCGAATATGAGCGTTGGCGTGACCCTTCTGTTGGCATTAGCAGAACAGGTCGCCGGAATCCTAGGGCCGGAAGATTACGATATCGAGATTGTCGAGATGCACCATAAGCATAAGATCGATGCGCCGTCCGGCACGGCCCTTGGCCTTGGTAAGGCTGTTGCCGCTGGGCGTGGCGTTGAGTTGGACTCGGTCTATAAAGCGGCGCGGGACGGTTATACCGGTGCCCGTCCCACGGGTGAGATCGGCTTCGCTGTTTTACGCGGCGGCGATGTCGTCGGCGAACATTCAGTTATTTACGCTGGCGAAGGAGAACAGGTCGTCCTGACCCATAAAGCAGGAAGCCGCAGCGTGTTTGCCGCCGGCGCGGTGCGGGCGGCACTGTGGACGCAGGGCCGCGCTGCAGGGCTTTACTCCATGCGCCACGTGCTCGGTTTCGAAGACTAGATCAGATCGTGGTTTGTTGGAATCGCTTTCAGCTATCCCGCAACCGCGCGAACCTGTGAAGATGTTCTAGGCGTCGAATCCGATTCTACCGTTTTGGGTTCGCGACGAAATCCGCACCCCAGGGCGAGCAATGCGGGGCTGCTTTACCGGCAGGGTCATTGGGCGCGGTGCAGATTGAAACGGTCCCGTTCGCTGTATTGATCCGCCAGGCGAAGTCGGCGCTTTCTCCAACCACAAGATTATAGGTGCCAGGGCCGAGCGGCCGTATGTCTTGTGCCACGAGACCGAACGGCAGCACGATCGCGGCACCGGAGGCAAGGCCAAGCAGAAAGACCGAAACCTTTTTCATCGCAATTACTCCTTCTGAAATTCAAACCAGTTAAGTCCGGGACGATCCGAAATAATTCGAGAGTAGGGCCGAATTGAGGCGCATTGAGGACGCGCGGAAATTAGATAAGTCAGCGCGCGAGTGCCGTACCGCGATAACGCTCGATCGCGTTGCGGAGCGCCGCCGCAACTTCGAGCCGCTCTTCCGGCGCGAGAAAGCCGCCTATCGAATATGATTTGCCGTGACTGGAAAGCGTCAGTTTTCCATTTCGCTTTGACGCTTCATCGACTTCAATGCGCAGCCAATTGGGTTCGGTTTCCCAACAGTCAATTTCGCCTTTGGGTCCAAAGCGGCGAACTTGTAGACTGCTATCGGTAAGCCGAATGCGCTCGTATTGCCGGCCGCTGCGGTAGTTAAGCCGGAAGGCAAAATAGAGCAGGGCAATTTCAAGGCCACAAAATCCAAATACAGGCCAAGCGCCGACGAGCATGAATGCAATACCGATCGTAAAACCAAACGCGGTTGCAACAGCCATGACGATTGTAAATCCCGCTGGGCTCAGGCTGCGGTTTGGCCGCAATTCAGCGTCGAAATAGACCGCTTCCATTCGGCTCTTTGGCATGGATTCTATACTCATCGTAGCTTTAAGATAGGAGCGCTTCGTTTCCGTGTCCACAGGCGCGACACGCGCCGACAATTGGAACTCAATCATGAAAAAAGCCGATATAGAGGAATTTTTTACGCGTTTGCAGGCTGGAGACCCGGATCCGCGCGGTGAGTTGCATTATAAGAATCCCTACACGTTGCTGGTGGCTGTTGTCTTATCCGCGCAAGCGACCGACGTTGGTGTAAACAAGGCGACCAAGCCTCTATTCGAAGTGGCCGACACGCCGGAAAAAATGCTCGCGCTCGGTGAAGCGAAAGTGCGTAATTACATAAAAACCATTGGCCTTTTTAACAATAAGGCAAAAAATGTCATCAAGTTGAGCCAGCAACTTATCGATGATCATGCTAGCGATGTGCCGCAAGACCGGGAGGCGCTGGAGAAACTGGCGGGTGTCGGTCGAAAGACGGCCAATGTCGTCCTTAATATTGCCTTTGGCGTACCAACGATCGCTGTCGACACACACATCTTTCGGGTTGGAAACCGCACGAGCCTGGCGCCAGGAAAAAATGTCGTTGTGGTCGAGAAAAAGCTCGAAAAAGTCGTTCCCGATGCCTTCAAGCTACATGCGCATCATTGGCTTATTCTGCATGGCCGCTATGTATGCAAAGCCCGTAAACCGGATTGTCCGGTTTGCGTCGTCAGTGATTTATGCGGCTTTAAGGGTAAGACGCTACAATAGTTCAGCCTGCGTCGCTTATTTTTGCGCCGACAGCATAGCGATGAAACAGCGGCGCGGGGTTTGGGTTGCTTTGCGGCGCTTTCGCAGATCGACATGCGCCACCCTGAGCCCGGCACTTTCGGTGTATAGGTAAATATCCAAAACGCATGCGGCGGCACGGTATTGCCAGACCTCCGCCGGGCCGTCGCGCCGCACGAAACTCGCGGGACCGAGCAAGTCAGCGACTTCATGGGCATCGAGGCCAAAAAGCTGCTTTGGGTCGTCGTTGATAGGGTCCGGCAGTCGTGCGGCCGAGATTTGTGGATTTGGTTTTACGGGCTCGGCGCGACTTGGCGGCGGTGCCTGCAGTGGCCGGGTTTCAACAATTTCCGGTTCTTTTTTTTGAGGGGGCTCGACCGGTGGCGGTGCAGGTGCTGCCGAACATCCAGCCAGGAAAAGCACCCAAAGAAATCCAATAATTCTCAATGTGCGGTGCGCGTTAGTCTTCTCCGGACGCACTCGACAGAAGGTCCCCAGTCTCGGAAATGACTTGAATGTCGCCTTCAATACGCCCGCCACGCTCGATTTCTATCTCGGCGTAGCGAATTTTGCCCTTCACACTGCCCTTGCTATGGATGATGAGCCTGTTTCGTGCGGTGAGGGCGCCTTCAAACTGGCCGCTTATTTCCGCGACATTGATTTCAATTTCGCCTTTGAAGACGCCGGTTTCGGTAATCTCAATCGTGCGGCTGTCACTCAGTGCGGCTTCGACCCGGCCTTCGACGACAAGCGTATCGCAGGCGGAGATTTCGCCGCTCAGGCAAATCTCGCGTCCGACGATGAGTTTTTTGCCCTGTGCGTCGCCAATAGATTCGGTGCGGCGCGCACCGGGGATATCCAGAACGCGGCGTGCCGGATCGGGACGAATATCGGGCGCCATCTTATTTTCCTCCGCCATGGGATCTCCTCTATTGGGCTTTGGCTCACAATGCCACGCAGCCGCGTATTGCTTATCACGGCACGTTCGGGATTCTAAGCAATATTTGAAGGCGGTCCGGCGGTCTCCGGAAGAAACTCCTTACGCCGTGGCAATCCCTGAAAGACATGCACCATGAATGCCGTCGCGAGAACAGGGGTTACGAAGTTGATAATTGGGATAGTCATGAAAAAGGCCAGAATGACACCTGACATCAAGATGCGCCCCCGGTGCGCGCGCCGTAGACGCATTGCCCCGCGGGGCTCGAGCCGCCTTAGCGCGACCAACTCGTAATATTCGCGACTGATCAGATAGCCGTTTAACAGGTAATACAAAATCAGGTTCAGAGGGGGCAGAAAGAAGAGAAGCAAATAAATCGGCAGGAACAGCAAGTTCAACGCTGCGACCATCAAGGCAAATTTTGTCGTGATCGCCAATATCTCGGATAGCGGCTGTGGTCGTGGTGTCGCCTCATTCGGGTAATGGCGCGCTTCGACGGCGTCTACCACTTCTTCCAGGAAAAAGCCGACAATGATCGTCACGACAGCGGGAAACAACAGAAACGTGGCGAACAGGATGGAGGAAAAGAACAGAACGCCGCCAACCCATTCGGCTAAACTGTCGAACCAGCTTATAATCCAGCCGATTCCCCAAATGTCGGTCCAGGCAATCGCGCTCATGGCCCACCACAGCGCGATCCAGAGGATGGCGAAGATGACGAGGGAGCCCAGAATGCCAATCAGCAAGACACGGCGCAGCCGGGGGTCTGGCAGTTGTGCCGCTGCTTTTGTGAAACTGTCGATGATACCCATAGGAATTAATTTCGCGTCTGGTTGCGTCGGTTTCTCTTAACGCGCCGTTGATTCCGGCGCAAGGTGCGGTCAATTGAACGCCTCCTGTGCGACGATAATAAGGCATGATAGCGGCTTGGCGTCGAATTACGTATGTGTCGTGCCGAATTGATTTTCAGGTTGGCGTTCTCGGGTTGTTAAATCTCGAGTATGTGCGCATGAGCGACTGTAATTACAAACCCGGAGGGCGAGACGTATGGCAGTGATCAGGCAAAAGGAACAAGTTGGCCGTAGGATGCGGGTTGTTGAATCAAGCTGTGTTGCCGGCACCCGCTGCGACGTAAAGGCGGGCGACCATATGATCGTGACCGATGAGGCGATGGGCCGCGGCGGCAACGGTGAAGGTGCGCCGCCGCTGTATCATTTCACGGCAGCCCTGGCGGCATGCCAGACGGTTCAGATCGTCAAGGTCGCGCAGGCGATGCGCTTCAAACACGGCGCCATCAATATCCGCGCAACTGCGACAACGGATTTGATCGAGGGCATCGACGGCAACCGCGACGGCGTCATGCATTTCAACGAAGCCGAGCTCTTTATCGATATCGAGACGGACGAGCCGGCGCAAAAACTAGATCGTTTGAAAGCGCTGTCTGAAGACCGCTGCCCCGTCGGCCGGCTTTTCGCCGACGCGGGGTTCGCGCCGAAGATGGTTTGGAATGCCTTGCCGATGAAAGCCTGAACAATAAGCATTCCTTGGCGGATATGGCCGGTTGCTGGCTAATCTCTTGTCGCTATACTCGCCAAAATTCCGTGCCCATTCCCAAAAGGACTCCCTATATGACCGACTTCGATCTTCTCGGTATCGGCAATGCGCTCGTCGATGTCGTGGCGCAGGCTGACGACGCTTTTCTCGCTGCCAACAACCTCGACAAGGGCGGTATGATGCTGATCGATCCGGCGCAGGCAGACGCCTTGTATGCTAAGCTTGGGCCGGCGACGGAAAGTTCCGGCGGCTCTTGCGGCAACACCATGGCTGGGTTCGCTTCGCTCGGTGGGCGTGGGGCCTACATCGGCAAGGTCCGCGACGATCAGTTCGGTACGGTATTCCGGCACGATCTTGAAGCGATCGGCGTGACGTTCAAAACGCCGGCCGCGCAAGAAGGGCCCTCGACGGGGCGATGCCTCGTCGTTGTAACGCCGGACGCACAGCGTACCATGTCGACCTATCTGGGCGCGGCGACGGAACTCACCGCAGATGATATCGATGCAAATTTGGTGCAGGCGGCGACGGTGACTTATCTGGAGGGCTATCTTTTCGACCCGCCGGAAGCGAAGGCGGCGTTCGTGCGCGCTGCTGAGATCGCGCACGCGGCAGGCCGCAAGGTTGCAATCACACTGTCAGACAGTTTTTGCGTCGACCGGCATCGCGCCTCGTTCGCGCATCTCGTCGATTCCCATATCGATATTCTGTTCGCGAATGAGGATGAGATCCTGTCGCTCTATGAAGTGAACAATTTCGACGATGCGTTGCAAGCGGTGCGCGGGCAATGCGAAGTCGCGTGTTTGACGCGCAGCGAAAAGGGCTCGGTTATCGTTTCCGGTGACGAGGTGCATGTGGTGGATGCGGAGCCGGCGAAACAAGTCATCGATACCACGGGTGCGGGCGACCAGTTCGCCGCCGGATTCCTGTTCGGTTACACCCACGGCCGCGGCCTCGCGGAGTCCGGCCGGATCGGGGGAATCGCGGCGGCGGAAATCATCGCCCATTACGGTGCCCGTCCGGAAGTCGAATTGAAGACACTTTTGCCGAGCGGTTGAGCGTTGGTAGTGGACCGGCCATAGCGGATGCGGACGTGGCTCGACGCGGCGGGTGTTTATGGTGACCGCCGCGTCGCGTCGCTGTTTTTCTTCGGCTTCTCGAGTGGCCTGCCCCTCGCGCTGACCGGAGCGACGCTTGCGGCCTGGTTTACCGAAGCGGGCGCGTCGCTGACCGAGATCGGGTTGGTCAGCCTGATCGGATTTGCCTATACGCTAAAGTACCTTTGGTCGCCCTTGGTGGATCGGCTGCCTTTGCCATTCCTGACAAGCTGGCTAGGTCGCAGACGAGCTTGGCTTCTGTTGTCGCAGCTCGTCTTGATTGTTGCTCTGTTGGGCTTGGCGTCATCGGACCCTGGGACGTTAAGGACCTTGACTGTTTTTTGGGCGGTCCTCGTGGCTTTTTCATCGGCGACGCAGGACATCGCCGTCGATGCCTACCGCACGGAAATTCTCGACGATGATCAGTTGGGCGCCGGCGCCGCCACACTCGTCTTCGGGTACCGTGTCGCGATGGTGACGTCGGGTGGCGGTGCGCTGATCCTGGCGGGGACACTAGGCTGGGATTGGGCCTATGGCGCCATGGCGTTGCTGATGGGGGTTGGTGTCTTAGCGGTCTTGATCAATCCCGAGCCGCTCGCGGCGATGGCGCCATCAAGCGTGGATCGAACCGGATCGGTCGGCCAGATGGTCATCTGGTTCCGGGATGCGGTCATCGGTCCCTTCGCCGATTTCATGACGCGCCCGGGCTGGATCGCGGTTCTGCTGTTCGTCGGGCTGTACAAATATGGTGACGCGCTGCTCGGTGTGATGGCGACACCCTTCTATTTGAAGATCGGGTTTTCCCTCGCTGAAGTCGGCGTCGTCAGCAAGGGGTTCGGGCTTGCGATGACATTGGCCGGCGCCGCATTGGGCGGTGTGCTGGTCGCCCGCTACGGGATCGTACGTGCGCTGCTGTTTGCTGGCTTTCTGCAAGCTGCGTCCAATCTGGTTTTCGTCGCGCAGGCCATGATCGGTTATTCGTTGCCGGCCTTAGTGGTGACGATCGGGGTGGAGAATTTGACCGGTGGCATGGGAACAACAGCCTTCGTTGCCTATCTGTCGAGCCTCTGCAATCGAGCCTACACGGCGACTCAATATGCGCTATTGTCTTCGATGATGGCTGCAACGCGAACGTTCTTGGCGTCGGGTGGCGGTTGGGTCGCGGATCAGGTCGATTGGGTTTCATATTTTCTCCTCTCGACGGCGGCGGCGGCGCCGGGTTTGTTGCTGCTGATTTGGATGATGAAACGCTATCCCGAACAAGGTGCAAGATAGGGAGGAACCGATGTCCCATCGAATGCGCATCGCGGAAACAGACATTACGACGCTCGATGTCGATGCGATCGTCAATGCCGCCAACGAATCCCTACTGGGCGGTGGCGGAGTCGATGGTGCGATTCACCGCGCTGCAGGACCCAGCCTGCTTGACGAATGCCGCGCCTTGAAAGGATGCCCGACAGGTGAGGCCAAGATGACCGGTGGTCACAATTTAACCGCGCGGCATATCATCCATACCGTTGGTCCTATCTGGAATGGTGGTAACGATGGCGAAGATGATTTGTTGCGTGGCTGTTACCGCCATTCGATGGCACTCGCCTCGGAGGCCGGGTTACGAACAATTGCGTTCCCGGCGATTTCAACTGGCGTCTATCGGTTTCCGGTATCGCGGGCGACATCGATTGCAATCGCGACGGTTGCCGAAGCGTTGACCGGCAACGCTACCTTCGAGGCCGTGATCTTCTGCTGTTTCGGCTCTGACGTGACCCGTGCTTATGAAGAGACGCTGTCAGCGTACCAATAGGGATTACCCCAATTAGCCGATAGCGTCGTGCGCGGCCATCGCGGCTGCTGTCAGCAGGTCTTGTGCCGTTGCGCCCATCTGAACGATCTGCACCGGTTTTTCCACACCCAGCAGCATGGGGCCTAGCACGGATCCGCCTCCTACTTGCTGCAGGAGCTTGGCAGCGATGCTAGCGCTGTGCAGGGCAGGCATCACAAGGACGTTAGCGGGCCCGGTTAGGCGGCAGAAGGGATAAAGCCGTTCCCGGAGGTCAGGGTCGAGGGCCGTGTCGGCGGCCATCTCGCCGTCATACTCAAAGTCGACACGGCGTTCATCGAGGATCTTGACCGCCTCACGCAGCCGCTCCGTATTCGGCGCAACCGGTTGACCGAAGTTCGAATAGGATAGCAACGCGACCCGCGGTTCATGGCCAAAAAGCCGCGCATAGTTCGCGCTTTGCACGGCGATGTCGGCAAGTGTTTCGGCGTCGGGTACTTCGTTGACGCGGGTATCGGCGATGAAGATTGTATGGCCGCGTGCGATCACGATCTGCAGACCGATAATTTGCGCACCCGGCTTCGGATCGAAAACCCGCGTCACATCATCGAATGCAACCGCGAAGCTGCGGGTGGCACCGGTGACCATCGCGTCCGCATCGCCGCACGCCACCATACAGGCAGCGAAGACGTTGCGATCCTGATTCACGAGCCGCTGGCAATCACGATAGAGCAAGCCTTGGCGCTGCAATCGACTGTAAAGAAATTCGGTATATTTTTGATTGTTGGAAGACAGGCGTGCGTTGTGAACTTCGAGACCGTCGGACTCGGCGATGCCCATGCTGTCCATTTTCTCGGCGACCTCTTGATCGCGCCCGATCAATATCGCAGTGCCATAGCCGCGGTCGCGATAGGCCATGCCCGCCCGTATAACGCGGTCTTCCTCGCCCTCGGCGAACACGGTTCGTTGTGGATTGGTGCGCAGTTTCTCGAAAATGAAGTTCATCGTTGGCGCGAGCGGGTCAAGCCGCGCGGTCAACTCGCTGCGGTACCGCTCCATGTCGACGATTGGCTTTTTTGCGACTCCGCTATCCATGGCCGCTTGCGCGACGGCGGCGGGGACAGCGGTGATCAGCCGCGGATCGAATGGGACGGGAATTAAATAGTCGGGGCCGTAGCTCAAGCGCCGGCCGCCATAGGCGGCATCGACTTCATCGGGAACATCTTCGCGGGCAAGTTCGGCCAGCGCATTGGCGGCGGCAATTTTCATCGCGTCGTTGATTTCGGAAGCGCGGACATCGAGTGCGCCACGGAAGATGTAGGGAAAGCCGAGCACATTGTTGATCTGGTTGGGGTAGTCCGAACGGCCGGTCGCGATAATGGCGTCGGCGCGGGCTTCCCGCGCGGCTTCCGGTGTAATCTCTGGATCCGGATTGGCCATCGCGAAAATTAGCGGCTGATCCGCCATCGATTTGACCATCTCTTGCGTCACCGCGTCTTTCACCGAAAGGCCAAAAAAGACATCGGCGTCCTTCAGCGCTTCGCCCAATGTGCGGAGCCCAGTATCGACGGCATGAGCGGATTTCCATTGGTTCATGCCTTCTTGACGATCGGCATAGACCACGCCGCGGCTGTCGCAAATGATGACATTGTCATGCGGCATGCCCATGGCTTTAATCAATTCCACACACGCGATCGAGGCTGCGCCGGCGCCATTCACGACAAGGCGGGTGTTCTTCAATTCGCGTCCGGTGAGATGCAGCCCATTGATCAGCCCGGCCGTGGCGATGATCGCGGTGCCATGCTGATCGTCATGAAACACAGGGATGTCGAGCAACTCGCGCAGGCGTTGCTCGATGATGAAACATTCCGGCGCCTTGATGTCCTCAAGATTGATGCCGCCGTAGGATTTGCCGAGAAAGCGAACGCAATTGACGAACTCGTCGACATCCGTCGTGTCGACCTCAAGGTCGATGCCATCGACATCCGCGAAGCGTTTGAAGAGAACCGCCTTGCCTTCCATCACCGGCTTGGAGGCGAGAGCGCCGATATTGCCGAGCCCCAGAACCGCCGTACCGTTCGAGATGATGCCAACCAGGTTGCCGCGATTTGTATAGTCGTAAGCCAGTTCCGGATCGTCTTCGATCCGCAGGCAGGGAAAAGCGACACCGGGCGAATAGGCGAGCGACAAATCATACTGTGTCGTCAGCGCTTTTGTGGGGCTAATTTCCAGCTTTCCCGGTCGGCCGCGGGCGTGAAACCGAAGTGCAGCTTCTTCGTTGATTCGTTTGTCTGCCATGCTTGCTACGCGGGTTAAGTGCCCGCCCCTTATTCTGTTTTGTGCTTCGGCACATCGCACCGAACCCGGCTAAGTCGATATCCTAACCGCGAAACTGGGTTGCAATGCAAGGCTTTAAGTGTGCCGGCTCAAAATAAAGGCAAGAATTTCAACCGACTGTCGTTTCCGTCCTACAGGGGCGGTGCGCGCAAGTGCCAATCGGTTTGTGCCTGATAGGCGCAGCCGACGCGCAACAGCAGAGGTTCCTGCCACCAGGCTGCTTCGAGCTGCAGACCGATCGGCATGCCGTCGGAACCAAAACCGCAGGGAATCGAAAGGCCGGGCAATTGCCCCAGCGCGCCGGCATAGGTATTGCGCGTGGCGTGCTTGGTCGCTTCAAGCAGCGACTTGTCCTCTTCGATAGGCGGTATCGGGGTCGGCAAGGTTGGCGAAAGCAGAAGATCGATTTCGCGGAAGGTCCGGCGGAGCTGACTCTTCCAGGCCTCCTGCGCACGCAACGCATTGGCATAATCCACTGCAGTAAAATTAAGCCCTTCCGACATACGGTTGAAGACGGGCTTCGAAAACATCTCCGGGTGTTGCTTCATCCGTTCAGCGTGAAAGGCGCAAGCATCGGAGAAAATCAAAATAGTGGTCCAACGCTGCATATCGGCCGCACCGGGCATGTCTATGTCGACGAGGATGGCACCCGCATCGGCAAGAAGATTTGCGGCATCCCGCGCCGCTGTTTCGATCTCCGGATCCGTATTCTCGAAGTAAAAATTTCGAGGAATGCCGATCCTCACACCCTCGATCGAGTCGTTGAGGGTTGGCAGAAAATTTTCCAGCGGCCGATCAGCCGACAGAGGATCGCGTTCGTCGTGTCCGGCAATGACCGCGAAGATCCGCGCCACATCGGCCACGCGGCGCGCCATCGGACCGATCGTATCCAGTGTCGCGCTGACGGGCGTCGAGCCGTGATTGGGCACCCGGCCATGGGTTGGCCGCAAGCCACTGATGCCGTTGATCGAGGCCGGCAGCCGCACCGATCCCCCGGTGTCGGAACCCAGCGCACCGACGCACATCCCCGCCGCGACTGCCGCACCGGATCCGCCGCTCGATCCGCCGGGAATTCGACTCG
The DNA here is from genome assembly GCA_021774435.1 of Alphaproteobacteria bacterium. GTDB lineage: Bacteria > Pseudomonadota > Alphaproteobacteria > UBA8366. The sequence goes on from JAJFJB010000194.1 coordinate 23,261, forward strand.
GGTTCCAAGGGTTGCGGCATTGCCCCGACACCGGATTGTCGGAGCGGATGCCAAAGGCGAATTCATGCATGGTTGCCTTGCCGGTGATGACCGCGCCGGCATCGATCAAGCGTTGCGTCACCGCGGCATTGTCGTTCGGAACGTGATCGGCAAAAAACGACGAGCCGGATGTAGTCCGCACGCCGGCCGTCATGATGTTGTCCTTGATTGCGATCGGCATACCGTGCAGCAGTCCGAGCCAATGCCCTTCCGCGGCGGCATCATCGGCGCACTGTGCCTGCCGCAATGCCTCATCGGCAGTCACGGTGATCATCGCGTTGACGGTACCGTCGAAATTTTCAATCGCGTCGAGGCAGGCTTTGGTGCGCTCGATGGATGTGGGTCCCGAAAATTTGCTCATTCTACATTGCTCCGCCTTCGTTATTTGTCTCGTGCATTGGGGTCGCCGGGTAACCGTGATATGACTGGCGCCCGATGAGTGTGACAAGCAACAAGCCTGCTGCGACACCGATGATGGTGCAGTATTTGGCGATCAAGGAACAGCATGACGATTGTCTGCTGTTCTATCGCATGGGCGATTTCTACGAATTGTTCTTCGACGACGCTGTCACGGCTTCGGCGGCGCTCGATATTGCGCTAACAAAACGCGGCAGCCACAAGGGCGCTGATATTCCGATGTGCGGCGTGCCTGTGCATTCGGCAGATGCCTATCTGTCTCGCCTGATCCGCGAGGGTTTCAAGGTTGCGGTTTGCGAGCAGACGGAAGATCCGGCGGAAGCAAAAAAGCGCGGGCCGAAATCTGTCGTCAACCGGGCCGTCGTCCGGCTTGTGACGCAAGGCACGTTGACGGAAGATTCGCTCCTCGATGCGCGGGCACATAATCATCTCGCCGCGCTGGCCGATGCGGGCGGAAAAATCGGGTTGGCATGGCTCGATATTTCAACGGGCGAATTCACGGTGCAGCAAATCGACGAGGCGGGGTTGGGCGCGGCGCTGTCGCGTGTGACGCCGGGAGAATTGCTGGCGCCGGAGCGGATGTTGCAACGACCCAACCTGTTCGACACGTTTGCGCAATGGAATTCCGTCCTATCGCCCCTGCCGAACAGTCGCTTCGATTCCGAAAACGCCCGTCGGCGATTGGAAGCGCATTACAGCGTCGCAGCCTTGGATGCCTTCGGGAATTTCGAACGGCCGGAACTGGCCGCCGCGGGTGCACTGATCGATTACGTAGCACTGACCCAGGTCGGCATGATGCCGCGCCTGGAACCGCCGCGAAAGCTGGCGGCCGGAACGGTCTTGGAAATTGATGCGGCTACCCGGGCAAACTTGGAGTTGACGCAAAGTCTGAGCGGTGGCCGCAAGGGCAGCCTGTTGGCCGCAATCGATCGCACGGTGACGGGGCCCGGTGCGCGCATGCTTGCCGCACGTCTTGCGGCGCCGCTGACCGATCCGGCGGCGATCGCGAAGCGGTTCGACGCGATCCAATTGTTTCTCGACAATAGCATGTTGCGAGGCGATCTGATTGCGCATCTGCGCCGTTGCCCCGATATGATCCGTGCTTTGAGCCGACTGTCGGTGCAGCGGGGCGGGCCGCGCGACCTTCTGGCGATCCGGGATGGTCTCGCCGCGGCGGCTGAAATTCATGCTCTTCTTCGTCATCTCGATTCCGCGTTGCCGGACGAGGTCGCGGTGGCGTGCGCGGCGTTTGAAAATCATGAGGTGTTGCGCGACCGGCTGTCGCGGGCGCTGGCGGACGACCTGCCGCTGATGGCGCGCGATGGCGGCTTCATCTGCAACGGCTATGCCTCGGAGCTGGACGAGCTTCTAAAACTGCGCGACGACGGCCGGCGTCTCATCGCCGACCTGCAGACCCGCTACCGTGGTGAGACCGGCGTCGACGCACTGAAGGTACGCCATAATAATGTGCTTGGATATTTCATCGAAGTGACGCCGCGGCACGCCGACAAAATGGGCGAGGTTTTCATTCATCGTCAGACCCTGGCCAGCGCCATGCGCTACACGACGACGGCACTAGCGGATCTGGCACGCGATATTTCGGAGGCGGCGGAGAGGGCACTGTCTGTAGAGTTGCGGTTGTTTGACGATCTCGTGCAGGAAACGACGGCCCGCGCTGAAGTTATTGCTGCGGCTGCGGACGGTCTCGCCACATTGGACGTTGCGTCCGCGCTTGCCGAGTTGGCCGTGGCGCGGCACTACTGCCGGCCGCGTGTTGAAGATGGCTTGGCGTTCACGATTACCAAGGGGCGGCATCCTGTCGTCGAAGACTCGCTGGATGCCGGCGGCGCGCCCTTCGTGCCGAACGATTGCGACCTCAACGGCGACAAACGGCTGTGGCTGGTCACCGGACCGAACATGGCGGGCAAGAGTACCTTCCTGCGTCAGAACGCCTTGATTGCCGTGATGGCACAGATGGGGTCGTTCGTGCCGGCGGACGCCGCGGTTATCGGTGTCGTCGACCGCTTGTTCAGCCGTGTAGGGGCGGCGGACGATCTGGCGCGCGGCCGCTCCACCTTCATGGTGGAAATGGTCGAGACGGCGGCCATTCTTAATCAGGCCAGCGCGCGCTCCCTCGTCATACTGGATGAGATCGGCCGAGGCACAGCAACCTTCGACGGGCTTTCGATCGCCTGGGCATCCGTCGAACATTTGCATGACGTCAACCAGTGCCGGGCCTTGTTCGCGACGCACTACCACGAGCTGACGGGGCTCAATGCACGGCTGGAATCGCTGTCGCCGCATACGATGCGGATCAAGGAATGGGATGGCGATGTCGTGTTCCTGCACGAGGTCGCGCCGGGCACAGCCGACCGTTCTTACGGTATCCACGTGGCCAAGCTGGCGGGGCTGCCACAAATTGTCGTGGGCCGGGCGGAGGAAGTGCTGGCGACCCTGGAGCAATCCGAACAGTCGGGCGCGATTGCGCAGCTATCGGATGATTTGCCGCTTTTTGCGGCGACCGCGCGGCAGGTTGCCGTTGCGGCGCCACCAGAAAACTCGGGAGTTGAAAAAGCGCTGGCGGATATCGATCCGGACGGGCTGACACCACGCGACGCACTGGAGGAGTTATACAGGCTGCGTGGCTTGCTAGACGATGATTAAAGGGAGAGCGTAAGAAATGGAATTCGGACTTAAAGGAAAAACCGCGTTCGTCACCGGTGGCAGCCGGGGGATCGGCAAGGCGACGGCCCTGGTCTTGGCGGAGCAGGGCGTCGATGTGGCGATTTGCGGGCGCACGCGGGAAACGCTTGATGAAACCGTTTCGGAAATTGAAGCGCTTGGGGTAAATGCTTGGGCGTTCGAAGCAGACGTCAGCCGGCTGGAAGACATCCAGCGCTTCGTGAGGGACGCATCGAAGGCGGCCGGCAGCGGTGCGGATATTTTGGTCAACAACGCGGTCACTTCCCTCGCCGCTCCGTTCGACGAGCAGACTGACGAAGACTGGCAGTACCACATCAACGTTAAGCTGATGGCATATATCCGTTGCGCCCGTGAGGTTCTGCCGAACATGCGCGAACAACGCTGGGGCCGTATTGTCAATATTGGGGGCATGACCGCGCGCATTGCGGCACCACTCCGGGTCACCAACGGCATCGTCAATGCCGGTGTCGCCAATTTCACCAAGCAGCTGTCAGGCCAAGTGGCACCGCAGAACATCACGGTGAACTGTGTGCATCCTGGCTTCACCGCGACGGAACGGATGATGAAGAATTTTGAGCGCCGGGCGAGCGACGCCGGTGTGAGCCGCGACGACATTGCCGCGGAGACCATCGCGGCGATCCCGATGGGACGACTGATCGAGTCGCGCGACCTCGCCAATACGGTGCTGTTTTTCTGTTCGCCGCTTGCTGACATAGTGACGGGACAGGCCATCGCCGTTGACGGGGGGTCGGGCGAGTCGATCAACTATTAGCCACGGCGTAACATGAGGGATCGGCCACCAATACTGTTGAGTTTGAAGCAGTCGTCGGTTGAGTTCGCCGCATCATCGGGAGGGAAATCGCCATGCAAGCGGATTATGTTATCGTGGGTGCCGGCTCGGCCGGCTGTGTGCTCGCCAACCGGTTAACCGAGGATCCGGATACGCGGGTAATCCTGTTGGAAGCGGGCGGTAAGGACTGGAACCCGTACATTCATATCCCGGCAGGCTACATTAAACTGCTCGACCACCCCACGATCACCTGGGGATTCAAGGCCGATAAGGACTCGGGCTTGAACGGCCGCGAAATTCCCTATCCGCGTGGCCGGGTACTGGGCGGGTCCAGCTCGATAAATGGCATGATCTATATCCGCTCTCAGCCTGAGGATTACGATCACTGGTCCCAGCTGGGCAATCGAGGCTGGGGGGCGAAAGACGTCTTTCCGTTCTTCCGCAAGGCCGAGAACTGGGAGGGGCCGGCGGACGACGTGCACGCCAAAGGGGGCCCGCTCTATACTTCCCTTACCCGCGATCAGCCCGAACTGTGCAAGGCTGCGGTCGAGGCGGGCCGGGAAATGGGTTGGGAATACCGCGAGGATCTCAACAATCTGCCGCACGGATTGGGCGATCATATCGGTTGGGTCCAGCAAACACGGGGCGGTCGGTTCCGCGCCAGCACCGCCCGGTCCTATCTGCGTCCGGCGATGGGTAGGCCGAACTTGCAGGTTGTTACCAACGCTCTCGTGCATAAGCTGAATTTGGACGGCAAGCGGGCGGTCGGCGTCGAATTCTCGCGTGGCGGTGCAACGGAACGGGCCGATGCGGCGGCGGAAGTGATCCTTTCCAGCGGCGCAATTGGATCCCCGCATCTCCTGCAACTGTCCGGTATCGGCGATCCCGATCACCTTGGTCGTATCGGCGTCGGCGTGCAGCATGCCCTGCCTGGCGTCGGGAAAAATTTTCAGGACCACTTCATCGTCCGCTTGACGGCGGACGTGAAGGATATTCCAACCTTGAACGAACGGTCTCGCGGCATCCGTTTCGCGGGGGAGCTGATGAAGTACGCCATGCAGGGGCGTGGCATGCTTACTTATGCCGCGTCACTCGTGGCCGCCTCGGTGAAGGCTTTACCCGAGTCCGCGACCCCGGATGTGCAGGCGCTTTTCTCGTCGGGGAGTTTTGCGCCAGGTCCGAAACGGAAGCTGGATACGAAGCCCGGCATGACGACCGGGCTATGGCAGATGCGCCCGGAAAGCCGGGGCACTGTCGAGGCACGCTCCGCCGATCCGCGCGAACAGCCGGCGATCAATCCGAACTATTTGGCGGAGGACCGGGACCGGCGAACCGTCATCGCCAGCCTGCGGTTGGCGCGGGACTGGTTCAATTCGCCGGCGCTGAAACGTTATGTGGTCGCGGAAAATGTGCCCGGTGCGGATGTCCGAAGCGACGATGAACTGCTGCACTATGCGCGTGAGTTCGGCACGACGGTATTCCACGCAACCTGTTCATGCCGGATGGGACCCGACCCGCTGTCCGTCGTTGACGACCGGCTGCGTGTGCACGGGATGGAAGGGTTGCGCGTCATCGATGCCTCGGTGATGCCGGCGGTGACGTCGACCAACACCAACGCGCCGACGATCATGATCGCCGAGAAAGGTGCGGTGATGCTGAAGGAGGATGCGCGGGCGCGGCAGGTCGCGGCGGCGTAATTTGTCCTTGATGTTCTCTCAGTAACGTCCAATTTCGTTTGGCTGTTTCAGCAGGGGACATGACCCCGAAAAGGGACCGGTATCTGCGGCCTCTGCCCCATCTCCTCACATGCATCAGCTGCTGCAAGGTTCCCTATTGCGCAGATGGTATCGAGTGTTGCCGGGGTAATGTTTAGCCCGGGAACGGCGGCTGGCCGAGCTGGGCCAAGGTTTCCACCTCCGGCTAATAGAATGTCCATACTGTAATTATAAAAAAAGCGCCTAATATGGCGGGCCAATAAATAACCTTCCCCAGAAGGCCATCATGGTATTTCAGGTAATGCGATGGCATGCCAAGAGCGATCCACAAGGCATGCCCCGGAACCAAAATAATGGCGATATAAATCACAAAGAAGAAAACCTCGAGATAAAATATTTCACTGCCGGAAATGTGCTTTCGAATATCAAGATGGGAAAAGACCACCACAAAAAAAACGGCTACGGAAATGCCCATTATTCTGCCGACCTCGACATGATTGGTCGTCAAGACCAAGCCAAATAGCACAATCGAGACGATGATCAGCGGTGTAAGATTGGAAATGAATGCGTCGATAAAAACGCGTTTTATTCCAACTTTAAAGTACAGGGTTGGAAGCGGTGTATGATCGAAATTAGTTGCGATTCCGAAATCAGTATTTCTCTCTGCGAAGCGCAGGGCGAAAAAAGATTCGGTAAGTTTCCAGCCCGAGAGAAACACTGCCTTGTCGAGTCCTGGAAGTAGCGTTGCGGTCGTGAGTTTGTAGGAGTCCAGGTCCGGCACCAAGCCTACACTCGGATCCGTCGCTAAGGGTAGGATCTGAACACTTAACTGTTCCACCTCAAGAGGGTACCTGGCATAATTTACACGCTGCCTAAGGTCTGCCTGGAACGACCATTGGATAACGTCGCCGGCTCCGTTTGAAATGCTGCCTATTTTTTCCATTTTGACATTTTTGGCACGACCAAACTGAACACCTTTCGCTAAATCACCAGGAAAATCAGAAGGATATTTTTGCCATAGACGTCCCGTCACCATGACGTCGTTCGCGATTATAAATTTAGCTGTGTATATATCCAATCCTGGGGGTATAAATAAGGGCGCCGGCGATAGTGTTTCTCTCCGAACTTTATTGGATCGGCTCGTTAGTACATTCAACGTTGCCTTGTA
>JAJFJB010000195.1 GCA_021774435.1 Alphaproteobacteria bacterium
GCCCCGCTTGTCATCTTGCTCGCGCTGCTGGGCGTCGTAGCCTGGTTAGCGCATGCCGAGTTCTCATTGCGAATCGATACAAGTTTTGCCGGCGCTGCCAACACCACGATTTTTGCGATCTTGTTGATCGCATCGCTCATCGAAACTGACAGGTTGCGGCGATTATTACAGCACGACTTGGAGATGGAGCGTGCTGCCGCGGAACGGCTTGAAGGTGAATTATCGGCTGCCCGTTCGATTCAACTAGGGATCCTGCCAAGCGATTTTCCGGCATTTCCAGAGCACAAAGAATTTGACCTTTACGCGATGCTGGAGCCCGCCAAAGCCGTCGGGGGCGACCTGTACGACTTTGAGATGCTGGACGAGCACCACCTTTTTTTCATCATTGGCGATGTCTCCGGCAAAGGCATACCCGCCTCCCTTTTCATGGCCCTTACGAAAGCACTTTATAAAAGCAGCGCGATGCGGCGCCAAATTGCCATTGAAGGAATCATGACCGAGGCAAACGCAGAAATATCGCGCGAAAATCCGGCCATGATGTTTGTCACCGCATTATCCGGCATTCTCGACATTCGAACGGGTGTCGTTCAGTTCTGCAACGCGGGACACGATCCCGCCTTCCTTCTTTCGATCAATCAGCCAATAACAACGATTAAGAACGAAGGCGGACCGCCCTTATGTGTCCTCGACGATTTCGAGTATCCCCGGGACACCCACCAGCTAAACCCTGGAGATATGATCGTCCTATTCACCGATGGTGTGACGGAAGCGCTCAATCCCAGCAAGGACCTGTATACGTCCGCAAGGCTGGAAACCTTACTTTCCAAGATGCCCAAAAGTGCCAATTGCACTGACGTGGTCAATGAGGTCTATAAAGATGTTCAGAGCTTCGCCGACGGCGCGGAACCCTCGGACGATATAACTCTCCTGACCCTGAAATATAACGGCCCGCAAACAGAGACGTAAATCTAGCGAACTTTTATCTCAACGCGCCGGTTCTTCGCTTCGTGCCGATTATCCTTGGTCTTGATCAGCAAATCCCACTCACCACGCCCATAAACGAAGATCAGTTCCGTTTTGATACCACGCTCCACCAGTTTGTCGCGGACTGCGTCGGCACGTCGAATCGAGAGCTTTTCGTTATATGCTGAGTCGCCTACCGAATCGGTGTGGCCTGTGACTTCGACTTCGTAGGCACTGCGACGGTCGATATCCGTAAAGACCTCTTCGAAATCCTTGCGGGACTGATCTGTTAGCCGTGCGCTGTCGCCTTGGAAGTACAAGATGAAACGCCGCGGCAAGACGGGCAATGACGCGATCGTGGTCTTGAATATGCTGTCCACATCGCTTTGCGTTACGGCCACGGACTCCACTTTCCCTTCCGTTGTCACTTTCGCAGCCGCCAACGCCTCATTCAGCAGCACCTTATTCTTGCCGTCATCGAATTCAACGGCACCAACCTTGCCGCTTTCATCGGGTAGAACGATAACCAAACTCTTGCCAAGGCGCGGTTCCGCGCAGGCCGCAGCCAGAAGCGCGACAAGCAAAATGGCACACTTCAACGAACGTTGAATCAACCTAGCCTCCCGTCAATTTATTGCTGTTCTTCGTTCACGCGGACGAGGAACCGTGTGCCGCGAACGCCGAGAATTGCCGATGGCGTCCTAATGCGCATGGCCTTGGGCGAGCCACGTGCAATATCGCCAGAAACGACAGAAAGAGTGCCTTTACCTAGTTTCGCAAGGAACGATCCTTTGAGCGTAACCGGATTGAATTTGAACTCTTCCATACTGACCGAGCTATTTGGGCCGGCCGAAAAAACCGTATTGTCGTTAAACGTAACGCCAACCGCCCCATCACCGGCTGTTTCGATAACATCTTTTTGCCGAACAATTCCGCCAACTTCCGCCTTGGACCGCTCGCCATCACGAATAACATAGGATTCGCCTGACACGAGCCGAAACTTTCCAATTCCCCCCGTATCAGCGCCAGCCTGCAACGGCACGACTAATAGGGCCACCGCAGCCAACAGTGCGTTACACCAATTTCTCATATCTTTCCTCACCTCCAAATCGCCCCCGCTACAAATATCGACCAATCGAAGACAGAATGCCAGCATTCGATTTCAGCCCATTGGATTATCTTCGTTGGAGGATCGGCACGAACCAAGTACGGTACATCAACAATCCAAATTTAAGGAATGAGCGAAAATGAGCGCCGCTTCGCTGACGATACGAAACGATCTTTCCGAAATCCGCAGGCTTTCGAAATGGGCAGGCCTATATTGCGAAGAAAATGGCCTCCAAACATCTGAGCACCGGCTAAGTCTCGTGTTGGAGGAATTGCTGTCCAACGTTATCGCCTATGGCTACGACGATGATGGAGAACACGAAATTCACGTCGAACTTGATCTCGATGACAATACGCTTACAGCAGTCTTCGATGATGGTGGCCGGCCCTTTAACCCCTATGAAGCCCAGAAACCCGTCATGTCAGGCCCGCTCGAAAACCGTTCGGTGGGCGGCCTTGGAATCCACCTAATTTTGACGATTATGGATACGGTAGAATACGCAAGAATTGGCGACCGCAATCGTACGACCATGACCATGAAAACATCGTCGTAAGCGTAACTTTAGCTAGTTAACTGTCCGCTTAGGCTCATCCGGCGTCGCTGGCAGTACAGCACGCGTCGGGCCCGCTTGATGGTGAACCATCTTCCAGCGCCCGTCTTCCCGGACAAAATAATTTGTCGCAATGAGATGATCACCGTGGATTTCTTCAAAGCAGACGACAAAAGCTGCATCGCCGTAATAATAAACCCGCGGCGCGAGGCAATTGATCTCCGGTGCCGTTGTACCATTTAGAATGGCGCGCCAACTTTCGATCACATCGTCGCGGTCATAGATTGCTTCCCAACCCGGGTGAATGCAGCAAACGGGTGCGGAGGACGCCCACAGCGCCTCCATCGCGTTCATGTCCCGATCCGCAAAAGCGCGATAAAAGGCTTCATTGGCGAACAGGACGGCGTCGAGATCTGACATGGGGAGCTCCGCTATTCGATCATGATACGGTGGGCAAAATTTCGGCCATCGCTCACAGTAAGACGCTCGAAGCCAAGCATTTTGCATAGATCGAAGAACGTAAAAAAATCTTCAACCGCTCCTTCCTTAAATAACGGCGTGACCCGAGCAACGGCAGTCAACGTCGCCAGAAGTGCGCGCATACGGTAGAGCGTGTTGTAAGTGTCGGACTTTACCGCGACGATAATTAGTTTCTCTGCCTCAGCGCCTTTTGCAAATATCGCGAATTCCGGCGGGTAAGGGTTTTGCAGCATTCGGTTGGTTAACCCGGTTACGAAGGCTATCCGCGACCGGCGACCGCTTTCAGCCAAGGTTTGCGCGCGGGCTATGTATGTTTCCTCGGAATCCGGCGTCGGATAATAATATTCGGCATGCCGGTCCGCCGCCTCTCCGTCCGGAGACGTAAGTGCCAAGCAGGCAATCCCCATCAAAAGTCCATATTTGAGCATTCATATTTCCTTGCACACGAAAGGCAACCGCGCCAGCCCATCATATAAGACTAACATAAGACGACTATGTATTCCTCCCTATTGAGTCCCTAACAGAGCCGGTTCCGGTGGGCGAATCGCGGTTCTCTCCGTCATAAACTCGACGGCAATCCGTTATTGGTTGCAAGCTACTAGCGCGGGACCGCTGGTTGGTTATACTGACCTAGGTCATATTGGAATTTTTTGTGTGGGGTTGTCCGATGCAGGACAAGAAAATTGCGTTTGTCGGTTCTGGTTCGCCGAAGGCGGTTGAGGCAATGACGACGCTGACTAAGCGATATCCGAATGTCCCGTTTGAAGAGGCGGATATCATCGTTGCCCTCGGCGGCGACGGCTTCGTGCTGCATTGCCTGCATCAGACCATGGGAAAGAAGACCCCGATTTTCGGTATGAACCGGGGGTCCGTCGGCTTTCTCATGAATGAGTATGCCGACGACGAATTATATGAACGCATTCAAAGCGCCGAAACGGTCGAATTCATTCCACTCCGGCTCCACGCCGTTGGAATAGACGGTACCGAATCAGAAGCCTTGGCGATCAACGAAGTATCCTTGCTCCGCGAAACGAGGCAAGCCTCTAAAATTAGAATTCTCGTTGATGGTATCGAGCGCATGCCGGAAATGATCTGCGATGGTGTCCTGGTGGCAACGCCTGCCGGCAGTACGGCGTATAACCTGTCAGCGCATGGCCCGATCGTGCCGTTGGGCTCCGGTGTACTTGCTTTAACGCCGATCAGCGCCTTCCGGCCGCGTCGATGGCGCGGTGCGTTACTACCTCACAATGCCAAAGTTCTTTTCGAAATCCTGGAACCGGCGAAGCGTCCAGTGAGCGCCGTGGCCGACGGCACGGAAATACGCGACGTCGCGAGTGTCGAAGTGGGCGAAGCCCCGGAATTGGCGGTAACGATATTGTTCGACAAGGAGCACGGGCTGGAGGAGCGCATCCTCAAAGAGCAATTCGCAAGCTGACACTGTTTTGCCGCGGTTACACCGACTCGGTTCGCGCGTAATCGCATAGGGCATCGGCTAGGCGTGTTAAATTCTGTTTCAACCCATCGAAGCCATGGTCCCGCTCCAGGTTCTCCTCGTTCATATAGAGGCCCCGGTTGATTTCGATTTGTAGGCTGTGCCGGCCATTTTTAGGATCGGAATGGGCACGAACCAATTCAACGCCTTTATAGGGATCGTTCACACGAACACGGTATCCAAGCTCCTTGAGAGTTGACGCGACAAACGCCGTAAACTCCGGCGCACAAGTCGTACCGTCCCGGTCTCCTAGCACAAAATCGACGCGACCTGTCACACCCGGCAATTGTGGCACCCCAGCGGCCGGCATCGAATGGCAATTAATGTGCCAAACCTTGCCGAACCGCTCATGCGCGTGGTCAAGCATGTCTCTCAATGTCTGATGATACGGTCGCCAGTAGGTGTCGATCCTTTCTTTCACTTCACGTGCGCGCAGTTTGCGGTCGTATAGAGCGTAGTTCGGCGGGCACATCCGCCAGATCAAGCCATGCCCCAGCCGTGTCTTTTCGCTCGGCGCCAGCGGCTCGGGCCAATGCTCATCCAAGAGCTCCGGGTCGATGTCCAGGAGTGACCGGTTGGGATCGATATAGGCACGCGGAAATAGAGCTGCTTGCAAATTGGCGCCGCATTCGGGTACCGACGAATAAAGCTCATCAACGAACGCATCTTCAGACTTGCGTAGAACATCGATCGGCGTAATGAAATTGAAATCGGACGGATAATCGGCGCCGCTGTGCGGCGAATCGAATACCACCGGGGCGGAAGAACCGTTCGCCTTCCTGGTGTAAAGAACGCCGGGTATAGTTGTACTCAACCTACGCCTCATCATTCAGATGGCATGCGGAAAATCGTTCGGGCGCCACCTCTTTCAGCGCCGGCTGTTCGACTTTACAGCGTTCTATGGCATGTGGGCATCTGGGATGAAAATGACAGCCGCTCGGCGGATCAATCGGCGACGGGATTTCACCCTTGATCGGCATGAATTTGCGGCCTCGGTTCTCGATCCGTGGCACTTCTGCCAACAACGCAACGGTATACGGATGATTGGGTTTTTCGAAGAGCACCTCTGTCGGCGCGGACTCGACGACCCGTCCGAGATACATGATCACCACACGATCCGATAAATGCTCAACCACGCCCAGATCATGGCTGATAAACAGGTATGTCAGGTTTAAATCTTCGCGCAAGTCGGAGAATAGATTGATGACCTGAGCCTGGATTGACACATCAAGAGCGGCAATGGCTTCGTCGCAAACCAGGAAACCAGGCCGCACCGCCAAAGCCCGCGCGATACCGATACGCTGGCGCTGACCGCCGGAAAACTGGTGCGGATAGCGCCGTTTAAAAAGCGGATCGAGGCCGACACGCAACAACATATCGTCCACATAATCATCAAGCTCATTGGGCTTGATGATCCCATGGACAACCGGCGCCTCCCCGATGATATCACGGACACGCATGCGCGGATTCAGCGAGGACATGGGATCCTGAAAGATCATTTGAACATCCAGACCCCACTCTTTTGCCTCCTCCGGCGAAAGCCCCGTCACATTGGTGCCTCGATAATACAGCTCGCCGCCCGATGCGGCATGGATCCCAGCGATGACGCGACCCAATGTCGACTTGCCACAGCCGGACTCTCCAACGAGCCCGACAACCTCCCCCTCGTCGATATGCAGACTCACTTGGTCAACCGCGTGGACGACTTCCTCACGGATACCACCTCCAGCAAGATTGACAATCTTTTCCGCCAAATCGAGCGTCTTGACGAAGCGCTTGGACACATCGCGCAATTCGATGAGGGGTTGCGTCATCTTGACGGCTCTAGATGCGGATGAATACAGCGGACTTGATGATCGGACTTTGCCGGCTCCGTGATCTCAGGTTCCGCCAAACATGCGTCGTCAGCACGAGGGCAGCGTGGATGAAAGGCACATCCTTGAGGCAAATTGAGCAGCGACGGTGTCATACCAGGGATCTGTGCCAATGGTTGTCCGCGTTTATTATGGCTCGGCACAGAACCGATCAACCCGTTGGTATAGGGATGAAGCGGGCTGTCCAGAACTTCCGAAATTTCACCCTTTTCGACAATTTTGCCTGCATACATAACGCAAATTCGATCCGCTAATCCCGCGACAACAGAAAGGTCGTGCGTAATCCAAATCAACGACATGCCAGTCTCCCGGCAAAGTTTCTGAACCTCGTACAGGATTTGTCCTTGGATGGTCACATCGAGCGCCGTCGTCGGCTCGTCCGCGATAATCAAGTCGGGCTTATGCAGTAAGGCTGTAGCGATCGCAACGCGTTGCCGCATACCCCCGGAGAACTGGTGCGGATACGACTTCAACCGCTCGTCAGGTGACGAAATACCAACCTGCACTAGCGCTTCACGCGCTCTTTCTCGGGCGTCCTTTTCACTTATCTTTTCATGCGCCTGTAGCGCCTCAATCATCTGCGTATCGATCCGCAGTACTGGGTTCAAAGTCATCATCGGATCTTGAAAAATCATCGCGATCCGGCGGCCCCGCAAGGAGCGCATTCGGTCTTCATCGACCTGCGCCAAATCCTCGCCTTTGAACAAGATCTTGCCTTCGACCACACGGCCGGGTGGGTCGACAAGACCGATAAGAGAAAATCCCGTAACGGATTTACCCGATCCCGACTCGCCGACCAGCCCTACGATTTCGCCTTTTTCGACCGTAAACGAGACGCCGTTAACGGCCTGCGCAACACCCAACTTCGTGAAAAAATATGTTTTCAGCCCTTCGACGGCGAGCGTCGGCGTTTCCCCTTCCAATGCGCTACCCCTATCGTTCGAGGCGTGGATTGAGAACGTCGCGCAGCCGGTCGCCAACCAAATTGATGCTGACGATCGTAAATAAGAGCGCGATACCGGGGTAAATGCTGATCCAGTATTTTCCGCTCAGCATGTATTCGAAGCCATTGGAAATCAGCAACCCAAGTGAAGGTTCGGTGACGGGCAGCCCGATGCCGAGAAAGGAGAGTGTCGCTTCCAGCGAAATCGCATTCGCAATCTGGACCGTTCCCACGACGATCAACGGAGGCAGGCAATTGGGTAAGAGGTGCCGAAAAACAATGCGTCGATGGCTCAGCGCGAGGCAAGCCGCCGCTTCGATATACTCCTTGCGCCGCTCCACGAGCGCGGTTCCTCGCACGGTCCGCGCAAAATAGGCCCACTGCACAACAATCAGCGCGATGATGATTTTATCGACCCCCTTGCCCAGGGTTGCCAGTAACACGAGCGCAATCAGGATAGCCGGAAAGCTAAGTTGCAAATCGACGACTCGCATGATCAAGGTATCGACCCGGCCGCCAAAGTAAGCTGCAGTCAGTCCGACACAGACGCCAACCATCAAGGCAACAAAGCCGCTCATCGCGCCAACACCCAGGCTAATGCGCAGACCATAAAACATTGAGCTCAACATATCGCGCCCCATACCGTCGGTTCCGACGACGGCGGTAACGCCACTCATCATCTGCTTACCGGGCGCCAGGCGGGAGTCCATGATATCGACCGTTGCCAAGTCATAGGGATTGGTCGGTGAAAGCCACGGTGCAAATAGCGCTATAAATGCGACGATCAAAACGCCAATCGCACCGGCAACCGCGACCTTGCTTTCACAGAAATCCGACACAAATCGCCGTAACGGTGAGATTCCGACGGGTTTCCCCGTTGGCTCGAGAACTGTTTCGCTGGTCGTTGCTGTCATGCTTTTACATCCTGCAAGCGAACGCGCGGATCGAGCACCGAATACATGATATCGACCACGAGATTAATCACGATGAACATGAAAACGATGATCATCAGATAGGCGACGATCACGGGACGGTCGAGTTGGTCGATCGACTCGATGATCAATTTTCCCATGCCCGGCCAGGCGAATACCGTTTCCGTTACAACGGCGAAAGCGATGACGGACCCGAATTCCAAACCAAGAATGGTAACCACGGGAATCATAATGTTCTTCAAGACGTGAACCAGAATGACCCGCTTCTCGCTCACGCCTTTGGCGCGCGCAAATTTGATGTAATCCTGATGAATCACTTCCTGTGTGCCTGCTCGTGAAAGTCGAATCACAAGAGAAAGCTTGAATAGCGCGAGATTGATCGCTGGCAACAAAATGTGGGAAAGCCCCTTCCACGATAGGAAGCTAACCTGCATGCCCAGAAATGCCGTCGTCTCCCCTCGCCCGCCGGATGGCAAGACTCCCAATACCACGGCAAAGAACATAATGAACATGATACCGACCCAGAAACTCGGCAGACTGAAGCCCAATATCGACCCCGTCATGATACTGCGGCCAGCAATCGAGTCCGGATGCAGCCCCGCCCACATGCCGAGTGGAATACCAAACACGATCGATAAGAACAGTGCGGCAAAGGCCAATTCCATTGTGGCGGGCATACGCGCCAGAATGAGCTGCAGCGCCGGCTCGTTGAAAATGAACGAACTGCCAAGATCGCCTTTCAACGCGTTTATCAGAAAAAACCAATCTTGTTCGTGAATCGGCTTGTCGAGTCCCAGCGCGCGAATGGCTGCATCGATATCTTCCTGATCCGCTTCAGGATTGATCAGCATATCGATCGGATCGCCAATCAAGTAGACGCCCCCAAAGACCAGCAGCGACATCACCCAGATGACGACGACGCTCTGCAACAGCCTGCGTATGATGAAAACCGACACGGGCGCATCCCAAATTGCTTGAAATAGTACCGGGCGGCCTGTTAACAAGCCGCCCGGATTAACGATCGTTCGTTACTTTACGACTTGGATATCCATCGCAAGCGTCCGTTCGTCGGTCCGCGCGTCGTAGCGTAGGCCCGGCCGCGTTGCCCAGGTATTGACTTGGTAGTGAAGCGGAATAATGCCCTGATCACCACCGATACCGACTTCTGTCGCCTGCTGCAGTAGCGTACGGCGTTTTCCGTCATCGACGGTCGCCAAAGCCTTCACAACGAGCGCGTCCATTTTCGGGTTCGAATGCCGGCCCCGGTTCGACGCCCCATGGCCCTTCGACTTGTCATAGGTCGTCAGCAGGGACTTCAAAGGCGAAGACGCCTCCCCCGTGCCGGAACCCCAGCCAACAAGAATGAAGCTGAATTCCGGCGACTTATCCGGCCCGCCGCGCGAAGCCCGTTTGAAGTAAACATTCTTCGGCATCGTAACGACTTTTGTCGGAATACCACCGCGCGTCAGCATCTGCGCAATGGCTTCGCAGATTTTTGCGTCGTTGATGTAGCGATTGTTCGGCCCATGAATAGTCAAACCGAAGCCGTCACCCCAGCCGGCTTCCTTCAGCAGCTTCTTGGCAGCGGCCGGGTCATGCTTCTCCGGCGTCAGGTTCGGCGTGTGACCGAAAAAGGTCTCCGATACCAGTTGCCCTGCCGGGATCGCGACGCCTTCCATAACCCGTTCGACGATTGCAGGGCGATTGATCATCATCGAAATCGCCTTGCGCACCCGCACGTCCTTAAGCGGATTCTTGTCCATCGGATTGCCGTTCTTATCCGTCACGAACGGTGATTTATCCCGTTGTTGGTCCATGTGCAGATAGATCACGCGGTTCGAGATGCCTTGGCTCAGCTTTACCTTGGCGTTTTTCTTCAGCGTTTCGATATCTGCTGTCGGCACACCGTCAATCATATCGACATCGCCCGCCAACATCGCTGCAACCCGAGTCGGGGCGGAACTGATTGGCTTCAGAACGACCTTACTCCATTTCGGCTTGCCGCCCCAGTAATCGTCATTGCGCTTGAATTCGACGATATCGCCCTTTTGCCATTTCACGAATTTATAGGGTCCGGTTCCGATGGCGGCCTTGCCAAGATTGAAGTCCTTTGTCTGCGCCCCCATCGCTGCCTTCTTCGAAATGATCAGGATGGTCGACATTTCTGTCGCCATCAACGGGTACGGGTCTTTCGTGCTGACATGCACGGTGTAGTCGTCGACCTTCTTGAAGGTCTTCCCCTTGAGATAGGTTCCGAAGCTTGACGGGCTGTTCGGGACGTTCACGGCACGCTCCGCCGTAAATACCACGTCGTCGGCCGTGAACGGTGATCCGTCATGCCATTTCACACCCTTGCGGAGTTTGAACTCCCAGACCGTATCGCTGATCGGCTTCCAGGAAACTGCCAGCCCCGGCTTCAGGCGCTGTTTCGAATCCTGCTGAACCATCCTTTCATAAACATGGCTAAGGAATCCGTTGTTCGGTCCCAAGTTATGGTAGTGCGGATCAATCGAACTTGGCTCTTGTGCAATTCCAATCCGAATTTCCTGCGCTGAGACGCCTGCTGTCGCCAATAGCGCTGCGCCGGCGACGAGCGCCGTAAAAGTCTTCCTCATTTCACTAAACTCCCTGTGACACGCTGGACGCGTCGTCCACGGCCGGCACACACTTAGCGCCATCCCGCGATCCGAATTGCATTCCTGCGTAATATGGCTGCATTACAGGTACCATTTTGGTCTATCAAGCAAAGAATGGACCACAAGTAGGTCGTTCTGGCAACTCATGAGTGCACCGGCAAGAAATAAAGCATTGTGATAGGTGAAAAGCTGCCGAAAAACCATCAACGGGCTATAGTCGCATTGCTGAAAACAGCGTATGGCAAACGCCGTTTGACCATGATCAAAAGATAGGCAAAATAACGTCAATGACGATAAAAGTCGCTCTCACGCCACCCGATATTTCCGCCTACCAAACCGGCAATATCGGCATCGATTATTATACAACATTCGACAGCGGCAAGCCTGGGCCCCATGTCCTCGTAAACGCAGTGACCCACGGCAACGAACTCTGCGGCGCGATCGTCGTCGATTTCCTATACCGGCACGACGTTCGGCCAACTCGTGGTAAACTTTCATTAGGCTTCGCAAACTACATGGCCTTTCTGCGATTCAATGCGGCGAGCCCAACTGCGTCCCGGTATGTCGATGAGGACTTTAATCGCCTTTGGTCCGTTGATGTTCTCGACGGCCCGCGCGACTCCGTTGAACTTCGGCGCGCGCGCGCCATTCGCCCCTTTATCGATACGGTAGATCTGCTTCTCGATCTCCACTCGATGCAGCAATCAAGTCCCCCCTTGATGCTGTGCGGCCCGCTCGAAAAAGGCCGCATTTTCGCAAAGGGTGTGGGCGTTCCCGTCCACGTCGTTGCGGACGAGGGCCATGCAGCGGGGAAAAGAATGCGGGATTATGGCGCGTTTGGGGAACCGGACAGCGCGAAAAATGCCCTATTGATCGAGTGCGGGCAGCACTGGGAAGAAGAGAGTGCGAATGTCGCTTTGGAGACGACCATAAGATTCCTGAAGCATGCCGACGTTATCGAGCCGGACTTCGCGGAAAAACATCTGACAGCGAACACGCCGCTACGGCAGAAATTCATCGAAGTAACACAAGCCGTGACGGTCCGCAGCAGTGAGTTTTCTTTCATCGAACCGTTCAAAGGCCTCGAGATCATTCCCAAGAAAGGTGATCTGATCGGATTTGACGGCGATACACAAGTGTCCGCTCCATACGACAATTGTGTATTGATTATGCCGTCGCAGCGCCTAATTCCTGGCCAGACCGCGGTCCGGCTAGGCCGACTTCTGGCCGATTAAATTGTTGGGAATAGGTATGGCCAACTCACTTATCGGCCGCGACCTTTACGGCTTCAGCATCTGTGTCCCGTAGCTCGGTTTTCAGAACCTTACCATAATTATTCTTAGGCAATTCATCGACAAACCGGTAGTCCTTGGGGCGTTTGAAACGCGCGATGTTCTCAACACAATACGCGTCAAGGGCTGACGGATCCGGGGCGTTGTTCAACGGCACGACATACGCGACGACGACTTCTCCCCACTCGGGATGTGGCCGACCGATGACGGAAACCTCCGCAATTTCCGCATGGCGCAGAAGCACCTCTTCGATTTCACGTGGATAGATATTGGTGCCGCCGGAGATGATCATGTCTTTCGACCTGTCCTTCAACGTTAAAAAACCATCTGTATCGAACGATCCAACATCGCCCGTGTGCAACCAGCCACCCCGCAAGGTTTCCGCCGTTGCTTCCGGATTGCCCCAATAGCCATTCATCACGGAGTCGCCACGAACCAAGATCTCGCCCGCTTCGCCGGCCGGCAAAAAATTGTCATCCGTATCTGCAACGCGGACTTCCACAATACTTTGCGCAGTGCCAACGGACCCAAGCCGCTCCAGCCACCGAGGATGCGTGTTATCTGCATGAACCTGCGCCGACAGCGCTGTAATCGTCATCGGACTTTCGCCCTGGCCATAAAGTTGCGCCAGTTTAGGGCCGAACCGCTCCAACGCCGCGCGAGAGTCCTCGACATACATCGGGCCACCGCCATACTGAATCTGTTTGAGGTTCGTTGAATCGACATCATCATGGTAGTCGAGCAGCCGCTTTACCATTGTCGGAGCCGCGAAAAACACCAACCCAGGCCAATGACCGATGATCTCGAAAACCTCAGCCGGTTGAAAACTACCGCTCTCCGGCAGGACATGGCAGGACGCCTGTGTCACATGGGCGAGCCCGTACAACCCGGAGCCGTGGCTCATGGGGGCGGCGTGCAGGGTCGCGTTCCAAGGTGCGCCCTGATCCATATCGGCAAAGTAACAGAATATCGCGGCGAGCAAGTTGCGATGGCTCAACTCCGCACCTTTTGGCCGACCTGTCGTACCGCTCGTATAAAAAAGCCAAGCGGCATCCTGAGGCGCGCGCGTCACACACGGAATCGCATCCGTTTCCAGTACGCTTTTATATTCGTCACTACCGACCTCCAGGACCCGCTCAAGCGCATCGCCTTGCAGTGATGAAATAGTTTCCGCAAGGTCGACCGTCACAAAGCAAATTCGGGCGCCACTATTTTCTAGAATATAGTTGAATTCTGTTTTATGGAGCTTGGCGTTTATAGGAACCGCGACTAAACCCGCATGCCAACAACCATAAAGGACCTCCAGGAACTCAGGGCAATTTTTCATCGCCAATGCAACCCGGTCTCCCGCGGCGAGACCGTATGTTGTCCGCAACGCCCCTGCAATTCGCGCCGCCCTATCCGCCAGTACAGAATAGTTCAGTAATACGTTTCCACCACGTGCGACAGCGGGCCGGTCGCCCCGCGAAGCGCCGGCTCGAACAAGGTGGTTGGCAATATTCATGAAACGAATTCTCCTCCAATTAGGTCAGGGAATCTTGCCGACACGCAGCCGTCATGGCAAGTTCGCGACAATGCCTTCCCTGCCAATCAAAATGACGAGCCTAAACCTATAGTGCGAATTCCGGTTAAACCGCGTCCCGTGCCGATCTTCAATACGTCCCCGATGGTCGCCCGGCTTGTCACCGCATCTGTCATCATTCATATCGTCGTGGTGCTCTTGCCAGTGCCTGTCGCCATTGAGCTGATCGAAAGATTTGCATTCGTGTCTGCGCGCTATACGGTTCTTGGCGCCTGGCAATTCGACATAATCGCATTTGTCATGGGGCCGTTTACCCATCTATTTCTGCACGGTGGATTTATACACCTGTTGTTGAATATGGCGATGCTCCTGGCATTCGGCACGCCAATTGAACGCCGCCTCTCTGCGGCATCCTTCATTTGTCTCTATATTCTATGTGGCTTGGCTGGCGCCTTTCTTTATGCCGTGTTCCACCCTGATACGACGGTTCCGCTACTGGGGGCATCGGGTGCCATTTCCGGAATGGTTGGCGCCGTGGGCCGCATCAGCCTCTCCGGTCAGCCAGAAAACGGCATGCCATTTCGCACCAGATCAACTGCACTAACGTTTGTAGTTCTCTGGTTGGTGTTCAACTTCATATTTGGCGTCATTGGCATGGGGCTCTTTGGGATGGAGGGTGAAGTCGCCTGGGAAGCGCATCTTGGCGGGTTTATCGCCGGATTTGCATTGATGAGCATTTTTGGCACACGGCTCCCGCTCAACACTGGCCTTTGAGCGCGGCGCAGCCATATG
Organism: Alphaproteobacteria bacterium; assembly: GCA_021774435.1. Taxonomy (GTDB): domain Bacteria; phylum Pseudomonadota; class Alphaproteobacteria; order UBA8366. The sequence goes on from JAJFJB010000195.1 coordinate 14,585, forward strand.
TAATATCACGTAAACACTATGAATTGTGGAAGAGGTCTTGATCATGGACGCGATGGAAAACTTGATGTCTCGCAACTCGGTTCCGCCGAAATTGTTGTCCGAGCCAGCGCCCGACGACAACGTTTTGCAGGAAATCCTCGACACGGCGGTTCGCGCTCCGGATCACGGCGCAATCCAGCCATGGCGCTTCCATATCGTTCGCGGCGAAGCGCGCGCCAAATTGGGAGAGATCTTTGTTGAAGCGCTCCTCAAACGTGAGCCGGACGCGCCGGAAGCTGCGATTACGAAAGAGCGCAACAGGACCAGTTTTGCCCCGCTCGTAATCGTCACATGCGCAAAAGTAACGACCGATCATCCTAATGTTCCGCCCGTGGAGCAGATCGTCTCTACCGGTGCTGCAATCCAGAATATTATGAATGCGGCCCACTCAAAGGGATTTGGAAGTTTCCTGTCGACGGGCAAAAACGCCCGTGATCCGCATGTAAAACAAGCTTTCAATTTATCCGACGACGACGAGATTGTTGGCTTTGTCTACCTCGGTACGCCCAAACCTGGCCTCAGCGACAAACCCCGTCCCGAAGCTGCCGAATTCTGCACGGAGTGGACGGGGCCAATCGCCGCAGCCGCGGAATAAATCGATTCCAGGCGAAAACGCGTCCGATGTTATTTGACGCAGTCGAACTCCGCCACGTTCGTTTGCGGGATCAGACCGTAGTTCGATTGACGCGGCCCTTTACGAGCGAGTACCGCACGTTTGCCGAAATTGCTGCAATGATCATTCGCCTTCCATTCAGCGACACCAAATTGGTGCGTCGTGTATTCGATGGTAATACCGAACTCGTCGCCTGATTTGACGGCACACGCGCCAAGTAATAGCGCAGTTGCAACAACCATAATGAAATAACGAATGTGGGTAGGGCGAGCGCGCACGGATTACCTTTTGCAGAAACGAACACAACGCTGATATGGGGGTTCTAATACGCTATTCAATTGTCACCGTGCGTTAATTCAAGACCTGCTCCGCAGCGGTGTATTCGAGGCCAAGATCTCGGGCAACAGCATCATAGGTAACGACACCATGATGAATATTTAGCCCTGCCGAGAGATGAGGATCGCGTTTTAGGGCTTCAGCATAGCCCTGCCCCGCGATGGCTAGCGTGAAGGGCAAGGTCGCGTTATTGAGTGCAAATGTCGATGTGCGTGCAACGGCACCCGGCATATTCGTGACGCAATAATGAACGACGTCATGTGTCTTGAAAGTTGGCGCGTCGTGCGATGTCGGCCGCGACGTCTCAAAACAGCCACCTTGATCAATCGCTATATCGACGAGAACCGAGCCCGGGCGCATGGCGCACACCATCGCGTCAGTGACCAATTTCGGTGCCGCGGCCCCTGGAACAAGAACAGCACCAACGACAAGATCCGCATCCATGACATGGGACTCAATAGCGTCAACGGTCGAATACAACGTATTCAACTGACCGCCAAACCGCATATCCAGTTCCGCCAGCCGATCAAGCGACTTGTCCAAGACCGTAACTTTTGCTTCCATTCCCATCGCCATGCGCGCAGCGTTGATGCCAGAAACGCCACCCCCGATAATCAGCACTCTAGCTGCGGCGACACCCGGCACACCACCGAGCAATACGCCTGCACCACCCTGCTCTTTTTCGAGATTATGCGCACCGACCTGAATTGCCATGCGGCCCGCGACTTCGCTCATCGGCGCCAGAAGCGGCAGTTGGCCGTACTTGTTCGTCACTGTCTCGTAAGCAATGCCCACGCACCCCGATGCCATCAAGCCTTCCGTAAGTGCGAGATCCGCTGCCAGATGAAGATAGGTGAAAAGAATTTGTCCTTCACGCAACATGCCAATTTCTTCGGATTGCGGTTCCTTCACCTTGACGATCAAATCCGCCGCGGCGAATACCTCGGCTGCGGTGTCGACGACAGACGCGCCGGCAGTTCGATAATCACCATCGTCGAAGCCGATACCGAGACCAGCGCCTGTTTCGACGACAATATCGTGACCATGATGAACCAATTCCCGGACACTACCGGGAACCAGCCCGACACGATATTCGTGAGATTTGACTTCCTTTGGAACTCCTACGCGCATCAGGTCACCTACCCATTGTTACGTATTGCCACCTTAATCAGCCCTTAGCATTCATCAAGTGCCAAGGCGAGCCTCTCGAATACCGCACCTGGCGCCTCATCAAGAGATTGTCTGAATAACCGCATGCTCGGATACCAAACTGTCGACTCACTGGCGCGGCCCCACCGCCAGTCCGGACAGGGCGGAACGATAAGCCACGTTGGAATGCCTAAGGCGCCTGCCAGATGCGCAACGGAGGTATCGACACTGATCAGCAAGTCCAATCCGGCTAATGCCGCCGCTGTATCTGAGAAATCGCCAAAGCTCTCGCCCAGGCGGGTCAACAACATGCCTTCCGGAGCATCGTCCGCCGCCCGCGGTCCCTTTTGCAGGGCAAGAAATGTAATATCGGAACGCACCAACGGCGCGAAGCGTACCAACGAATGGCTTCTGTTGTGATCGTTAGAATGCGCTGGATTGCCGGCCCAGACCAATCCCACACGCCTTTGTTCTCCCACTCCAGTTATCGAGTGTAATGGAGATTTGATATATGAATTAGGCGCTTGGACGCCGAAAATCGTCGGCATGCTCATTAGCGCCGCATGTGCATCAACGTTCGGTGCAGCGCCAGGTGCAACGACATCGGAAACACCAGATACTGTGCGAAACACTCGGTGCAGCGAAGCCGGGCATTCGATGATCACGCGGGCGCCGCGGCCTGCCACTAGGGCCGCATAACGAACGAATTGAATTGCATCCCCCAAGCCTTGCTCGGCCCACAGCAAAATTGTCCGTTCTTCGATATCTTCACCATGCCACGGCTCGATCTGCATGCGCGGCGCAAATTCCGGACGTCGCAGCCGCCATTCATGCTCTTCCCATCCCTGTTTGAACTGACCGTCGCGCAAAAGAGCATGTGCAAGAATTACATGCGGGTCCGTTCGGTCCGGATCAATCGCAATCGCCTTTTCCAAGGCCGAGCGGCTTTCATCGTACTCCGTTATCTGCGCTAAGGCGGCACCGAGAGTATTCCAATAGGTGGCATTAAGCGGGTCGCGTGAACAGGCCTCGCGGAGCAGCCTTACGGCCTGTGCGTCGTTTCCGAGCCAGACCTGAACCCTCCCCAAATTGTAAATCGCCCCCTGATGATCGGGGCGAAGCGCGAGTGACTGTTCCAGTGCTTCCCTCGCCGCCAGGAATGACCGCAAATCGGTGAGCACCATGCCAAGATTATTGTAGGCATCGGCATCACCATCATCCAACGCTACGGCCGTCCTCAGCGCGTTAACGGCCCCAGCCAGATCGCCGGCCCCATGCAGCGCCAAGCCGAGACTATTATGATAGTTCGCGACTTGCGGGTTCAAACCTAGTGCGCGCCTGATTGTCGGTACGGCGAGACTGTTTTCGCCCCTTTGATGCAAGGTTAGGCCCAAAAGGTGCCAAGCATCCGCGTGCTCCGGATCGATGTCCAATAGGCGCCGATAAATAGCCGCCGCGGCCTCAATTCTCCCGGCACGATGATCAGCGACGGCCCGATCGAAGTCAGACATTCGATTAGGAGCGTCCTTGCCGCCTAAGCCCGGTCAGCAAATGAAAAGCGTTGTCGGGAATGTTTCCGGGTATCGGGCGACGGCCCCCGAAGGCCACTTCCTCTTCGAGGCGCTTGCGGACGACAAACTCAATTCCAGATTCACCAATTGGCGTCAAGGTCTGATCAAACCGCGGCAATCCATACCGATAAGTTGCATTGAGAAGTTCGATTTTCTGCACATCGGCGGCAGCTCCCAACGCGGCGATCAGTTCGGTAAGGTTGCGAGATTTTCCGCTCCACGATTCTGTCTTGAAGATTGTGAATGTCCATTTGTGATCGGCGTTATAAGTGCTGGGAAACTGCCCCTGCTCATAAAGATCCTCATCGGGAATGGTGACGACAAGATGGCCGCCTGGCTTCAAAATACGGAACCAGTTTCGTAGCCCTTCCTCGGGGTCATGCAAGTGTTCGAGGCAATGGCTCGAATGAACAAAATCAAATTGCGCGTCCGGAACGCCCTCCATAGTCTGGCCATCGCCGTCATTCAGGTCCCAGACTTTAACGCCGCGCATCAAGGGAAACAGCTCGACGTAAAGCGCCAACGGGTCCGGCGCTCCGCCAATGTCAATCCCGTCTCCCCGAAAATACCGGCTAACAAATTTCGGCTCGGCCAGCCTGCGTATGATCGACTTGCTGCATTCCTTCATAAATCGTCCCGGCATTTCCTTGTCATTGTGCCGAAAACCATATCACAGCCTTAATGCAGGCAGGCGCAAGAATACGAATGAAATGTCTTAATCAGAGCCAGGCGGGCGATTCTGCGAGCATTTTTGCCGCCTCATCTTCCGGCAAAGGCTTTTCGAAGAAATAACCTTGACCAAATTCGCAATTCAGCTCGCGTAGAAGCCCAAGCTGGCTTTCTGATTCGATTCCCTCTCCAACAACTTCCATACCGAGTGTATGGGCAAGAAGGATTATCATTCGAACCAACTCCATATCGCGCTCGTCGGTATCCATTCTACCCACGAATGAACGGTCCATCTTCAAGGTATCAATGGGAAATCGCCGTAAATAGCTCAAAGAAGAGTAGCCGGTACCAAAATCGTCCAGCGACAACGTAACGCCAAGTTCTTTGATTTGCGCCAACGTTTGCGCTGCCAATTCCGGGTTGGTCATAATCAATGACTCAGTGATCTCAATTTTTAGATCCTCCGGCGGCAATCCAGACCGTGAAAGTACATTTTCCAAAAGATCGACAACACCGTCTTCGGAGATATGACGCGCAGAAAAGTTGACGCTCATCGACAATCGATTTTTCAGGTTAAACCGGCGTTGCCATGCACTTGCCGCGGTACAAGCCATTTCCAGAACCTGCTCCCCAAGCGGCACGATCAATCCGGTTTCTTCTGCGATACCGATAAAATCGCCCGGCGGAACCAAACCACGTGTCGGATGCGCCATTCGCGTGAGGGCCTCGAACCCTGACACCGTTCCTGTTTTCAAATCGACGATTGGTTGGTAGTGGACAAGTATATCCCCATTCTCAAGCGCCCGCCGAAGCATCGTTTCGATTTGCAATTGATTTACAGCATGCCGATGACGGCTCTCATCGAAGGTCTCGAAACCGGATTTACCGTCCTTTTTAGCCCGGTACATTGCGAGATCAGCATCCCGGAGAAGTTCCTCCGAATGCTTGTAACCTGGCGCACCAACCGCAACGCCAAAGCTTGCGGAAACGAATATTTCTTCACCGTTGATATTAAAAGGGTGTGAAATAACGGATTGAAATCCCCTTACTGCGTCCTTGATCTCGTCTAGCGTTTCAAACCCTTCGAGCAAGATGGCGAACTCGTCGCCGCCTAAGCGCGCGAGCGTATTCCCGGGGGCAATTTCTGCTTCCAACCGACGCGCCAACGAAACGAGAAGTTCGTCCCCCGCCGCATGTCCGAGACTTTCATTGACCACCATGAACCGGTCGAGATCGAGAATAGCCAAGGCAAACCGCTGATCTTCGCTACGTTTCATACGTGCGAGTGCCTGCCCAACCCGGTCGAGCACCAAGCCTCGGTTTGGCAACCCGGTCAACGCATCGTGCATTGCACCGTGCGTCAGGCTCTCCTCGGCTAGTTTGCGATCCGTAATGTCGGACTGGGATCCCGCCATGAGAAATGGTTCTCCATTTTCACGGCGCGCAACGATCCCTCGCGCTTGCACCCACCGAAATTCTCCATTCGCATGCCGCATTCGGTATTCGTGCTCGAACAGGGATGTCTTGCCTTCGAGATGTGCATCAAATCGGTTACAAAACGTGTCTACATCATCGGGGTGAATGCGGCTCAGCCAGGCTTCCGGCGTGTATTTTATATTCTCTTTTTCCAATCCCAGAAGCGTGCGCCAACGCGTTGAAAAATTCACGGTGCCGTCTTCCAAATTCCATTCCCACAGCCCATCATTCGCTCCTGCGGAAACGAGTGCATAACGTGCATCGCTCTCCGCCAGCGCACGCTGTGCCGCTTCACGTTCTACGGTATCGGCAATGATGACCGTGGTACTTGGCGCCCCTTCCCAATAGGAGGGGAAAGCCATAGCCGTAACCGGTGCTGTACTCCCATCTGCTCGTTGCGCCAGAACTTCCGAAGATGTCGTTTCAAGCACATCATCAGCCAAAAACCCGGGCAAGAATGAATTGAGATTACGACCAAGAATTTCCGTTGCGGCGGTTCCAAGAATGCGGGTGGAAGACTCATTTATATCGACAACCCGGCCTTCTCGGTCCGTCGTGATAATGCCTTCGTTAATCCGGCTAACGAGGTTTTTTAGATAGTGTTCGTGCGCAGCTTCATGATTTATCTCCCGCAACGGCGAAATAATGATTACTACGGTCTCGGGTTCCTCGCCATCTGATGCTGGAAAAACGCTAAATTGGTGCTTGAGTCCACCGACATCAATTTCCTGGCGGACGCTCGCTCCCGAATAAGCGCGGTCAGTCGCTGCAATCACTTGCGGATAATTATGAAATAGCCGTGTAACCGTTTGCCCGACCGCTTCCTTCAACCCGAAAGCGATTCTCTCGACAACGCATCCGCTACAACGCAGAACCCGGCGTTGAGGCCCTAGCAGTACATATCCAGTCAGGTCAGCATCAGCCGCAACCGCACCATTGTTAAATGGCGCATCTTTATTCCCCTGCAGCGGGTTAACTGCTCGCGACGCCAGGTCTGTCACAGGACTTCGCTCCGAATTAGGATTGGAGCGCCCTCTAAGAGCTACTCAGCAATGAATTACTCAACTAATTGTATCCATTAGAAATTAACGAAATGTGAAGGGTAATTTTATGCCTCGGGCGCATACTATGATATTGATTCGCAAAGAATTCTGATAACGTTGTCAGGCGGGCTTAGAACCTTGATTTGACTGTTAACCTGACCGCTACCCCACGGAGAATAACGTGAGCATCCAATCTCGGCATAAGCGAATTCCAAAAATTCGAAAGCTTCTCGTTGCCAACCGCGGCGAAATTGCAATTCGTGTCTGCCGTGCCGGTACGGAACTCGGTTTGCGTACAGTGGCGATCTATTCGCGCGAGGACCGTTTCGCTTTGCACCGCTTCAAAGCCGACGAGAGTTATCTGGTCGGCCGTGGATCGGGTCCTGTTCAAGCCTATCTTGATATTGAAGATATTATCAGAATTGCCAAGGAAGCGAAGGTCGACGCGATCCATCCAGGATACGGATTTTTGTCCGAGAACCCGGATTTTGCCGACGCCTGTAAAGCTGCGGGAATAATCTTCGTTGGCCCCGCTGCCGAAACCATGCGCAATCTTGGCAGCAAGGTAGAGGCACGCCGTCTGGCGGAGGAAGCCGGTGTTCCCGTTATGCCGGCGACCAGTGCTTTGCCACTGGACGACATGGAAGTGACGCGGCTCGCAGCCGAAGTCGGTTATCCTGTCATGTGCAAGGCAAGCTGGGGCGGTGGCGGACGCGGCATGCGCCGAATTCAAAACGAAGGCGAGTTATTGGAAGAAATCGCGTCAGGGCGCCGCGAGGCGAACGCCGCATTCGGCAACGACGAAATGTTTCTCGAAAAACTGGTCGAGCGCGCGCGGCATGTCGAAGTCCAGATTCTCGGCGATTCGCATGGCAATATCGTTCATCTGTTCGAACGCGACTGCAGCCTGCAACGGCGCAACCAAAAAGTCATCGAACGCGCGCCTGCAGCTTACTTGACCGACGCTCAGCGCGACGAGCTTTGCAGCATGGCCGCACGTCTGGCCCGCGCGGCAAACTACGTCAATGCCGGAACCGTCGAGTTTTTGATGGATGCCGACACCGGCTCGTTCTACTTCATCGAAGTCAATCCACGCGTCCAGGTCGAGCACACCGTCACGGAAGTCGTTACCGGCATCGATATCGTCAAGGCGCAAATCAGGATTGCCGCCGGCGCCGCGATCGGCGATTCCGCGAGTGGCGTTCCCGCACAGGAAGAAATCCGCCTCAACGGACATGCGCTGCAATGCCGCGTCACGACGGAAGACCCGGAGAATCAGTTTATTCCAGATTATGGCCGGATTACGGCCTATCGCGGTGCGACGGGTTTCGGTATCCGGCTTGACGGCGGTACGGCCTATTCCGGCGCGATCATCACGCCTTTCTATGACTCGCTATTGGAAAAAGTGACCGCCTGGGCGCCGGAACCGGACGAAGCGGCCTTGCGTATGGACCGCGCCCTGCGGGAGTTTCGAATTCGCGGCGCGAAGACCAACCTCGTCTTTCTCGAAGCACTTATCAGCCATGAAAAGTTTCTGACCGGCGACTACACGACCCGTTTTATCGACGAAACACCGGAGCTGTTTAACTTCAAACCGCGTCGTGACCGGGCAACGCGCCTTTTGAGCTTCCTCGGCAATGTCATCGTCAACGGCAACCCCGAAGTCGAAGGCCGTCCAAACCCCGGACCAGTCGCCCCGCCCGCCATGCCGCAAAACCTGCCCAATCGATCCGTGATGGGCAGCAAGGAACGGCTTGACGAGCTCGGCCCGACGGGCTTCGCAAATTGGATGCGCAATGAAAAACGACTTCTTATCACGGACACGACGTTTCGGGATGCGCATCAATCGCTGCTGGCAACGCGCTTTCGCACGCATGACTTGGCGCGCATCGCTCCCGCCTATGCCGATCATTTGCCAGAGCTGCTTTCCGTGGAATGTTGGGGTGGCGCAACGTTCGATGTGTCGATGCGCTTCTTGAACGAAGACCCTTGGACGCGGCTTGCGATCATGCGTGAAAGCCTGCCGAACACCTTGCTGCAGATGCTGCTCCGCGCATCCAACGCGGTCGGCTACACGAACTATCCCGATAACGTCGTTAAGTATTTCGTGCAGAAAGCGGCCGACGGCGGCATGGACCTGTTCCGTGTCTTCGACTCACTGAATTGGGTCGAGAATATGCGCGTCGCCATGGACGCGGTTCTCGAAACAGGCAAACTCTGTGAAGCTGCAATTTGCTACTCGGGTGACTTAAGCGATCCAAAAGAAACGAAATACACTCTGGATTATTACGTTTCGATGGCGCGCGAACTCGAAGCGGCAGGTGCGCACATCCTCGCGATCAAGGACATGGCCGGGGTTTGCAAGCCCACAGCGATCACGACGTTGGTCAAAACATTGAAGCAGGAAATCAATCTTCCTATCCATTTCCATACGCATGATACGAGCGGGATATCCGCCGCCAGTGTACTCGCGGCCTCGGAAGCCGGAATTGATGCCGTCGATGCCGCTATGGATTCGATGAGCGGCCTGACCTCGCAACCCAGTCTCGGTTCAATTGCCGAAGCGCTGCGCGGCTCCGAACGGGATCCCGGTCTCGACCGCAGCACCTTGCGCGCCATGGCGACGTACTGGGAAGGCGTCCGCCGCTATTATCGGGCGTTTGAGAGTGAGCTCCGGTCGGGTATGGCGGAAGTCTATGAACATGCAATGCCGGGCGGGCAATACACCAACCTGCGCGAACAGGCCCGTGGACTCGGCATAGAGGATGCCCGCTGGCCGGAAGTCGCGCGCGCCTATGCACAAGTCAACGACATGTTCGGGAATATCGTCAAGGTGACACCGACATCGAAAGTCGTCGGCGACATGGCCATTTTCATGGTCACGAACGACCTTACGCCCGAAAACGTTCAGGATCCGGCGCACGATGTTGCCTTCCCGCAATCGGTCATCGAATTGTTCCGAGGCGATTTGGGGCAACCGCATGGCGGCTTCCCTGAGGCGCTGCAAAGAAAAATCCTGAAAGGTGAGGCTCCGACAACAGAGCGCCCAGGCGCGCACTTGCCCGCAACGGACATGGAAAGCGCTCGGAAAGAAGCGGAACAAAAAGTTCACCGTCAGCTCAATGATTTCGATCTGGCTTCTTACCTTATGTATCCGCAAGTCTATTCCGATTATGCGGCGCATCGCCGCCAATACGGTGACGTTGGCGTTCTGCCGACACCTGTCTTCTTCTACGGACCTGAAATTGGCGAAGAATCGATCATCGAAATCGAAAAGGGCAAACGGCTCATCCTCCGCTTCCTGGCACTCGGCGAGCCGAATGAACAAGGTGAACGCACCGTGTTCTTCGAACTGAATGGACAACCCAGAACGGTCAAAGTTCAGGACAAGAGCCTTTCAGGCAGCGCGCGGGTCCATCGGAAAGCGGATGAGACAAACGCCGGGCACGTCGCCGCACCGATGCCGGGCCTTGTCGTCAGCCTTTCCGTCGCTGCCGGGGAAACCGTGGAGGCGGGCGATCAGTTGCTAACCATCGAAGCGATGAAAATGGAATCGACGCTTTATGCCGATACGGGCGGCAAGGTTTCGGAAATCGTCGCCTCCGCCGGCACAAGAGTCGAGGCTAAAGATCTTCTCGTCGTCATCGACGCCGACTGACAGCGGCTCGATCAAACGGGCATCGCGCGTTTGATCAGAGGGACAACGGCGATCATCTTGCCAATCGGCCCATCGACGAAACGTTCGATTGTCGCACGCAAATCCTCTTTGGTATCCGCGGCCAGCGTTTGATCCGGGGTGGCGAGACCGCTAGCGAGGCCGTTCGCCCGCCGCCTTCCCTCCGATATAACGCCGAGAATGAGCGGCTCCAGCTTTCCGTCGCTGGCAAAAGGCGTGATGAGCGCAGATATGATGCTCAGATAGGGTGGCCAATTCGAAAGATGGCGATACATCGTGGCCAGTATTTCGGTTCGGTCCCCAACGGCGTTTAATGCTTCAACGAGACTCCCTATGTGATCCGGCATCTCGTCAAGTGTTGGTAGTGGCGGCATCGCTCCCGCAACAGTTGCCTCATTGACGGGCATCGAAGCGGGAGAACTTGCTGGCGCGTCAGTGCCTTCAAGACGCGCCAGAAGCGCGGCGAGCGCGATTATGTTCATCGCATTGCTGCGTTCGTAAGCGCTGAGGATCATTGAGATATGGTCGACATCGCCTTCGCTCAGGCCCGAGGCAGTGAGCGATGATGCCGTAATGCCTGGCAATACAGGAATGTCCAAGCCGTTTCGAAGTGCCTGTGCCTCCGCCGAGATCGCGCCGCTGGCGTAAACCGGTTTCAAGGATTCCCACGCCCATTGAAGACCACCCGGAAAAATCGCCAAATGCCGCCATATTAGATTTACGACGGGAACCCCTAACGTGGCGCGAATATCGCTGTACAGGGCGGCGACTTCGCCGGTCGCATCGGCCTCGCGAACAGATGGTACGGGATCGGCGGACGAGATGATCATCGGCGATTTTCCTTTGGCTGACGGGATGAGAAGTGTGCGTTCCCGCGCTCCGGCCGGCAAGCGCTTTCAGGAGAGCAACTTGCATGCTAAAGCAACGCGCACCAGATGATGGCGGCAGGAGACTTGGCATGAGTGACGAAATGGCAAATTTGAAGGATTGGATTGGAAAATCCGAGTCCGCGACGGAGAGAGCCAGCACCGGCCGCATACACGGTCTCTTCGCGTTACTCGACAAGCCGGACATCCCAAAGGAAGGCGACGCCGTCGGGCCGATGGGGCATTGGTGCTATTTCATGCCGCGCGTACCCGCTTCCGAAATCGGGACTGACGGCCATCCCGCGCGCGGCGGCTTTATGCCTCCCGTACCACTGCCACGGCGGATGTTCGGCGGATTTCGGGCGACGTATCATAAACCTCTAATCCTCGGCGAAATGATGCGGCGCGATGCTCGGATTGCCGACATTCAGATCAAGGAAGGCCGGACGGGGACGCTGTTGTTTTGCACGGTTCACTACGAATTTTTTGGCGAAAACGGTCTCGCGATCGAAGAGGATCACGATTATGTCTATCGCGGGAACGCGCCGGCCGGCAGCCAGGACAAGTCTGGCGGTAGCGGTCAAACCGCGGCCGCTCCAAGCGACCATACCTGGTCCAAAAAAATTGTCCCCGATCCGGTGATGCTGTTCCGGTATTCTGCGGTAACCTTCAATGGTCACCGAATTCACTATGACCGCAAATACGTAACGGAGGTCGAAGGATATCCAGCTCTTGTCGTGCATGGACCGCTGATCGCGACGTTGCTGGCCGAACTTGCACTCGACAACAATCCGGACCGCACGTTCCGGCGGTTCGACTTTCAGGCCCGGGCGCCATTGTTCGATAATGCATCCTTTACCGTCGCGGGCAAACCGACTGACGATGGCTGTTCCCTTTGGTCCACCACGCCGTCCGGCAGCTATTCGGCGCGTGCGACCGCCGTGTTTGTCTGATCGGCCGTATCAGGAACCCCCGTTATGGATAACGCCGCGCCAATTCTAATCATAGAGGATGATCATAATATCGCCGACCTTGTCCGGCGCTATCTGGAGCGTGCCGGCTATGAGACCCTCGTCGCGCATGATGGCAGCGAGGGTCTATCGATTGCCAAAGCGCGCAGCCCTCGTTTCGTGGTTCTCGACGTGATGTTACCCGGCATGGATGGTTGGGAGGTATGCAAGGCGCTTCGAAAAATTTCAGAAGTGCCTATCCTCATCCTGACCGCCAGGGCGGAGGAGATGGACAGGGTCGTCGGTCTTTCGATTGGTGCCGACGACTATGTCGTCAAACCGTTTAGTCCACGCGAGTTGGTTGAGCGGGTAAAAGCGATTCTCAGACGCTCCGGTCCTACAGCCGTGGCCACTACGGCGGTACTTCAATATGGCAGCTTGATGCTTGATCCTGAGAAACGCCGTGTGAGCATCGATGGCGAATTGGTCGCCTTGACCCCGTCGGAGTTCACCCTGCTAGAAACACTGATGGGATCACCTGGCCGTGTTTATACCCGCTCCGATCTATTGAGCCGCCTTTATGTCGGCGGCGAGTCCGTCGTCGACCGCGTCGTGGATGTGCACATCGGTAAATTGCGGCGCAAAATCGAACCGGACACGTCCCAGCCACATTTCATTGAAACCGTGCATGGCATTGGCTACCGTTTCACCGATGCTGAGATTTCGCAATGAAGCAACGCCTCCTGTGGAAACTTTTAGCAGTCAATCTCCCAGTTATCGGCATCGTAATTGCTGTGTTATGGATGGCGATCGACATCCTAGCTGCCGACTATTTCAGCACCCTTATGGAGCGCTATAAGATTTCGCCGGCTGAAACGCATCAGATGTTTCTCGATGCAATTCATCGGTATTTCATTCAGGCAACCGTCGTCGCGTTGGCGATCGCCGGTTTGCTCAGTGTTTTCCTGACCCGAAAAGTCCTGCGCCCGCTGTCGGATATCGGCGAGGTCACGCGTCGTCTCGCAGCAGGTGACTATAGCGCACGAACGACCTCTTCGTCCGCGGATGAAGTCGGCGAGTTGGCGCTGGCCTTCAACCAAATGGCGGACAGTCTGGAGCATTTGGAAGGGCTGCGGCGCACGATGGTGGCGGATTTTGCGCACGAACTGCGCACGCCGCTAACCAATATACGCGGGTACCTCGAAGCCCTTGCCGACGGAGTCGTCACCCCTTCCAACGAAACCTACGACATCCTTCAGGACGAGATCATGCGGCTGGTCCGTTTGATCGAAGATTTGAACCAGTTGACGAGTGCCGATGCGGCACGGGCCTATTTGCGACGCGAGGAAATCGATCTGCGCGACTTCGTCGAACGGACGCTGGCCCTGAACCGCCACGAATTTGACGCGCGCGATATCACCGTCAATGTCACGTTCGAAACGGACGCGGACCGCATGGAAGGAGATGCAGACAAGGTACTGCAAATCCTTCGAAACCTGATCCAAAACGCCTGGCAGTACACACCGGAAGGGGGCACCTTCGGCATTTCGGCAAGTCGAACGCCGGAGGCCTTGCGCGTGGATTTCGTCAATACAGGTGCGGGTATAACCGCGGGAGACGCCAAACTTGTTTTCGAGCGCTTTCATCGGATTGAAAAATCCCGCTCCCGGGAAACCGGCGGCGCGGGGATCGGCCTATCGATCGTCAAACAACTCGTGGAAGCCCATGGTGGCACTGTCGGCGTGAGCACGGAAGGCGACGATGTCCGTTTCTGGATTACGTTTCCCGCCTAGTCTAAGCCGAACAAAACCGCAAATTCGTTTATCAATTCCCGTTGCAACGACTGGAACCTTTTGTTCGGTTGGTGCGCTTGGATGCGATCTTCGAAGGGGTCTGGTGCCTCAATATCGGAATTGGCGAGCGTTTGGATGACCGCGTGGCCACAAAACGGCACATGGACTTCGGAATATCCGCCTTCGTGCGCCATTACCAAGCGGCCGTCGCATAGGTCGTTCGCCAAATCCATCAAATGATGTGTCATGGTCTGATATGTCGATGCCGACGCCAACATCCTCGACAAGGGATCGAGCCCCGAAGCGTCAAAACCGCAAGCAACGATGATGACATCCGGCGAAAATTTTCGCAGCGCCGGCGCGACGATCCGGTCAAACGCGTAGAAATAGGAATCATGTCCCCCGCCAGGCATGAGGGGAATGTTGATGTTGTACCCCTCCCCTAGGCCGAGACCACGCGTGGACACCGCTCCGCTGTCCCGTGGATAATTGTTTTCTTGATGAAGCGAGATCGTCAACACATCGTTACGCTCAATATAGATTGTTTCAGTACCGTTGCCATGGTGAACGTCCCAATCGACCACAGCAAATTTACTGGCTTGTTGGGTCGCGATTGCCGCTTCAATCGCAATCGCGATATTCGCCAGAAGGCAAAACCCCATTGGCGTAGACGGCAGGCAATGATGGCCGGGCGGGCGGCTCAGGGCGTAACCATTCCTTGATCTACCGTCTAGAACATCGAGCAGTGCCGCCTTAACCAACCCAGCTGACAGAGCCGCCATTTCGAAGCTTCCGGGGCCGAAAGGAGTCCGCTCACCAATTTCTCCACCACCAGAGGCACTCATTTCGCAAAATGTATCAAGGTAATTGGCAGGGTGAATGCGGCGTAAATCTTCGTCGCTCGCGGGAGAAACGACAGAACAATCGAGTTCGCTAATCAGCCCGGTAACATCTATCAGACTCTTTAATCGCCGTTTGGTTTCCGGGCTTTCCGGCAGGCCACCGGCCGCCAGCGGTTGAACCAATCCGCCGACAGGAGCGACCGACGCATAATTTCCGCCTGAATGCCAAAAACAATACTCGTTCCAATAGAATGCTGTTTGCGCCAAAAGCTTCCTCCCATATCAATCTGAGCCCGCGGGCCAGTCTAAACCCAGTACAGTCAATTTGGTGCGAATTCCGAACAATAATGCCGAATGCAATTCCCGCATCACGACGCCGTGAACGACCTTTACAAAATCTTTAAGACTTCTTTATTCCCCGCTTACATCGCCGTGCCATTTTCTATGTGATGACCGCTGCGACGTTTCTCTTCCCAGCGGAAACATGATCGTAACCCGCCGGCGATTTAGCCGGTCCAGAAGCGTTAAGGAGAGGCTAAATGTCGATGCAAAAAAAGTTCCCCCTCAAGAAGTCCGTTGCCGCACTTGGAGCGGCCGCCATGTTGGTTGGTGCGACCGCACTGCCAGCAGCTGCGGCGTCATCCACCGATGCGCCTATTCAACTCGCAAGCTGTAATCCCTGCAAAGCGAAAAAGGGCTGTAACCCCTGCGCCGCGAAAGGCTGCAATCCTTGCGCCGCGAAAAAGGGCTGCAACCCCTGCGCCGCGAAAAAAGGCTGTAATCCCTGCGCCGCGAAAAAAGGCTGTAATCCCTGCAAGGCCAAATAGCGGCTAGGTTATCTTCCGGGGTCCGGTAACGAGGGCCTTCGACCACGAGCAATGATACGGGAGACCGATTTCGTGCAAAAAGGCGCCTTTTTTGCCATCGCAGCGCTGATTAGCGCTGCGATGGCGGCCCCGGCAACCGCCGCCACGGCGGAACGGGTAAAACTCACCGGCGAAGTCATCGACAGCTGGTGCTATATCACCGAAATTATGTACGCAGAAGGCAGCGCCCATCATCAATGCGCGCTCTGGTGCGCAGCAGGCGGGGTGCCTGTCGGCATTCTCGGCGATGATGGACAAGTCTATATGGTCCTGAAACTCGGAAGCGATGACACCAGCGTCGCCAACCCTGCGATTTTACGTATTCAGAGCCATCGCGTGACAGTCGATGGATCGGTCTACGAACGAGACGGCATCAAATACATCGTTGTTAACAAAGTCGTCGACGATGCCGGGATAGTAAAACTCACCCACGACGATTACGGCATTCAGCCGAGCGGGGATTGATGCCATGAAACGCAACATAAAATTTATGTTGATGGTAATTGCTCTCGCTCTTTTCGGCGGTACGGTTCAGGCCGCCGAAGAATGGGGTTTACCGGAAGAAAAGATTTCACGCTTCGAGGCAAAAGTCGTTGATGTTCTTTGCGAACTTTCCGGCGATTGTCCAGAATCCTGTGGCGGGGGAAAACGACAACTGGGACTACTCGACGGTAAAGGCAAACTCATTTTACCGCTTAAAAACAGCGTTATATTCGCTGGCACGACGGACGAACTGATCGGATTCTGCGGAAAACAGGTTATTGCCGATGGCCTGCTTACAACCAATCGCGGGTATACGGTTTTTGCTTTGCAGTTTGTGAAAGAAGCGCCCGATGGAAAATGGCAACGGGCAAATCGGTTCCTGCCAAAATGGGCGAAACGGAACAGTGTTCCCGCGAATAGTCCGAAAGCGGCACGCTGGTTTGACAACGATCCGCGCGTGAAAGCGCTAATCGAAAAAGACGGCAGGCTTGGCCTAGGTCTCAAAGCCGACAAAGAATATCTGTCCAGAAAATAGAGATTGCCTTCATGCTCCTCCGCTCCCTTGCACTCACTCTTGCCGTCTCGTTCCTGACATTCGGGCCGGCAACGGCACATGATGGGAAGAAGCATTCGAAGCCAAATCTCTCCGCCCTGCCGGGGAAGGCCACGCCGCTACCATTCGACGTTGGCGGTCCCTTCTCGCTCGTAGACCACAATGGCAAGCCGCGCACCGATAAGGATTTTCGCGGTAAGTTCATGCTCGTTTTCTTCGGTTACGCCAATTGCAAGTCAATATGCCCTGTGGGATTGCGGCGTATGACAACCGCAATGGACTCACTCGGACAGGCGGGTGAAAAAATCCAACCGCTTTTGATCAGCATCGATGCCGCGCACGACACGCCGGAAAATATGCGGAACGAAGTGCCGAAAGTGCACCCCCGGCTCATTGGCCTCACTGGTTCCGAGACACAACTAAAAGCCGCCGCGAAGGCGTATCAAGTTGAGTCCAAACAAGTATCACAAACGCCCGACGGCAACCCCGTTTTCGCGCATGGTTCCTATATCTATCTGATGGCGCCGGACGGAAAACTGGCGACGATAATTCCCCCTGTCCTGGGCGATGAACAAATGGCCGGAATCATGCGCCGCTATGTCAAATAAGCGGTGTCACCGCCGCCGCTGGCGGCCGTAAGGAGAACAATCATGCTAATCAAAATTCCACGCGGTTGGGAACGTCCGGAGACAGACGCAACGCCTGAAAAGATTTTTCAGAATAGACGTGCCCTCATAAAATCACTCGCTGCAGGCCCGATCCTCGCGGCAAGTCCGCTTCTGCTTTCCGCCTGCGACGAGGCGCCCAAAGTTGCGGCAAAACCGCCGGAGCCGGATCCCTCCGCTCCGCTATATCCGGTCGACAGAAATCCAAAATACACCTTGGACCGCCCCATCACGTCAGTACAGTTGGCGACCAGCTACAACAATTACTATGAGTTTGGGTCCTCAAAATCCGTTGTCGCGGAGTCTCAGGCTTTGCCGCTTCGGCCGTGGACCGTCACGATCGACGGCATGGTCGAAAAGCCCATGGAAATCGGCGTCGACGAGTTGCTGAAAAAGATGCCACTGGAAGAGCGGCTATACCGGCACCGCTGCGTCGAAGCCTGGTCAATGGACGTGCCGTGGAGCGGCTTTGCTCTGAAGGCCCTGGTAGAGTTGGCCCGCCCCGCATCCGGCGCTCGGTATCTGCAGATGACCAGCTTCAAGAACCCGGACGTCGCGCCGGGTCAAAAATCATCCTGGTACCCGTGGCCTTACGTAGAAGGCGTAACATTGGCAGAAGCGGCCAATGAGTTGGCATTCATTTCGACTGGCGCCTATGGCAAGCCCCTGCCCAAACAAATGGGGGCGCCGCTCCGCCTGACTCTACCCTGGAAATACGGGTTTAAGTCGGCCAAAGGGCTCGTGCGCTTCACCTTTACGGACAAACGCC
>JAJFJB010000196.1 GCA_021774435.1 Alphaproteobacteria bacterium
TTTATATAGGCCACCACGCAATGGACAATAGTTGCGCCGTCGTAGGCCGTTCGTGATCTACGGCCCTTAGAAATTTTCTAAATTTAGCGATTCCGCTGAAATTCTAAAAATATTAGAGAAAAACGTAATTAAAATGGAAAATACGGAGAAAACACGAATTAATTGATGTTTTTTGTCTAATTATCGGCGTTAACCATAAATAAAATGTATTTTTCTGGATAATGTGACGGGTATCACTGTTTTCAGGAAGTTTTGCCGGTAGATTCCAGGACAGTTGGGAATATCTGGAGACAAACCGATGCTTGCATATCATTCAGTGATCAAGGAAGCCTACCGGGCAGCATTGGCTGATTGGGCCGTTAAAGAGATTGATGGTCGCGGTAACGATGGTGCGATAATCCGCCATACGGCGTCCCTCGCGTCGATTTGGACGAACGATGCGATTTCCGAGAAGAATGTGATCGAAGTCTTAAAGTCGTTCCAGTAGGCAACGATTTCGCCACGGGATTGAGACAAAGTGAATCAGATCACGCTTCTGGCCGATTTCATAAGCATGCTGGTCTCGCCGGTTTTACGCTGATATTCTTTTGTTACCGTTGAATGACATAATTGGGCGAGATTCAACGGGCCCTGGGGAGGGGGGGGACCTTCTGTAAGGCTACGGTAGAAGTAAACATTTATGACGTTGCAAGCGCGCCCGCGTGTCCTGAGACGCGCGCTGCCGGTTTTTTTGCTGGTTTTTACGACAGTTCAGTTTGCCGTCTTTGCGTCGCCTTTCATGGCGGCCGACGCCGCTTCGGCGCGGAAAGGTATTGCGATTGAATTGAACACGGCACGCACGGTTTCCGGTGCATGCCTTGGTTCGTTCATCTTAAGAAATAATCTTGGCCATACGCTCGATCGATTTCAGCTCGACCTATTCGTATTTGGTGATGACGACGTTATTAAACTGCGCAGCAATATAGATCTTGCGCCATTGCGACACGACAAGACGACAGTTATTTCGTTTCGAATTCTCGCCGAACCCTGTACGGCGGTTTCTCGTGTCCTGGTAAATGCCATCCCACTCTGTCGCGCGAAATCTCGGCTCGCAATTGACTGCCTTGAGGGGTTGACTGTTTCCAGTCGCAATCGAATCGAACTGGCAAAATAGGAACCTGTCGCGTTTTGCTTCAGAGGCGTTTTTTGGCCGTCTCGTTCAGGTAAGTCTCAAATATACTAAGTAGCTTTGGAACGTTTGGGTTCAATGTGTCCCACAGTGCCGTTGCCTTGCGCTGATGTTTCCGCATGTAAGCCTTGAAGTCCGCACACCAATGGCCTTCCAAGGCTTTCCGAAAACGCACCATTTCTGTCGAGTGCTTTTCGAGCGCGAGATCTTGATTGGCCAGTTCCTCGTACAAATAGGCTTCGCATTCCAAATCGATGGGCCGCAGTTTTCCAATACGTCCGCGCCGGAATTGCATGCCATGCCCCACCAATTCGTGCGCCAGAACTGCTGCGAGTTCGTTCTTCGGCCACTTCACGCCATGCCGGCCGACGACCACAAGATATGATTTTCGACGAGTCACACTGACCGGCAAAAAATCTGGCAGGAAAACCGCCACGTTTTCACCTGTTGCGGCGCTTTTGGGGACGTCTCCAGGTATGTAAACCACCGTGACTTCGCCGCTTTTCTTAAGGAGCTCGAGCTTCCCCGCGCTATACGGAGATTGGGAAATCAGATGGCCTAGGGCCGCCTTCAGCCGCTTGAGGCCCTCCGCCCCTTTCAGAAGCTTCGTGTCGAACGTTTTTTTCGGGTCTTTCGGAACGGCGATAAATTGCACACCATAAGCGCGCTCCTCGAGCTGTCCATTATTTGCCGCCGCACTTTCACCCATTTGCCCGACGAGTACTGCCAAAAAGATGCCGAATACAAGAAGGGTGCCAAGCGCGCGCCTACCCTGAGACGAAACTTTGCGCTCACCAGCGGCAGTGCAGCTTGTTTCAGGTAGGATAGGGCTAACGCAGACTTGATAAGTTGACGATGAGTGCGTCGTTCTTAAGGCGAATGGCCGTGGCGATTTTATGCGCCATATCCTGGTCTGCTTCCGGGCACTGGAGGGCGGCATCGACAGCTCGGTGTTGCCCTTCGAGCATGGCACCAATGACCGTCTTTTCGATGATGTCCTCCACGGCGACCCTCTGTTCGTCTGTGAAGGGCGTATCTAGCAATGCGTTAATACCCTTCGTTGCTTCTTCGGCAATATTCCGCAATCTTTCTTCCATGTCGCTCATTCCCTTCGGAAGCCAATCAAGATAACGCCGTTTGCTGTTTATATTACAACCATAGCACAATTTACCGTTTTCGCGCGGCATCCGAAGTCGGTCCATCGCGTTTTTTGAATGTAGATTTCTAGCTGTCGCGTTACCGCATCACCGAATCTTGTAGCGCCGCGCTTGGACGCGATGTCGCCATACCGGTTCAGCGGGACACTCGAGCAAAATTAAATTCTAGAAAAATGGCTGGGGCGGGAGGATTCGAACCTCCGAATGCCGGTATCAAAAACCGGTGCCTTAGGCCACTTGGCTACGCCCCAACGGATTCGTTCGGCCGGGAATGTATGCGTATCGTCGACCGGTCGCAAGCTTTGAAAAGGCATCTTTCTAGAGTCGAGCAATCAATAAGGAAAGTCATTAATATTTCGCTATTGGTTGCAACCTACCTTTAGGGAATAATTCAAGCCGTCAAGGGTGGATTTTCCTAAAGACGTAAAAGACAAACGGAGCCCGCATGGTCCGGGAAATCTATGCCCTCGGTGCGTTGCTGCTTGGCATGAGCGCGCTGTTGGTCGGCAATGGTCTATTCGGCACGTTGACTGCGTTGCGGATGTCGCTGGAAGCATTCGATCCGACTGTGATCGGTATCGTGGTGTCGTGCCACATGGTGGGTTTCGTTCTTGGTTGCGTCTATGGCCAGAGGATGATCGCGGGTGTCGGCGCAATTCGTTGCTTCACTGCGTTCGCGGCGTTGATGGCTGTATGTGCTCTATTGATGCCGATCCATGTCCAGCCCTACAGCTGGATACCCTTAAGGCTTTGCTTCGGGTTTTGCTCGGCCATGGTATTCATGGTCGCTGAAAGCTGGCTCGCAGGCGCCGTTTCAAGCGAAAACAAGGGCCGAGTTTTCTCGATCTACATGGTGATCAACAAGGGATGTTTTGGGTTAGGACAGGTGCTGCTGCAAGTGGCGGACCCCGCCGGTGACCGGCTGTTTATCGTGCTCGGAATCTTGTTCGCGGTATGCCTGGTTCCCATCGCGTTGGCACGGCACGAGGCACCAAAGGATATTGGTGATGAGCGGATGTCGATCCGTGAGTTATATCGCTCGTCGCCCGTTGGCGTCATGGGGGCGACTGCAACCGGCCTCGCGAACTCCGCTATTATTGGCCTCAGTCCTGTTTTTGCGCTGGCGGTTGGGCTGGATGTGGCTGGGGTCTCGACCTTTATGATCATTTTCATGGCGGGCAGTCTGTCGATGCAATTGCCAATCGGCCGGCTCTCCGACCGTTTCGACCGGCGCGCCGTTCTGGCGGCCGTTGCCGTTTGCGCGGGCCTCACATGCATCGTCATCGCGTTTTTCGGCGCCCGCAGCGTATGGCTTTTATACGGTCTATCGTTCGCGATCGGCGGATTGAGTGCCGTCACCTACCCGATCGCCATGGCTCATGCCAGCGACCATGCCCGTGCGCAACGGGTGGTTACCATCATGGCTGGGCTACTGCTTGCCTTTGGTATAGGTGCCAGCGTTAGTCCCTTCATTGCGTCGCTGGTAATGAAATATTTGGGGCCGGGCGGTCTCTATTTCTATGCCGGCGGTGTGTATTTCTTCATGGCCGCTTTCACCGTCTACCGTATGTCAAAACGCGCGCCGGTACCCAATGAAGAGCAATCGGCATTTGTACCGCAACCGCAAACTTCGCAGTCGAGCCCTGTTGTAACGGCGCTTGACCCGCGCGCCGTCGAGGAGAAATAGGACGCTAGGCCGTATTTACGTTGAGTTCGGTCGGCGCGACCCACCAACCATCCCGAGAAACTTTAGGGGCGGCGGCTTCCGCGGCGGCGCGGTCGTCGAAAACGCCGAAACAGGTCGCGCCGCTGCCGGTCATTTGCGCCAAGTGGCAACCGGGCAGCTTTTCAATTTCGCTCAAGACGGTGCGAATTACGGGGCAGAGGCGAATCGCTGCATCGGTAAGGTCGTTATGCCGTTCCGCCAACGCCTCGGCGAAAGAAGAGACGTCGGTCGGCGCTTTGGCGATACGGTCCGCCGGATTAAAGCCACCACGCCGCGCCTGAAAAACGGATGCGGTAACAAGCGCCACGCCCGGATTGACAAGGAGGATGCCAGCCTTGGGGATCGTCGGCGCCGATTCAAGAATTTCTCCGATACCACCGGCGTAAGTGGTTTGCGCCAATAAGCAAGCCGGGACATCCGAACCCAGCGTAAGACCAAGCGCATACAAATCGACCTCCTTATCATCGATACCCCAAAGGTCGGCCAGCGCTTTCAAAGCCGCCGCGGCGTCCGTCGACCCGCCACCAATACCCGCTGCTACGGGGAGGTTCTTAGTTATGGTGATATGCGCCCGAGCCTGAACACCGGCAGCATCAGCCAGCAATTGCGCCGCCTGATAGACCAAATTCTTGTAAGGCGGCGGCATGCGCTCGGCGAAGGGTCCTGCCGACACGATATCCAGCGGTTCACCAGTACGGATGGTTAGTTCATCGCCAAGGGCCGTGAAGCCCACTAGGCTGTCGACTAGATGAAAGCCATCCGCTCGGCGGCCGGTGATGTTGAAATACAGGTTGATTTTTGCGGGTGCGTGAACTGTTGCAATAGCCGGTTGAGGCATATTCATCCGCCGGATCCGTTCGGTTTGATATCCGCGAGACCATCTACCAGTTTTCCCTCTATCGTGGGTATGAGGTCGTCAGTCGGCTCGAGGTTAAGCGCGCGGCGCCATTGAAAGCGGGCTTCAAGTTTGCGTCCAACGCGCCAATACGCGTCCCCAAGGTGATCGTTTATTACGGGATCACTCGGCCGCAACCGAATCGCCCGCTCGAGTTGTTTCACGGACCCTGCGTAGTCGCCGAGCCGATACAGCACCCAGCCTAGGCTATCGACGATAAAGCCGTCATCCTGGCGTTGCTCGACCGCACGTTCGATCATCTTTCGGGCACGCTCGATGTTGATGCCTTTTTCAACCCAGGAATAACCCAGATAATTCAGTACGTATGGCTGTTCTGGCTGAAGTTCCAACGCCTTCAGGAAGTCTTTTTCGGCCCGTTCCCAAATCTTGGATCGTTCCAACGCGATTCCACGATTGTAGTAGAACAGCCAATGGCCAGGTGTAACGATGCCCAACCTTTCACCCGCAGCGTCGTAGGCATCGACGGCTTCGCGGTAACGTTCTTTACTGCGCAGGATGCCGCCGAGTTTGATTAGCGCATCTGTTCTATCCGGCCGCTGTTTGGCCATTACCCGAAGCATCTCGACGGCCCGGTCGACATCTTCCATATCGGTAAAATTATCGGCGATGCGCAGTTGCGCAGACCAGTAATAAGGTGAGTCCGGGCTGACCCGTTCGTAGATCGCATTGGCGTCGAGATAGCGCCGTTGATTGTCGAAAAGGTCGCCGAGCAAGAGCCGTGCAAGCTCAAAGTTTGGACGCAGATGCAAGGCCAGACGCGCGTAGACCATCGCCATATCGCCGGACCGGTCTCGCGGCAGTGCCGATGCAATGTTGAACAGGCTCTCGGCAACGCCACCGCTCGCGTCGCGAACAAGTGGTTGAGCGGGTTCGCCCGACTCCAAACGGCTTAGTGCCGCTTCAATGGCCAAATTGCCCGGGTTATCTGCGAGAAAATCCGTATAGAGTGTTCGCGCTTCACTCGCGCGGCCGGTTCGTTCCAGCAAGGAGCCAGCGGCGCGTACGACGCGGACCGGCGCTTTATCCAGGGTTGGAGCAACCGCGCGCAAGCTTTTTTCCGCTGCTTCGGTTTGATTTGCAACGTCATTGATAAGGCCGGCATGCAGGTCGCGCATGGCGGAAAATCCGCTCTTTTTGTCGAGGGCTTCCAAGGCCTTCAAGGCGGCTTCTGTGTCACCTTTGCCGGAGTTTGCCCAAGCGACGGCGAGAGGAGCCGCATAGGCGGTAAGGCCGCGCCGCGGCAAGGCGTCAAAGCGCGCTATTGCGTCGTCGAAATTGTTGGCGCGGACGGCCTCGATACCCAACAAAAGTGCGGAAGTCGCCATTTTCCCACCCGCCGTCTCGATTCTGTTGGCGAGATTGACTGCGACATTCATTTTCCCCGCGGCCAGAGAGAGCAGGAACGTACGCCGAAGTAGCTCTTGGTCTTCGGGATTTTCTTCCAGGACGCGCATCATAAACGCCGATGCCTTATCCGCATCTTTCAGGGCTTGTGCGTGTCGGCCCGCAAGGTAACTGCCATATTCGGAACTGGAACTTGCGGGCGCGGACAAGAGAAACGTCGCGATACCGATCGCTGCCAGCGCACTTTTCTGAAACTTTTCCGTGTGAAGCAACATGTTAATTCTCCGCGGCTGGCGGGCAGTTTACCCGATAATGGCGATTCCCGTCAGCCGCTTCTTGCCGATTGCCGTTAAAATCCTTCCGGCAACCCGGTCTCCTAGAACGTTGCCGGTTGGTGCTACCGTTTACCTGAATACCCTACATATTGGGGTAATTTGGACCGCCACCACCCTCGGGTGTCACCCAAACGATATTTTGGGTTGGATCCTTGATATCGCAAGTCTTGCAATGGACACAATTCTGGGCGTTGATCTGTAGACGCGGATTACTGCCATCGTCCTCGCGAATAATTTCGTACACCCCGGCCGGGCAATAGCGCTGTTCCGGTGCATCATAAAGGGCGAGATTGGTGTCAATCGGGACCGAGGCATCCTTGAGCGTTAAATGTGCGGGCTGATCTTCTTCGTGATTGGTTGCGGAAAACGAGACGTTAGTCAGTCGGTCGAAGGTAAGAACGCCGTCCGGACTGGGGTAATTGATCGGTTTCGCGGCCGATGCCTTGTTGAGCGATTCATGGTCGGCATGGCCATGTTTTAATGTCCAAGGTGCCTTGCCCCCGAGAACGAGCTGGTCGAAGCCCGAATAGAGCGTGCCACCGATGAGGCCCCATTTGAAGGAGGGCCGGAAGTTCCGCGCCTTCCATAACTCGTCATACACCCAAGACTCGCGGAAGGACACTGGATAAGAGGATAGTTCATCACCGCCCGCACTGTCACTGGCGAGAGCGTCAAACGCGGCATCCGCGGCCAACATGCCTGACTTCATAGCTGTGTGAGAGCCTTTAATCTTTGGTGTGTTGAGCGTGCCGGCTTCGCAGCCGACCAACACACCGCCGGGAAATACGAGCTTCGGCAGCGATTGAATGCCACCTTCGTTGAGCGCGCGGGCGCCATAGGCGACTCGGCGCGCGCCTTCGAAGGTCGAGCGTATTTTCGGATGCGTCTTAAAACGCTGGAATTCCTCGTAGGGTGAAAGATGCGGATTTTTATAGTCCAACCCGACAACAAACCCGACGGCAACTTGATTGTCTTCGAGGTGATAAAGGAACGAGCCGCCATAGGTATTGCTCTCCATGGGCCAGCCGGCAGTGTGGACGATCAACCCCTGCTGATGTCGTTCCGGCTCGACCTCCCACAACTCCTTGATCCCGATACCGTAGGTTTGGTCTTCGCAGTCGGCACGCAGATTGAACCGTTCCATCAGTTGCTTGCCAAGGCTGCCGCGGCAGCCCTCGGCAAAGAATGTATATTTTGCGTGCAATTCCATGCCCGGCTGATAATTGGGGCCCTGTTCGCCTTCCTTGGTAATACCCATGTCACCGGTGGCGACGCCTCTGACCGCCCCGTTTTCGTCGTACAGGATTTCGGCCGCAGCAAAGCCGGGATAGATTTCGACGCCCAGCGCTTCGGCCTGCTCGCCGAGCCAACGGCACAGGTTGCCAAGGCTGATTATATAGTTGCCGTGATTTTGAAGTGTCGGCGGAAGAAGGCCCGTAGGCCAGGAAACGCCGCCGGATTCGGTCAGAAACATGAATTTTTCAGCCGTCACCGGTGTGTTGAGCGGCGCGCCCATTTCCTTCCAGTCGGGCAGCAACTCGTCGAGGGCGCGCGGTTCAAGTACTGCGCCAGACAAAATATGGGCGCCGACTTCGGACGCTTTTTCCAGAATACAGACGGATACTTCGCGGTCTTGCTCAGCGGAGCGCTGCTTCAACCGTATTGCCGCTGCGAGGCCGGAGGGGCCGGCGCCCACAATGACCACGTCATATTCCATCGAATCCCGTTCCATCACACATGCTCCTATTTTTCGGCGAATTTTTTTACCGCGCCGCGCCCTCTATAACAATGGACGTTAATTTTGTAGATAGTAGTTAAGTGCGATAATGCGTCACGACGTAATTTCGGTTTGAGGCTATGCCGTTGGAAAACATCGACCCTCTGGAGGCGCTGCGCTGGTCCGTAGAAATGGGCGCCGATGAAGCAATCGGTGAGCAACCAGTGAACCGCTACGCTGTTTCCGAACCGATCACCGCGTCGGTTCCGGTGTCGGCAAAGTTGTCCGAGCCCAAAGTGCAAAGCATGGAACGCGCTCCGTTGGCGCCGAGCCAGGGGATAGCGGATAGCCTTGCTGCCGCTGCCGCCGCGAGCAACCTGGAAGAACTGCGCAACGCAATAGCGGCATTCGAAGGGTGCGCATTGAAGCAAACAGCGACGAACTTGGTGTTCGCTGATGGCAATCCGGAAGCAGATGTCATGATCCTCGGCGAGGCGCCGGGCGCAGAGGAAGACCGGCGTGGGGTCCCTTTCGTCGGCGCCAGTGGTCAGCTTATGGACCGAATGCTTGCCGCTATCGGTCTCGATCGGACGACCGCTTACATTTCCAACATTCTCTTCTGGAGGCCACCAGGGAACCGAAACCCTACGACTGCGGAAGTGGCGGCGTGTATGCCCTTCGTCCAGCGCCATATTGCGCTCGTGCGGCCACGGGTGTTGGTTTTCGTCGGTGGCGCGTCGGCTAAAGCGATGCTCGACCGTAAGGAGGGAATAATGCGTCTGCGGGGCAAATGGTATGAGTATGGCGGACAGGGATTGCCGGAACCAATACCGGCATTAGCTACGTTCCACCCCGCTTATTTGTTGCGTTCGCCCGGTCAGAAACGCGCGGCGTGGCACGATCTCCTTTTGTTGCGGAGCCGTCTCGATGAATTGCGTTAAATATCCGATCTTCTTGCAAAATCAGTATTTTCGCATTAGACGAAACGATGAAAGAAAACGATGCGAAAGCGTAAACAACAAAATCTCTGGCGTGGCTTCATGATTACTTTGACGTTTCGAAAGCATTTTTTGTCCGTACTTATGGCGGCGTCGCTCGCGCTAATCGGAACCGCAAGGGCACAGAGTGTTTCCACGACAGATACTGCATCGCTGCCGAGCGCTGCGGATCATCGGGGCTCTGAGCAGGCTCTTCCCCGCGTTTTGTCAGTATCGGATACGGCGCTCTATAAAAATATTTTTACACTCCAGAATGCAGGCAAGTGGCGCCGCGCCGATAAGCTTATTGGTCAGGTTTCCGATAAACTTCTGATGGGACATGTTCTTTACCAGCGTTACATGCATCCCACTGCCTACCGGTCGAAATATAAAGAACTAAAAGTTTGGATGGCCAGCTACGCGGATCATCCTGGCGCGCCGCGGATTTATGGGTTGGCGTTACGACGCCAGCCAAAAGGTTGGCGCGCACCAAAACGTCCGATTCGGGCGCAGCCTATGCAGCAATTCAGACATAAGGCGCCGTCGGCCGCAAAGTCCCAGCGCTTGAGTCGCGCTCAGCGGAACTTCGCAAGGCGCACATCGAATAGGATTAAGAGTCTAATTCGGCGCGAGCGGCCGACGCAGGCATTGAAGTTGTTGAACTCGAAAACGTATCAACGGCTTGACAGGGTAAGTTACGATCAAAATCTCGCGATTATTGCGCGCGGCTATTATCACGCGGGCAAGGACATGGAGGCGCTGAAAATCGCGTCCCGCGCTGTGAACCGGTCAGGGGTCCAGGCGCCCTACGCGCATTGGTGGGCGGGATTGGCTGCGTGGCGTTTGCGAAAGTATGATGTTGCGGCCCAGCTTTTCGGCGATATGACTAACGCGCCCGATATTTCCGATTGGTCGCGGTCCGGTGCGGCATTTTGGTCGGCGCGCGCGTCTCTGGTCGGTCGAAATCCTGGCCGTGTTTCAGGAATGCTGAAGCTGGGGGCTCGGTACCCGCATACCTTCTACGGACTGTTGTCATTGCAGGCGTTGGATGGAGAGAAACCTTTTGACTGGACCCTCCCGCGTTTGGGACCAGTAGAGCTGTCGCTATTGGATCAGGTTCCGGCTGTACGCCGGTCGCTTGCCCTTCTTGAGGCGGATCAGGCCGCGCGCGCGGAGTCAGAGCTGAAGCGGTTGACGGGAGCGCCGTCTCCGGAACTGACGCGAGTCCTCTTGGCCTTGATCGGCAAGGCGAACTTGCCTGATGTTGCAATTCGGCTTGGATTCAAACTCCAAAGAACGCGCGGCGAGCGGTATGACGCGGCCTTGTTTCCTGTGCCGGGATGGATGCCGCATGACGGATACAATGTAGACAAGGCTCTCGTATTCGGATTCATGCGACAGGAGTCGCGCTTTAAAACGAATGCAAAGAGTCGGCGTGGCGCCGCTGGGCTGATGCAGCTCATGCCGGCAACGGCACGCTTCATCGCCCGGAAAAGGACAAGCCGTAGCGCCTTATTGGAGCCCGAGCACAACATTGCTCTTGGTCAAAAATACATAAAACATTTGCTGGAGGACCCGTCGATTAACGGCAATCTGTTCTACGCCACATCGGCGTACAACGCCGGTCCTGGAAATTTGCGGAAGTGGCGCCGAAAAATTGATTATCAAGATGATCCGCTCTTGTTTATCGAAAGTGTACGGTCTCGGGAGACGCGAAATTTTGTCGAGCGAGTCCTAACGAACTTTTGGATATATCGGCTAAGGCTCGGGCAGCCTGTACCGTCTTTGGCCGCCGTTGCGGCTGGAGAGTGGCCCGTTTATATCCCTCTCGATACGAAAAGTGCAGAGGTGGATCGTGCCAATTAGTGAAACCCGCCCGTTCCTCTCGGTATCGATCGCAATTCTAACGGTTTCGGACACACGGACCGAGGCAGATGATCGATCTGGCGATACCTTGGTTGAACGATTGGAAACTGCGGGGCACAAGCTGGCCGACCGCGCAATCGTTAAGGATGATGCGGATCTGATCGAAACACAGCTGCGGAGCTGGACTGCCGACCCTGATATCGACTGTGTGATCGCAACGGGCGGTACAGGTGTTACCGGTCGTGATGTCACACCAGAGGCGCTGGACCGGGTCTGCGAGAAAAAAATTCCGGGGTTTGGTGAACTGTTCCGCTGGATCAGCTACCAGAAAATAGGCACCTCCACGATTCAGAGCCGCGCGGATGCGGGTGTTGCGGATGGAACCTACTTATTCGTCTTACCTGGTTCGACAGGCGCCTGCCGGGATGGCTGGGACGAGATCCTGGTCCACCAACTCGACAACCGGTTTATGCCCTGCAATTTTGTTGAATTAATGCCGCGCCTTCAGGAAACGTAATGAGCGGCGATATCCGCCATCTATTCAATGCGTCTATAATGGGGCCGGGCTGCGAAGTCTTCCGTCGAAAGCTACAAAACTGCGGATGGGCGTTTCGTCGACGCCGAGGTTTTCTTCTGTATCGTAAGGCTCGTCAATTTCCGATTCAATTATGGTTGTCGACCGCGTAATCCGATTTATCGGTGCTGGTGCGTCATAGGCGAAGGCACCGGTGTCGTTATAGACAAATAGGCGTGGGCGGAAGGGACGAATCTCAGAAGAAATCTCTTCACCGACCTTCTTCAAAGCCTCCGGGGACAGGTCTACAATGATGTGGGCAGACGAAAACCGAAATCGATATTGCTCGGTGCGTTTTCCATCCGCCTCTCGTCCGCGAGGTTGAGAAAGAGTCCTCGCCGGGGTGACATTTGTGATCCGCATGGATTGATCCTGTGCAGCGCGTTTGGGTCACGCACAGGCGATGCAGGATGCATGCCATGACATTAACTAAAATAAACTGTTATATTTTAGTAAGTTATTTGAACTATATGGCACTGAAATCAACTTTTGGGCATTTGTTTCCCGGCGTGGACCATATGTTTGGAAAAAACTCCCCAGCCGGGCGGTTATTCGATCAGTTCCTTCTTCTTCAAGTCAGCTAAAACACCCGGCCAAGCACGGATAATGCTGGTGAATGATACGATCACGGCATTTTCCGAAAGAGGGGCGCCGCGCGAATTGAACAAATTACGACCGATTACGATATTTTCACCCGACAAATAAACTCGTAAGGGTATGGTTTGGCTGTTCAATTTGTTGGCCCATTCCAGGATTTCCGGCACTTTATCTTTCTTTGCCTTTATGTCCGCGAAGCTGGCGATACTGATAACCTGCGCATTGGGCTTGCCGTCCTTGCCGCGATTAAGAAGAC
The DNA here is from genome assembly GCA_021774435.1 of Alphaproteobacteria bacterium. GTDB lineage: Bacteria > Pseudomonadota > Alphaproteobacteria > UBA8366. The sequence continues at coordinate 12,634 of JAJFJB010000196.1, forward strand.
GCGTATCAACGAGAGCGACAATAGACGGAATATTCTTTTCTTCATTTGCGTTAAAGCGTGCGCGAAGTACCAAATCCTCAGGGTTGTCCTTGCGCATTTGCAGCGACGAATTGACTTTCAGTCGTTCCAGGAGAATTTTGCCAATATGAATTTCCGTATCCTTCAGCGAGTCGGGGACGAGAAGGAAACTTAAATTTCGACCTTTTTCTTGAGCATAAGAATTTAGGGGCGCGACAACTGCAACGATTAAGGCCGCTACGCAAAGAATTAGACGCATATTCGTGTCACTCCACTTTATATTTACTGCGGCGGCGGAGATGCCTGCGATAACGCAGGCCGCGTCCGTAACCGTTCTGCGTTATCGCCCAATTCTTAAATCAAGTGAAGGCTAAATTATTCCGCGGCTTCGCCGAGCCCATACACTGTCCGCGCTGTTTCCGGCGAAATAAAGGCCTGCGCAAGGTCCTGTGCAACTTTTTCCAGCTTGCGTTTGGACGGATCGCCATACCCACCGCCGCCGCCAGTTTCGATCATCAGGATGTCGCCTTGTTGCAGCGCAAAACTCCCTTTCGAAGGAAGTTCCATGATTTCATCGCCCCGCTTCAGATGCGTTTCCGCGCATCGGCCAGCCGTGCCGCCAAATAAACCGTCCGGTGCGAGGCGGAACCGGTCGGAATAGGTCGCAAAGGTGACACCATCCTTGAGGATTTCATAGTGCCGGCATAGCCCCATACCGCCACGCGAGCGTCCTTGGCCGCCGGAATCGGGCCGCAATGAGTAGGCGGCTACGCGGAAGAAATCATACTCCAGATCCATGGCCTCGATGGGCACGTTGCCGCAATTTGACATGGGGCTATCGACGGCGTCGCAGCCGTCCTGGTCCAGACCGCCGCCATAGCCGCCGCCAAAAATTTCCAGCGAGATGCGGTACCCGTTCGGTCCGAGATGGCTGAGGCAAACGGACTCCGTCGTATCGAAACCGGTGGCGATAACGTTCTCCGGCGCGGCCTGCGCCAAGGCCTTCATCACGGCATTGTAGGCGCGGTAACTGGCGGTGAGGCGGGCCCGCACCGGCGCCGGTGGCTTTGGGTTGAGAATACTGCCATACGGCGCGGTGATCGTGACAGGGCGCAAACTGCCTTCGTTGAACGGAATGTCGGGGCTGGTCAGTACGGACTTAACGACGGACAGAGCCGTCGCGATCGTGGAGGCGAATGGGCAATTCAAATTCATCGTGACCTGATCGCAGGTGCCGCTGAAATCGACGGTTATCGTGTCGCCGTCAATCGTCACCGTCGCCCGGACCGGCAAAGGCTTGTCGCCGATACCATCATCGTCGAGTGCATCCTCGCCCTTGTATACGCCGTCGGGCGCTTCGGCGATGGCGTGGCGCATGCGGCGCTCGGAATAGTCGAGCAATTCGGCCATCGCCGCTTCGAATATTTCTACGCCGAACTTGCCGCACAGCGCCCGGACGCGCTCCATGCCGATGAAGTTGGCCGCAAACTGCGCATTGAAATCGCCAATGGTTTGATCCGGCACACGGATATTGGCGCGGATCAACCGCTCCAGCGGGCCGCCCGACCAGTCCCGCTTATGATTGTACTTGCTGGGCGGAATGATGAGGCCTTCTTGATGCACATCCGTCGCATGCGGGTTCAGCCCTGGCGCGCCGCCGCCAAGGTCGAGATGATGAGCGACGGTGGCGCTGAAGCCCACCAGACTACCCTCGAAGAAGATTGGCGAGAACAGGAAGATATCGGGCAGATGCTGGCCGCCGTGGAACGGATCGTTGTTGATGTAGAAGTCGCCTTCCTCAAGCGTCTCTGGCGGGAACAGTTCGGCGCAGGGCTTGAAGGTGGCGCCAATCGAGCCGAGTTGCATGGGAATCAGTTCCGCCTGGGCGACCACATTGCCGTGCCGATCGAGCAAGGCGGCGGCGCAGTCGCTGGCCTCGCGCACGATCGGCGAATAGGCAGAACGGATGAGTTTTGCTCCCATTTCTCGTGCGGCGGCACTCAGGCCTTGCGATATGACGGCCTGATCAGCGGGATCCAACCGGTTTTGCTTTGCAATACTCATGGCTTCACATCTCCTTTGCGGATGATGAGATTGTCGTGGGAATCGACCGTGGCGTGCCACCCAGCTGGGATATAGGCGGTTGACGTTGCATCTTCGATCAAGGCAGGGCCTGAAAGGCCGCCGGTGGTTCGAATGCCGGCGCGACCGGTTAATGCGCAATCGCGCCATTCACCGTTGTCGAATATCCGCGCGTCCGCATCGTGATTGACCGTGTCGTCTTCGAGAAGTGCTGGCAGTTCCGACGGCGGGGCCAAGGCACCGATACGAAACGATACGATTTCGCAGGGCCCGAAGTCTGCGCCGCCGAAACCAAAAAGTTGGATATGGGCGTCCGCGAACCGGGCCGATAGTTCGTCGGCTGTTAAAACGTCGAGCCTTTCGGGGTCCAGTGCAACTTGTATCTCAAAGGCCTGTCCGACATAGCGCATTTCGAGCGTCGGCGCGAAACGGGGCTTAGCGTCGATTTCAAACAAATCAAAGGCTTTCCGGGCTTCCTGCGCCATGCCGTCAAACACCTCCCGTACAATTGCGGGCGCGGAATCATCGACGGCGACCTTCCGCGTCAGGGTGTCATATTGCGCAAAATCGGCAGCAAGCAAACCGAATGCGGATAGGACGCCGGCGTTGGGAGCGACGACCACAGTCTCGATGCCCAGCTCTTCCGCGACACGAACGGCGTGCAATGGTCCGGCACCGCCGTAGGGTGTGAGGACATAGTCGCGTGGGTCCCGTCCGCGCTCCGTCGAAACGAGTTGGATCGCGCGCACGATATTCGCGTCCGCCACACGGATGGCGCTGTCAGCAAATTCTTCCAGTGACATATCAAGCGTATCGGCCAGCGGCTTCAGCGCTGCATGTGCGGCGGTCCTGTCGATAGGCATGGCACCACCCAGAAATGCTTCCGGCCGAATCGAGCCGCGCACAATGTGAGCGTCCGTGATTGCCGGCTCGAAGCCGCCCCGTGCGTAACACGCGGGGCCGGGGTCCGCGCCGGCGGACCGGGGGCCGACTCGAAGCATGCCGCCATCGTCGATCCAGATGATCGAACCGCCACCCGCGCCGACCGTGACGATATCGAGGGCGGGAGCCCGAATTGGCAGGCCGTCGACTTCCGTTTCTGTCGAAAGATCCGCCTTACTGTCGGTGACGACGCACACGTCGGTCGAGGTGCCGCCCATATCCAGTGTGATAAGGTCTTTGTACCCTGCCAGCGCCGCCTGCCGGATGGCGCCGTTCACGCCTGCCGCCGGGCCGGAAAACAGCGAACTGACGGCATTCCCAGAAATTGCGGCGGCAGGCAGATGACCGCCATTGGATTGCATGATGGAAAAGCGGCCCGTGAAGCCCGTCGCCGCTAGGCTTTCAGCAAACCTGGAAATATAGGCGTCGGTCACAGGCTGAACATAGGCCGCGATCGTCGTGGTTGAAGCCCGCTCATATTCCCGGAATTCGCGGGTCACGTCGCAAGAACAGGTAATTGAAAGTGAGGGAAACTTCTCGCTGACCCAGGCTGCTACAGCCCGCTCGTGATCCGGGTTTGCATAGCCGTTTAGCAGGCAAATCGCGATGGCCTCGTATCCACCGCTTGCAAGCGGGTTCGCAAGCGTTTCAGCAAGCATGCTCAAATTAAGAGGCACGATAACCGCGCCATCTGGTCCAACGCGCTCATCGATTTCGAACGTGTCGCGGCGGTCGACGACTGGTTGGGGCTTGCCATAGAAAAGGTCGTAAATTTGGCGTCTGTTGTGACGCTGCAATAGCAGCAGATCGCGGAAACCCTTAGTAACGAGAAACGCGACTGACGCGCCCTTGCGTTCCAAAATTGCGTTGATTGCCACCGTGGAACCATGCACGAGGTCTTCGACCTGGTTCATCTTCAGGTTCGCCGCAGTCAGAGCCGCGAGTGCGCCTTCATCCGGGGCCGATGGGACGCTTGGTACCTTGGCAATTCGTACCCGCCCGTCTTCTATAGCGACCAAGTCGGTAAAGGTACCACCGACTTCCACTCCGACACGCATGCTTGCTCCTCAATCAGTATGTCTCATTATTGCGGGATCTGCCGCCATTCGTTGAATGGCCTAGGCAATTCATTTTGTTGACCTGGACCGCGCGAATGGATTGAATAGTAGCATTATCAATGCGTCCAGTGCGCAATAGACGGAATGGTCAATAACCGTCAATGACAGTGCCGCGATAAGCCGAATGGGATTGGGTTTGATGACCGGGCGCATGGCGGCAAATTACGATTCATTGCAACAGGGAGACAGACAGGTCATGCGAAGATTTATTCCTATCGCGATATCGGCCGCCATGGTTGGCGCGGCGATGTTCGCGAGCCCAGCGTTCGCGGGTAAAGCGGACGATACGCTGGTGTGGTCGACCGACCGCGAGATTAACGCGCCGCTGCCATATTACGAGCAGGTCCGCGAAATCGTGGTGATGAATTTCCACACCTTCGATACGCTCCTGTATCGTAATCCGGAGACAAACGAAATTGGACCGCTTCTGGCGACGTCGTACAAATGGATCGACGACGTCACAATGGAGTTCGAACTGCGTAAGGATGTGGTCTTCCACAATGGCAAAAAATTCGGCGCCGATGACGTGGTCAGTACCTTCAATCACGTTGCGAGCCCCGACAGCGGCGTTCTCACAAAACGTAATGTGAGCTGGATCAAGAACGCCGAAAAACTCGGCGACTACAAGGTTCGCCTAAATCTGAAAGCGCCGTTCCCGGCCGCGCTGCAGTATCTTTCCGGTCCGACGGGCATTATGCCGGCCGGCATTTGGAAATTGGCGAAGAAAGATGCCAGCGGCAAGCCGGATTACGGCACCGTACCACCGATCGGCACGGGTCCTTATAAGGTCGTAGAATTCGTGCCCGGCGAGTCCATGTCGCTTGAGCGCAACGATAGCTATTTCGACGGACCAAAGGGCAAGGCTTCGATCAAGAAGATCAAGTTCCGCACGGTTTCGGATCCCGAGGCGCAGGTCGCCGAGTTGTTGACCGGCAGTCTCGATTGGATCTGGGATGTACCGAAGGACAAGGCCGAAGAAATGAAGGCCAGCCGTCTGGTTCAAGCCGTGAATGCGCCGACGATGCGCATCAGCTATCTGTCGTTGGACAAGATTGGCCGTAGTGGTAAGGACAATCCGTGGACGAAGCTGAAGGTTCGCCAAGCTGCCGCGCACGCGATCGACCGTCCGGCAATTGCGAAGAACCTTGTCGGCGGTGCGTCGATCGCAATCGATTCGGCCTGTTTCCCGTCGCAATTCGGTTGCACTCAAAACGTGCCGAAATATCCGTATGATCCGGCCAAGGCCAAAAAATTGCTGGCGGAAGCCGGTTATCCGAACGGCTTTGAGTCGGACATCTACGCCTATCGTCAGCGTGAATTTACGGAAGCGGTGATGGGGTATCTGCATAAGGTCGGCATCAAGACCAAGCTGAAATACATGCAGTACAAGGCGCTGCGCGGGCTGGTCTGGAACGGGTCTGGTTCGCCGAACATGATGACCTGGGGTTCATATTCGATGAATGATGTGTCGGCGATCACCAGTCACTTCTTCAAGCACGGGAAGGACGACTATTGCCGCGATCCCGACGTGAAGAAATGGCTTGAAACGGGCGATACCAACACTGATCCTGCGGTGCGTAAAGACGCCTATGCAAAGGCACTGACACGCATTCAAGAACACGTGTGCTGGGTGCCATTGTTCACTTATGCCAAGTACTATGTGTTCTCGAACAAGCTCGACTTCACACCGACGGCTGATGAAATTCCGCGTTTCTTCACCGCCAAGTGGAAGTAATCTGAAGCAAAACCCAGGGACGCGGTCCGTGTGGGCCGCGTCCCGTTTTATATCGGGTGAGGGGTAGGCGATGCTTTTTTACACGCTCAAGCGTTTCGGAATGGCGTTGCTGGTCCTTGTGACCGTTTCTCTTGTCACCTTCACATTACTGCGACTCTCGGGCGACCCAGCGGCGGCCATGGCGGGTGAATCCGCGACCGAGGAAGATATCGAATATGTGCGCAAGCAATTCGGTTTCGATAAGCCGTTGCCGGTACAGTACTGGGCCTGGGCTACGAAAGCGCTGCAGGGCGATTTTGGGAGATCGGTCTATCTGAAACGACCCGTTGCGCAAATCGTTGCTGAAAAAGCGCCGGTTACGATGACGCTAGGTGCCTGTT
>JAJFJB010000197.1 GCA_021774435.1 Alphaproteobacteria bacterium
TGCGCGCCACCCCGCCCGAAGCGTGAGGTCATGACTTCATCGAAAATCAGGACCGCGCCCGCGGCGGTCGCTTCCTCCCGCAGCATCGCCATAAAATCCCGGTCGCCGGGGATGCAGCCGCTCGATCCCAGCATCGGCTCGACCGTGATGCAGGCCAGTTCACCGGCATTCTCGCGGATCAGAGCGCGAGTCCGGTCGATATCGTTGTAGTGGCCGAGGACATAGGGGAAGGGCGCGTTAATCGGGATGCCCCCGCCGCCGAAATACAACAGGCCGCCATGATAACCGCCATGGAAGACCATGACCTTTTCACGTCCCGTAACGTGGCGCGCGGTGGAGATTGCCATCAAATTGGCTTCGGTGCCGGAATTGGTGAAGCGCACCCGCTCGACCGCCTTGAACCGCTCGGCGACGAGATCCGCAAGCCGGAATTCCGCAAGGTTATGGGCGCCGAGATTGAGCCCGATATCGAGTGCGGTATCGATGGCGCGGCGAATGACCGGGTTTGAATGGCCAAAGACACCGGCGGTGTATTCCCCCAGCAGGTTCAGATACCGATGCCCGTCGACGTCATGCAGATAGGCGCCTTCGCCTTTGGCAGCCCGGACAGGGAAAGGGCCGTGATACAGAACCGTGCGCGTGTTGCCGCCGGGCAAGTGGCGGCAGGCATCTTCATGGGCCTGCTGTGTCTTTGGGCGGTTATGAGAATAAACGGATCGGGCGTCGTCAAGCGCCTCTTCCATTGTTAGGTTACGGCGCATCGGTTACTCCAGCACGAAGATGGTAAGATTGCCTTGAAACTAGTCGCATTCGTTGGAGGATGCCAACCTCTCTAGCGTATATGGTGGAATCGAAAATTTGCCGCGACGGATAGCGAAGGAAGGGTGCTCTGATGGATCATCTGAAACGGGTCGAGGAAGAATTCACCCGGCAGGCCGATACCTTCGACGCCTATGCCGCGATCGCCGGCGGTAGTGTCACGGAAAAATTTCAGGAAGAACTAGCCGAAGTTGCGACCGGGAACATTCTCGACGTCGCCTGCGGCCCCGGTGCCGTAACGGCGGCCCTGGCGGGCAAGGCATCATCCATCACCGCGTTCGACGCGACCCCGGCGATGCTGGAAAAGGCACGGGCGCGGTGCGAGGCGGCTGGGCACAACAATGTCGTCTATCAGCAAGGGGCGGCGGAGACGATGCCGTTTGAGGACGAAACATTCGACGGCGTCGTAACGCGGCTGGCGCTGCATCATTTCGTCGATCCCAAAATTGTTCTGGCAGAAATTCGACGCGTGTTGCGGCCGGGCGGACTGCTGGTCATTGCTGACGTGGTCGTGTCGGAGGACGAGAGGGAAGCGGCGTTGCAGAATGCCATCGAAATCATTCGCGACCCATCGCATATCCGTATGCTGCCCCTGACTGAACTGAACGCATCGGTCGAAGAGACAGACTTCAAGATCGAGGCAGGCTCGACCTGGGACAAGGACCGCGAGTTCGAAGAATGGATGGGGATCGTGAACGATCCGCAGCGGCTCATTCCCTTGCGCACCATTGCGCGGGCACTGGCGGAGGAAGGCCGTCATGCGGGAATGGGGCTAGCCATCAAGGACGATGAAATTGTTTTCTTCCATCGCTGGGTTACGATTACGGCACGGAAACCGAACGTTTAAAGTAACGGAGATCACTCATGGAATATCGTCACATTAAGGTCGAACGCGGCGGGGAAGTCGCCACGGTGACCTTTAACCGCCCGGCGCGGGCGAACGCGTTGAATGCGCGCCACTTGCAAGAGATCGAACATGCCGCGCTCAGCTTCCGCGATGACGCCGTTGCCCGTGTGGTGATCTTCGAAGGCGCGGGGAAACATTTCACCTCCGGCGCGGATCTGACCGAAAGGCACCCGGAAGGCGACAGCATGATTGCCACCCGGCAACGGCGGCGCATCGGACAGCGCTGCATTCAGGCTCTGCTGGATATGGATCAGATCACCATTGCCGCCTGGACCGGTGCCGCCATGGGCGGAGGGGCGTGTATCGCGGCGGCGCTTGATTTCCGCATCGGCGCGGAGGACTGTTTCATGTCGTTCCCGGAAATCCTGATTGGCGTGCCCCTGATGTGGCAAAGCCTGCCGCTCTGCGTGCACCTGATGGGTCCCGCGCGGGCAAAGCGGATCGTCATTAGTGGCGAACACATCAAGGCGCCGACCCTGCGGGAATGGGGGGTACTCGATGAAATGGTTCCGACGGATGCGGCGCCGGCGACGGCGCAGGCTTGGGCTGAACGCTACGCCGCACAACCGCCGATCGCGGCCCAGATGATCAAGCGCAGCGTCAACGCCATCTCCGGCGCACTCGACCGCTCGATCATGCATATGGATTTCGATCAGCATATGCTGGCGAGTGGCACGGAAGACGCCGCGACCGCCGTCGCCTCCTATCGCGGCGACGCACCCCGAGTGTTCAAGGGTAATTAGGCCGCGAAATAGTCACGCACGGCCAGTATCATCGTCGTCACACCGATCGCGGCGAGCGAGAGTAAGGCTGCGTTGCGAAAATAATGATGGCCACGATCGCTGAAGAAGCGCGCGCCGAGCCAGATTGAAAAGGAATAAAGCGGGATGATCATCACACTGATCACGATGACTTCTTGGGTAAAGAGGCCGTAATACCAGAACGGTGCCAGGCCGCAGAAGTTGAGCGCGGTCACGGTACCGATAACATTGGCGCGCTGCTGATGCGCCGTTCCGGGCCGGGATAGCGCGACGACGACGGCCATTGGGCCGCTGACACCGGCGGAGCCTTGCACCAGGCCTGCCGCCGCCCCTGCGCCGGCAAGCGCCGCCGGGCCCGTCTGCCGGGTAAATTGCCATCCGCAATACAGCATCAACACCATGAACAGGACAAACGCGGATATCACCATCCGCATCATCGCCGGATCGATTGAGACCAGTATCCAGGCGCCAAGTGGGGCGGCGACGAAGGTGGCGAGGCAGAAGGGGATGACAAAAGAACGTTCCGATTCCCGTACCGCCGTGGGCAAGAGCTGGAGGGTCGCCGGCAATCCGGCGAAGTTTGCGGCCGGCACGGCGACGAGGGGCCCGAAGACGACACTTAAAACCATGACGATGATCAGCGCGGCGCCGAAGCCCACAAATCCGCGCAGGAACCCGGCAAAGAGCACGGCACCTGCCACCACAAACAACTCGAGTGCTGACACGGGGCCGATGTATGACGTGATGGTTTCGAGCATCCCGTGAGGGCTCCAGTTGGGAAGGCGATATCGCGGGTGGGCTATGAGACAATGGGGAACCCACGCTAGTGTCCAGATCGTGAAATTCAAAGGATTGAATTTCTCGTGAATCAGCACACTAACTATATGAATCTAGTGTGATTCAGATACTAAAATTCGTCGCAATCAATGCGACGAACTTCAGAATCATAACACTAGGTTATAGTCCAGGAGCTCGGCACGCCCAACTTTCGGTGATTCGGTTGTGCTGTCGCGCTTTTCGAGGGGAGAGAATGACGATGAAGATTTGGCTGCAAAGCGGAAGTGCGCTGACAGCAGATACGGGGACACCGTATGGGCGGCTCTATGAGCAGTCACTCGAGCGCCATATGAAAACCGTAGCCCGCGTAGGGACGGAACTTGAAACCTTTGGCATCGAGAGCACACCCTATGGCAAGGACCGCTACCGGGTTTCATTCAACATCGTCGTGTCGCAGATGATCAAGAGCGTGCTCCAAGCCGAACCGAAAGGCTTCGACGCTGTGGCGGTGATCAATACTTTTGATCACGGCTATTACGAGATGCGTGAACTGCTCGATATTCCGGTGGTGTTCATCACCGAAAGTGCCATGCATTTGGCCTGCCAGCTGGCGTCCACCTTCAGTTTTGTTACCCACAACGAAGCGCTGTTGCTACAGATTGCAGCGATGGCAAAACGATACGGCGTGGCGGAAAGAATGGTGCCTGGTGCGCATCTCGGCCTGACCTATGAAGATTTTCCAAACATGCACGCACAGCCGGAGGATTATATATGCCGGTTCACGATGGCGGCGCGGCAGGCGATTGCCCAGGGCGCCACGATGCTGATGGTCGCGGGCAATCCTCTGAATATGTTCCTGATCGATCAGCAGATACGCGACATCGACGGCGTCCCTATCCTCGATTGCTGCACCGCCGCGGTTAAGACAGCGGAGCTTCTGGTCGACCTTCGGGATCTCGGCATCGAACGCAGCACTAAAGGCCTGTTCGAGACCCCGCCGCCCGACGCAAAGGCGAAAATCCGCACATTGTTCGAAGATTGATTCGCTTTATTCCGCGGCGGTTGCGGCAACGCCTTGACGATGCCCCGTGTTGTAGCGGTCGGCAAAGGCGGGCGCCAACCGGCGTCCTTCGCCCGCGCGGCGATTGACCCAAATCCGCAGGAGCAGGCGGCCATTTTCCGTGACATCGGTGAAGCCGCTGCGGGCATGCAGGATCATGTGGTTGTTCAGGAGCTGGAGATCGCCGGGTTGAAGATCGAAAGTCAGCCGGACGTCCGGCTCGAGTGTCATGCCAGCTATAATATCGAGCGCTTGCTGCTGCGCTTTGGTGAGTGGCTTACCGATCTTTTCCGCGGCAGTTTCGATCGCACGCTTGTTGAAACGGCAGGATAGACGGCCGTCGAAATAGCTGTAGACCGGTACCCGGTTGCGCGTGACTTCGTTCGTTTTGCCGGTAACGCCTTCGCCGCGAATGTCATAATGAAAACCGTCATAGAGCAGGTCGAGCAGTTCGGGATTCTTGTCCAGAATCTCGTTATAGATGGTCATGGCGCTGGCGATCATGCTCTGACCGCCTTCTTTCGCCGGGCGCACGCAGAGCAAACCGACAATATCGGAAGAATCGTTGTGCGGATGCAGGGCCGCGTTGGTCGTATAGCCGCGCGCATTGTTGGCGTTGATATCGACGCCGGCATCCTCGACCCGGCCGATCAGATCGCCCTTGGCATTTTGCGAGATCATATCGCCGAGATGGACCGCGATGCCCCAATAGAGGCGGTAGAGCGCAGCTTCGTCGTATCGTTCGACGGGAATGCCGCGCAGCAAGGCGAAGCCGCGGCCGTTTTCGAGTTCGTCGAGAATTTCGCCGAGCGTCTGACCGAATTTCGGTAACGGAAATGCATCGCGCGTGAACTCCAGCGGCGCGAGGCCGGCCTGAATTACGCCCCGAAGCGCGGCGTCGAGTTCGTCGATCTCATGTTCGCCAAGTGTATACGCCCAGTTCTGATCATCGGTGAAGGCGTCGCCGCGCCATGCCGAACGATCGGTAATCGCGCCTTCCAACCGTTCGGTCATGGCTGTTCTCCGTTTCCGCTGCTTAATCAGTCCGGCATATGGAAGCCGGGCGTCGAGCGTGACAGCGCGATCTCGTCTTCCGTCATTTCTTCTTCGATCGACTCGAAGAGCGGCGAAGACAAATAGCGCTCTCCCGTATCGGGCAGCATGCAGAGGATCACCGAACCGGGTTCGGCCTTTTCCGCAACTTGCATGGCAACGGCGAAGGTCGATCCACCCGAGATACCGGTGAAAATGCCTTCGCTTTGCGCCAGCTTCTGCGACCATTCGATGCCGACCGGTCCCGGGATCGGAATCAGTTCATCGTAATTGCCCTGATCGATCAATTCTTGAAGGACCAGCGGGATAAAGTCAGGGGTCCAGCCCTGAATGGGATGCGGTTCCCAGGCCGAGTGACTGACCGCGGGCGATCCGTCGGCACCGCGCTCTTGCGCCACACCGCTGCTGACGAGGCTCGCATTGGCGGGTTCGGTCAGAATGATCTTGGTGTCGGGCCGTTCCTTGCGCAGAACCCGCGCGACACCGGTTGCCGTGCCGCCGGTGCCGTAACCGGTGACCCAATAGTCCAGCCGCCCGCCATCAAAATCGGCGAGAATTTCACGCGCCGTGGTGTTTTCGTGGATCTTGGCATTGGCGTCGGTTTCGAACTGCCGGGCGAGGAACCAGCCATTGGCTTCCGCCAGCTCAACGGCCTTCTGATACATGCCGAAGCCTTTTTCGGCACGCGGTGTGAGCACGACCTTCGCGCCCAGGAAACGCATCAGCTTGCGGCGCTCGATCGAGAAACTGTCGGCCATCGTAACAACAAGAGGATAACCCTTCGCGGCGCAAACCATCGCCAAGCCGATTCCGGTGTTGCCGCTCGTGGCTTCCACGATCGTTTGGCCGGGT
>JAJFJB010000198.1 GCA_021774435.1 Alphaproteobacteria bacterium
TGACCACATGAACTGAAAACGGCAAAACCCACAAACATCGCATATCCGCTGAGGCATCACGCCGCGGCGGAAAACAAATGTCCGTTATTACTAAAAGCGGAAATCGAAAATCGGCCTAATCGCGACTTCTTCAACAGCCTCAGCTAGGAACGGCTGTCAGGCCCACCGAAATTGAATTCCGTTGCACCCCCAGCAAGCGACTTGCGCAAGTCGATGTCGGTTTTCGTGTCGTTGATTTCCGCTTTCCCCGCAGCTTCAGACGTGCCGGCGGGATGCGAGATTCGTCACTAATGACCCATCTGAGACATCAAAAAGGAAGCAGCGTCCCTTAACGCATCACTGATTTCGATTCTCGACGGTCGTATGCGCTAATCGCGCGCTCTCCAATCGTTTGCATGAAAATGGTCGCTTTCTTCAAACCAGCTGTTGATGCGGGGGGAAAGCGTCCGTTGCTCGTTGTGGAGACCTATCAGTGCTTGGCTTTGGTCAGGGCACACTGAGAATACAATAAATGAATAAATATTGACTATAGAGTAATTATATTAGCTTATAGGGAAAATTAACTATTAAATAGCTGAAATATGGATTCTTTGGAACATATCCGATTGGTCGCGGAAAGACTGGTGGAATTATATGATCTGGAGTTTGGCAGCAAGGATCGCGGTCGCTATCGCATATCCATGAAGCACATGCGTATTTTGACGGGTCGGCGACGCGTTCCGACTGCAATGATCCGATCGATCAGCGAGGAATTGTTCGAACGGGGGTATCTCTTGATAGACCTAGAAACCTATTTTGTTGTCTTGGCCGAACGCACGTTCCGAAGTTACCGCAGGGCAAGCGACGCTATTATCACCAAAATCGATAAGCCTTCCGGTCTCGCCTGACATGAGCAAAATCGCAGGCAGCGTAAAACCTAATCGGCGACATCAGACTGCCAACAACGAGAGACAAATTATTGGCTGGCGCGAGTGGGTCACGCTTCCCGATTTCGGAATCGAACGGATCAAGGCGAAGATCGATACCGGCGCGCGGACCTCTGCATTGCATGCCTTCCGCGTAACGCCGTTCGAACGCAATGGTGTGCGCTTCGTGCGGTTTTTTGTTCATCCTGTCCAGCGGCGCAGACGTCCGGAGATCGCGTGTGAAGCGCCATTACTGGATGAGCGAACGATTACTAGCTCGAATGGGCAGACTGAACACCGCTATGTCGTCAAAACGATACTGCGCATGGGCACTCGCGAATGGCCTTTCGAGCTTACTTTGACCAACCGTGACGAAATGAGCTTCCGCCTTCTTCTCGGCCGTGAAGCGCTACGCCGCAGGATGATCGTCGATCCCGGTAGATCATACAGGCTGGAGCGTGGGGAAAAGCGAAAACAGAAAGGTGAAAAGCCATGAAACTTGCTTTGTTATGCCGCAACGCGAATTTGTACTCCCATAAGAGGTTGGTCGAGGCTGGCGAAGAACGGGGGCACGAAGTCCATGTGATCGATCACCTGCGTTGCTACATCAACATCAGTTCGCACCGGCCGAGCATTCAATATAAAGGCGAGCAATTAAAGGGGTTCGACGCGGTTATCCCGAGGATCGGCGCCTCCGTCACGTTCTTCGGCACGGCGGTCGTGCGCCAGTTCGAAATGATGAAGGTCTATCCGCTAAATGAATCGCAAGCAATTAGCCGCTCACGGGACAAGCTGCGGAGCCTACAGCTTTTGGCGCGCGATGGTGTCGGCCTTCCAGTGAGCGTGTTCGCGCATCGAACCGGGCAGGCGTCGGACGTGCTCGACATGCTTGGCGGTGCGCCCGTCGTCATCAAATTGCTCGAAGGTACGCAGGGGATTGGCGTCGTTCTAGGCGAAACCAAATCATCGGCGGAAAGCATTATCCAGGCATTCGGCGGCTTGAAGGCGAATATTCTGGTCCAGGAATTCATCAAGGAAGCGGGCGGTCAGGACATCCGCTGTCTTGTCGTCGGCGGGCGGGTGATCGCCGCCATGGCGCGCACCGGAAAGGAGGGCGATTTCCGCTCAAACCTGCACCAGGGCGGCAGTGCGGAAAGAATCAGGATTACGCCAGAAGAACGGACGACGGCGGTGCGCGCGGCAAAGATCATGGGCCTCAATGCCTGCGGCGTCGATCTGTTGCGTTCCAATCATGGGCCGGTTGTTATGGAGGTGAATTCCTCCCCCGGGCTCGAAGGCGTCGAGAAGGCGACGGGAATCAATGTCGCCGGCCAGATCATAGAATTCATCGAAAAGAACGCCAGTCCCAAGAGAACGCGGACGCGCGGTAAAGGTTGACATGAGCACCTTAGAAGCAAAGTCGAAGCGCGCCGGAAGTAAGAAACGCCCACCGATCACTATCGGCGGGGTCGAGGTTGGTCCAGGAGAGCGCCTGACCATCGATTTGCCCCTGGCCGACCTTTCGACACATACATCGATGGCGATGCCGGTGCAGGTTATCCATGGGCGGCAGGACGGCCCGACGCTGTTCGTTTGCGCCGCCATGCATGGCGACGAAATCAACGGTGTCGAGATCATTCGCCGACTCCTGCAGTTGAGTTCGCTCAAACGCGTGCGGGGAACCCTGATCGCTGTTCCAATTGTCAATGTAATGGGCTTCGTGACGCAGTCGCGTTATCTGCCGGACCGCCGCGATCTTAATCGGTCGTTCCCGGGGTCCGTTCGCGGATCGCTGGCCGGCCGGTTGGCGCGCATGTTCATCGACGAAATCGTGAGCAAAACCACACATGGGATCGATTTGCACACCGGTGCCATCCACCGGGATAACTTTCCGCAAATTCGCGGCAATCTGGACGATCCCGAAACCGACCGCCTTGCCCGCGCGTTTGGCGTCCCGGCGATCATCAATACCGGGTTTCGCCAAGGCAGCCTTCGCGAGGCTGCGGCCAAGCAAGATGTTCCAGTCATCGTCTATGAGGCGGGCGAGGCGCTTCGTTTCGATGAAGCCTGTATCCGCGCGGGTTTGAATGGCGTGACGAATGTGATGCGTAACCTTGGGATGATGTCGACTTCAAAAAAACCGCCGGATTCACCGCAACTCGTAATCGGGTCGAGCACTTGGGTGCGAGCGCCGCAAAGCGGTCTCGTGCGCACGACCATCGCCCTTGGCAGTCAGGTGCGCACGGGCGAAGCGCTGGGAATAGTTTCGGACCCTTTCGGGGAAAATGAACTCGAAATTGAGGCACCTGCGGACGGCATAGTCATCGGCCGCAGCAATCTTCCCGTCGTCCACGAAGGCGACGCGCTGTTTCACATAGCACGCCATGAAGGCAAACAGGTGGTCGCCAGGTCGCTCGATGCGTTTGAACCGGAAGCGGAATACGAGGAAGGTTTAACGTCTGAATTGGCGGACGAACCGCAGATTGTTTGAACGAATAGAGGATTTGAAGGGTTGGCGGACGCCTGCCGTTACCGCAGCCAAACAACTCATCGCAAATGCGACAAAGAACACTACGCCGACTAAATGCTACAAATGTCGTGTTTTGACTCTCAAGAGATGTCGACCGGTCGATTGGGCAGCACCGCTATATTTGGGTATCTAGCCCCCGGATCAATTGCTGACAAACGCGGGAACAACGGGAATCGATTAAAACGAATTCTATTGCTAATTCAAATTCGAATGTCGAATACTATTTCTCTTACCTGTCGCAGGAACACAACTCGCGGGACATAACAAACATCCGGCCCTTACTTGCCGTCGTCGTGCCCGGAAGTTTCGTTGCTGCCGCAATTTGAGTGAATGTCACGCAATCGACTGTCAGCATGTGTATCCGCGCACTGGAAGAACAGCTCGGATTGAAAGCCTTCGCCCGCAACAAAAGCGGTGCGTCGCTGACCAATTCCGGCCGCGAATTCGCCAAACACACAGTCACGATGGCGCGCATATGGGATCAGGCCTTCCTCGAAGTCGGCGTCGGCGAAAATAAGGCCGCTCTCCTCAGAGCGGCACGCTGCGCTAAGTCCCGAACACGCCAGTCTTCTCTTATCCCGCCCATGCGGTGCACACCGACGATTTGGACGACGAGGTGTTGCACACAAATCGCTTCTCGGCCTCGACGCGACCGTCGCTCAATACCGGGACGACCGCATGATTGAATAGCGCTCAAGAACAGTGAAAGCTCCGGAATCCGCTCGACTCCGATACATTCGAATATTCAATAATAAGTATCAATATTATTCGCTTTCCCTATGCGCTGTGTGCCGCCAATGTTGCGACCGTTTGACGCATAATGCGCAAACCAAAGCCGTAGGGAGATAGTCCGCAATTCGGACGGCCAAAGTCTCAAAAAACGAAACAGGCCCCCCGCTAATATTGCGGATAGAACGAAGATCATGGATATAGCGATAGAACAGACGCAGACTCACGATCAAACGGAAACCGTTCAAGCCGCCCTCGGAATCGAGGACATAGTGCAGGAGACAGAAAAGCTCCTGGCGGCCGGTAAAGAGCGCGGCAACATCTCGCTAAGCCAGCTCAATAGGATTCTCCCGCAAGGGCAGGTTTCTTCGGAACAAATTGAAGACATGATGTCGATGCTGTCCGAGATGGGCATCGACGTTGTCGACGATGAAACCACCGAAGATGCGTCTGAAATCGACGAAATCAAACCGGCCGTCGAAACAGCACCGACTAGTAATGTCGACAATTATGGCCTCACCGACGACCCGGTCCGCTTATATTTGCGCGAAATGGGCACCGTGAAACTACTCTCGCGTGAAGGCGAGATTGCTATCGCGAAGCGCATGGAAGCCGGCCGTGAACGCTTGACGACGGCGCTGCGTGAAAGTCCCCTGACGATGCGGTCCGTCGCGCATTGGCTCGATAAGATAAGCGACGAATCTGTTAGAATTCGGGACATTATCGACCTGGAGACGACCTACACGCAGGCGCAGGGTGCGCCAGCGACCTTTTCAATGCCGTTGGACGACGACGCAGATGAAGCCGACGATGATGACGAATTCGAAGATGCAACCGCGTCGTTGACGAAGATGGAAGAAGCGGTTCAGGAAGACGTTCTCAAAAATTTCTCACGGATCGCTGACAGCTATCGAAAGCTGCACAAACTTCGTAAAAAAGAATTCGCGCTCGCTGCGCAAGGTAAGTCGTTACCCGAAACGACAGTGCGCACTTTCGAAAAACACCGCAAATTTCTTCTCGGCTGCATGCACGACGTGTATCTGAATGAAGGGCGTATCGACCATCTCGTGGATGAGATACGCGGCATCAGCAAGGTGTTGATGCAGCTCGACGGCAAACTGATGCGCCTCGCGTCCGATTGCGGGGTCAAGCGCGACGATTTTCTGAAACGGTATATTGGCCATGAACTAGATCCCTATTGGTTGAACGCAATATCGCGTGTGAAAACCGAGGGGTGGAAAAAATTCGCGACCAAACATCGTGAGGAAATCAAGAACCTCCGCAGCCAAATCACGGAACTCGCCATAAAGGCCCGCATGCCGTTGGAGGAATTCCGACGCATTTCTCAGGCCGTGCAGAAGGGCGATCGCGAAGCCGGCCAGGCGAAGAAAGAAATGGTTGAGGCGAACCTGCGTCTCGTCATCTCCATCGCCAAGAAATATACGAACCGCGGCCTGCAGTTCCTCGATCTGATCCAGGAAGGCAATATCGGCCTGATGAAGGCGGTCGATAAGTTCGATTATCGTCGCGGTTACAAGTTTTCGACCTACGCCACTTGGTGGATTCGCCAGGCAATCACGCGTTCGATCTCCGATCAGGCGCACACCATCCGCGTGCCGGTGCATATGATCGAAACGACAAACAAGGTGCTGCGAGCATCGCATCAGTTGCGGCACGAGATCGGCCGGGAACCGACACCAGAAGAAATTGCCAAACGCC
>JAJFJB010000199.1 GCA_021774435.1 Alphaproteobacteria bacterium
CCAGACGATGCGCAAGATGATGAAGCGCATGAACAAGATGGGCGAAAAAGGCCTTATGCGGCACGGTCTTCAGGGCTTGATGCCCAAGATGTGACGCAAAACCGAATTCACAGATAAACGATCAACCCGAGGAGAAACAAAAATATGGCGCTAAAAATTAGATTGGCCCGCGGCGGTGCGAAAAAGCGCCCGTACTACCGCATTGTTGTTGCCGACTCGCGCATGCCGCGCGATGGCCGTTACATCGAACGTGTCGGGGTTTACAATCCCATGCTCGGCAAGGACGACCCCAAACGTATCGAGCTTGTTGAAGAGCGCATCCGTCATTGGATATCGGTGGGGGCGAAACCGTCCGACCGTGTCGCGCGATTCTTGGGCCGTGCCGAAATCATGGCAACGCCGGCCATTCCGACGCAGACCAAGCAGCACCTGCCGAAAGCGAAAGCGCAGGAACGGCTGAAGGAAGCGGAAGAAGCCGCAGCCGCAGCGAAAGAAGCCGCCGAGGCGGAAGCCGCAGCACCCGCCGAAGAAGCGCCCGTTGAAGAAGCGGCGGAAGAAAAGGCCGAGTAGGGACCTTACTGGTGATCGGACAGACGGCACTCATGGCAAATTCTCAGGTTTGCGTTGGCGTTGTGGCGGGGGCGCACGGTGTGCGTGGTCTGTTGCGCGTCAAGAGCTTTACCGAGGAGCCGAAGGATGTTGCTGCTTATGGACCGCTCAGCGATAAGGCGGGGAACCGTCGATTCAACCTCGTTATTACGGGGTCGGCAAAAGGAGTGTTGTTGGCCAAAATCGACGGGGTCACGACACGAGAGGACGCCGAGGCCTTAAAGGGTATCGAATTTTACGTGTCGCGGGAGTCGCTGCCTCAAACGGACGAAGATGAATTCTATCACGCTGATCTTATCGGCCTGCCGGCGGTGTTGCCGGATGGGACACCGTTCGGGACAGTCCGCGCCCTGCATGAGTTCGGGGCCGGTGATATGATTGAAATTCTTCTGGAAGATGGCGGCGTTTCGGTTTTGCCCTTTACGCGGGCAACGGTCCCAATCGTGGATGTTGCGGCTGGAAAAATCGTTGTCGAACCGCCTGTGGAAACGGACGCGCGTGAAAACCGCAAGAACGGGGACTCAACGTGAGCGTGTGGTCTGCCCATATTCTGACGATCTTCCCGGAAATGTTCCCGGGACCGCTTGGTCATTCGTTGGCCGGACGGGCTCTGGCGGATGGGTTGTGGGATTTGCAGACAGTCGATATCCGCGATTTTGCCCCGGACCGGCACCGCACGGTCGACGATGCGCCTTTCGGAGGCGGCCCAGGCATGGTGATGCGGGCCGATGTTCTCGATGCCGCGCTTGAGTCGGTTGAAGCGAAACCGGGACCGGTAATCTATCTGACTCCGCGCGGCCGCCCGTTCGACCAGGACCGCGCGGCGGAATTGGCATCGGGGCCAGGCCTGACACTCCTTTGTGGGCGTTTCGAAGGCATTGACGAACGGATCATCGAGGCTCGAGGTTTCGAAGAAATCAGTGTCGGAGATTTCGTTCTTTCCGGCGGTGAGCCGGCGGCAATGACCCTGATCGATGCCTGCGTCCGACTACTCCCCGGAGTCATTGGCGATGAAGAATCCTTGGTGGAGGAAAGCTTTGCCAAGGGCCTTCTTGAATACCCTCAATATACGCGGCCTGCGAATTGGCAGGGCCGTGCCGTGCCGGATGTTCTGCTGTCCGGGCATCATGAAAAAATACGTGCCTGGCGATTGGCCCAGGCGGAACGAATTACCCGTGAGCGGCGTCCCGATCTTTGGGACCGATATGTCGCCCGGAACAAGCAAGTGAGGACGATGTCATGAATATTATCGAACAGCTCGAAAGTGAGCAGCTTACCAAACTTACCGACGAAAGAGCGGTCCCGGAATTCCAGGCCGGCGACACGTTACGTGTTCACGTCAAGGTCATCGAAGGCTCGCGCGAGCGGGTTCAGGTGTTCGAAGGCGTGTGTATAGCCCGCAAGAACAACGGCTTGAACAGCGCTTTTACCGTTCGCAAGATTAGTTACGGTGAAGGCGTGGAACGTGTGTTCCCACTCTACAGCCCACGAATCGAACAGATTGAGGTGGTGCGTCGCGGTTCCGTTCGCCGTGCCAAGCTGTATTACCTGCGTGAACGCCGCGGTAAGTCTGCACGCATCGCGGAGCGGGCCACGGTTCGGCGTACGGCTGGTGCGGGCGAAAGCGCTGCGGAAGCCCCGGAAAACGGGGAATCCTGATTGGCGGCAGGAGATTATGAGTATGGCTCACGGTCATATGAAATAATCTCCTTTGTCGGCGCGGCTCCGAAGAAGTTTAATCACTATCGCGCCGGCCTCGCGCGAGAAGACAGCAGGTTGGAACCAGACACATTTGCATGAGGCAAACTCATAATGAGTCCGGTGCGATAGCCGGCGAATTGGTGACGCAATAGGTAGTATGAGGGAGCGCTATGTCCAAAGCCCGCACGCTGTTAGACAAAATCTGGGATAGCCATGTCGTTGATACGCAGGAAGATGGCACCTGCCTGCTGTATATCGACCGCCATATCATCCATGAGGTGACGAGCCCGCAGCCTTTCGAAGGGTTGACGCTTGCCGGCAGAAAGCTGCGCCGTCCCGACCGGACGTTGGCGGTGATCGATCACAACATCGCGACCGATCGTTCGGAGGCGATACCTGAAGATTCGCAACTTCAAATCGATACACTCCGGCGCAATTGCGCCGATTTCGGGGTCACGTTGTTTGAGGTGGATGATCCGCGCAACGGCATCGTCCACATTATCGGTCCGGAGCAGGGTTTCACACTGCCCGGCGTGACGTTGGTCTGTGGCGACAGCCATACCGCAACGCATGGCGCGTTCGGCGCGCTTGCGTTCGGGATCGGCACCTCGGAAGTCGAGCATGTCATGGCCAGCCAGACACTGCTGCAGGCGCCGGTCAAGAGCATGCGGATTACCGTGAATGGCGAGCTGCCGTTCGGCTGCACGGCAAAGGATCTGGTCTTGGCGATCATCGGTAAAATCGGCACCGCCGGTGGTACAGGCCATGTTATCGAATATACCGGTCCCGCTATCTCGGCGCTGTCGATGGAAGGCCGGATGACCGTCTCGAACATGACGATTGAAGCAGGCGCCCGCGCCGGCTTAATCGCGCCGGACCAGAAAACGTTCGATTATCTCGAAGGTCGTCCCTACACGCCGAAAGGGGCGGCTTGGGACGCCGCTGTCGCCCACTGGAAGACGTTACCGTCGGACGAAGGCGCAACGTACGATAAGGAGGCGACCCTCGACGTTAGCGAAATTGTGCCGCAGGTCACCTGGGGAACAAGCCCTGAAGACGTTATTCCCATCACGGGAGTCGTACCGGACCCTAAGGATGAGCAAAATCCCGATAAGGCGGCGGCGGTCAAGCGGTCTTGCGACTATATGGGCCTGATTCCGGGCACCAAGATGACCGATGTTGAAATCGACACAATTTTCGTCGGCGCCTGCACTAACGGGCGCATCGAAGACATTCGCGCGGTGGCCGAAATCGCCAAGGGGCGCAAGGTGAAGGAAGGAATTCGGACGTTGATCGTTCCGGGTTCCGGGCTGGTCAAACAGCAAGCCGAAGAAGAAGGCTTGGCCCAAATTCTAATCGACGCCGGCTTCGATTGGCGGGAGCCCGGATGTTCGATGTGCCTCGCGATGAATGTGGATCAATTGAAGCCGGGCGAGCGTTGCGCATCAACGTCGAACCGCAATTTCGAGGGCCGGCTGGGCCGCGGCGGAAGAACCCATTTGGTCAGCCCGGCGATGGCGGCGGCAGCGGCGGTTACCGGCAAATTGACCGATGTCCGTGATCTGTTGAACGGTTGAAGGGAGGAATAGAGCGATGGATAAATTCAATACATTGAATGGTGTCGCGGCGCCGATGGATATGATCAATATCGACACCGACAAGATCATTCCCAAGCTGCATCTCCGCACCATCAAGCGCACGGGGCTTGGCAAGGTGCTCTTCGAAGAGATGCGGTTTGAGCCGGACGGCTCGGAGAAGCCGGATTTCATCCTTAACAAAGAGCCTTATAGGGATTCCAAGATCATCGTCGCCGGCGATAATTTTGGCTGTGGGTCCTCTCGCGAGCACGCCCCGTGGGCTTTGCTCGACTTTGGTATCCGCTGTGTGATCTCGACCAGCTTCGCCGACATTTTCTATAACAACTGTTTCAAGAACGGCATTCTACCAGTTCGGGTGACCAAGGAGCAGTTGGACGCGTTAATGGCCGATGCCAAAGACACGGAAAATCCGGAGCTCACGGTCGATTTGGTCAAGATGGAAATTCGCCGTCCTAATGGGGTGACCGTACCTTTCGAACTCGACGCGTTCCGTCGCGAGTGCTTACTCGACGGCTTGGACGATATCGGCCTTACCATGCAGAAGGGCGATAAGATCGACAGCTACGAGTCGAAACAAAATGAAAGCCAGCCCTGGCTTTAGGGCGGAAAGAACCGTCATGGCCGCGCCACGTACGCTGTTCGATAAGATCTGGGATGCGCATGTCGTCGACGTAAGCGATGATGGTCTCAGCGTAATCTATGCCGACCGTCTGCTCATCATGGAAATGCAACCGCAGGCCTTTGAAGGATTGCGGCAGGCCGGGCTCACGGTACGCCGGCCGGACAAAGTGCTGGGTGTCATGGACCATGTGATTCCGACCGGCCCCCGGGGTGGCGAGATCACTGATTCTTTCGCACGCATGATGGTCGATCAATCATACATCGACTACAAGGAATTCGGCGTCGAGTTGATTGATCTGATGGACCCGCGGCAGGGCATCGTTCATGTCATCGGACCGGAACAAGGCTTTACGCTGCCCGGCGTCACCCTGTTCTGCGGGGATAGCCATACAGCGACGCATGGGGCGTTCGGTGCCTTCGCGATGGGGGTCGGAACTTCCGAGGTCGAGCATATTCTGGCGACGCAGACGTTGCGCATAGCCAAACCGAAATCCATGCGGGTGAACGTTGAAGGCGCGCTGCCGGCCGGTTGCACCGGCAAAGATGTCATTCTCGCCATCATCGGGACGATCGGCACCGCGGGCGGCACCGGCCATGTCATCGAATTCGCGGGACAGGCGATCCGTGAGCTTTCGATGGAAGGCCGCATGACGGTGTCGAACATGACGATTGAGGCCGGCGCGCGTGCGGGGATGATCGCGCCGGACGAAAAAACCTTTGCTTATGTGAAGGGACGGCCGCGGTCGCCGAAAGGCGCCGATTGGGATCAAGCGGTCGCTTACTGGGAGACACTGCCGACCGACGCCGGTGCGCTGTTTGACAAGGAAGTAACGTTGAAGGCCGCGGATATTGCGCCCCAGATCACTTGGGGAACGAATCCGGAAGAGGTCGCACCAGTCACGGGCACCGTACCCGACCCCAAAGACGCGCCGGATGAAGACCGCCGTAAGATGATTCAGCGTTCGCTCGACTATATGGGTTTGAAGCCCGGCACGGCGATGGCCGATATTGAAATCGATCGCGCCTTTATTGGCTCCTGCACCAATAGCCGGATAGAAGACCTGGAAGCGGCAGCAGCAGTCGCGCGCGGGCGCAAGGTCGCGGATGGCGTTGAGGCAATGGTCGTTCCAGGCTCGGGCTTGGTCAAGCGGGAAGCCGAGGCACGCGGCCTGGATAAAATCTTTCGCGAAGCAGGGTTTGATTGGCGCGAGCCAGGCTGTTCGATGTGCATCGCGATGAATGGCGACTTTATCCAACCGGGACAGCGCTGTGCATCGACTTCCAATCGAAATTTCGAAGGCCGGCAAGGCCGCGATGGCCGTACTCATTTGGCCAGCCCGGCCATGGTTGCCGCCGCGGCGGTAACAGGTCGATTTACCGATGTGCGTGAGCTGGAAACGCGCGACCAATAACAGTACGAACCATTTGAGGAATTTTCATGGCTGCCAATAAATCTCTACTCATTTTGCCTGGCGACGGCATTGGACCGGAAGTCATGGTCCAGGTGCGGCGGGTCATCGAATGGTTCGACCAGCGCCGCGAAGTCACGTTCGAGGTCAAGGAAGATCTTGTCGGTGGCGCCGCGTATGACGCACATGGCACGCCGTTGACCGATGAAACACTAGCCGATGCGATGGCGGCGGACGCGGTCCTATTCGGGTCCGTTGGTGGCCCGAAATATGACGATGCGCCGCGTGATCTGCGCCCGGAAATGGGTTTGCTGCGGTTACGCAAGGAGCTTGATCTTTTCGCTAATCTGCGGCCCGCGATTACGTTCGATGCGCTGCTAGACGCGTCAACTCTCAAAGAGGATGTCATTCGCGGCCTGGATTTGCTGATCGTTCGGGAATCGACGGGCGGCGTATATTTCGGCACCCCACGTGGAATCGAGACCTTACCCGATGGGCATCGTCGCGGCTTCGATACGCAGACCTATACCGACAGTGAAATTCGTCGCGTGGCTGCCGTGGCGTTCGATTTGGCGCGGCAACGGCGCGGCAAGGTGACATCGGTTGAAAAGGCCAACGTCATGGAAAGCGGCGTGCTGTGGCGGGAGGAAGTCACCAAGCTGCACCAGGAATCATTCAGCGACGTCGAGCTCGGTCATATGTACGCCGATAACTGTGCGATGCAGCTGGTGCGGGCGCCAACGGAATTCGACGTCATTGTTTCGGACAATCTGTTTGGTGATATTCTTTCCGATTGTGCGGCGATGTTGACGGGTTCGCTTGGCATGTTGCCATCCGCAACGCTCGGCGCGCCGGACGATAGTGGGCGCCGCCGCGCGCTTTACGAGCCGGTACATGGCAGCGCCCCCGATATTGCCGGTAAGGATATGGCCAATCCGCTTGCCTGCCTTTTGAGCTTTGCCATGTTGCTGCGGTACTCTTTTGATCTCGAAGAGGATGCATCGTTAATCGAGAGTTCGGTTCGCAATGTCTTGAAAACGGGTGTGCGGACGTCCGACATTATGGGTCCGGGTGCCGCGCGCGTATCGACGACCGTCATGGGTGACGCGATCATGCGGGAACTGGACAAGCAATCGGCTTAAACTTGTCGTGCGCAAATACGGCTGTTATCGTTCGATTGAACCGAGGCGAAGGGAGTCGTGCGATGTTAAGACTACTGATTGCCGGTACTTTTTGGCTCTGTGCGTCCGTTGGAACGGCGTGGTCGGCCGATGTCGGACATGACTGCGCGGAAGGGGCCGACGAATTTATTGTCGCGGACACCAAACCGGCGCCACCCGCCGGGGTCTGAGTGTTTGCTTGATTGCTGCATGCAGTCGGTTTATCGTTAGAACCAGAACTTTAGGAGGTTTTGTCATGCGTAAAACCGTTGCTACGTCGATTGCCGCGCTCGCAGCGATAGGATTCGCCGCGTCGGCGCAAGCGGACGGCGATTGTGGTTGGGGTCATCAAAAGACCGCATCGACCCCGGCCGTGACCGCGGAGAGCACCAAGACGCTTCCGAAAACCACCATTCCGACCAAGAAGACCGTTGCGCAGACCGCGAAAGTGTCGAAAACGGATAAGGGCAGCTAACGAGCACACCCCAAACGACGGAATTGATTTCGGGCGAGGGGGACACTCCTCGCCCTTCTCTTTTGTGCCAACCGATCGGCACGCAGAATTCAAGAAAATAGGAACGAAAAATGGGTTACAAGGTTGCGGTAGTGGGCGCGACGGGCAATGTCGGTCGTGAACTCTTAACAACACTCGATGAGCGCGCTTTCCCCGTCGACGGTGTTACGGCGCTTGCTTCCGAAAATTCGGCCGGCAAGGTTGTTTCATTTGGCGAAGACAAAGAATTGAATGTTCAAAGCCTGAAGGCATTCGATTTCAAGGGTACTGATATCGTATTGTCTTCCGCCGGCGCGAAAGTGTCCGCCGAAT
>JAJFJB010000200.1 GCA_021774435.1 Alphaproteobacteria bacterium
CGCCGTACCGCGCGCATGGTTCACCACTTGATCCATTGCCTGCATAACAATTTGCCTGGATGATTCCGGGATATCCAGTGATGGAAATTCCGGGTCGAGTTTGGGCGTCGTGAAATCGGCTTTGATGTCGTCTCGGGTCAATCGCGGGGTAACGCCTAGTCCCCCGTTAATCAACCGAGATGTCATCACGGCCAGTTGCATCGGCGTTGCTAAAACATAGCCCTGTCCGATCGCGGCAATGACCGTTTCACCCTTTTGCCAACTGCTTCCAAGCGTCGCGCGCTTCCAATCCTTTGTGGGAATTAAGCCTGATTTTTCGCCTGCGATATCGAAACCTTGTTTCGCACCCAGGCCGAGCTTGCGGGCCATCGCCGCAATACGATCAATACCAATTTTCAAGGCGACGTCATAAAACCAGATGTCGCAAGATTCGCGGATTGCATCGACGAGGGCCATCCGCCCATGCCCATGTCTTTTCCAACAGTGAAACCGCCGGTCGCCAAGCTTTATATAACCTCGGCAATGACTCGTGTGATCGGGTGTGATCCCTGCTTCCAGAGCTGCCAGCGCAACCACAATCTTGAACGTCGACCCTGGCGCGTACAAGCCAGCAATTGCCTTGTTGCTGAGTGGCGAATGCGGATCGCGGACAAGCCGGCGCCATTCGTCATTACTGAGCCCTTCGCTGAACGCATTCGGATTGAAGCCGGGAGAGGAAACCATGGTGAGAATATCGCCGCGGTGCGGGTCCATGACGACCGCGGCGGCACTTCGCTCCTTCGCCAATCGTTCCGCCGCAAATGATTGCAAATCGATATCCAATGTGAGCTCAATCTCACGCCCCGGCTCTCCTTCATCCCTTTGCAATTCTCGGATTACGCGCCCCACGGCGTTGACTTCAACCTGACTATTTCCCGCCTTACCGCGCAGGGCCGCGTCATAGCGCCGCTCGATGCCGCTCTTGCCAATCCGGAAGCCCGGCAATTCTAGTAACGGATCGCCTGTCAGATCCTTTTCGGAAACCGACGCAACGTAACCGATCACATGGGCAACCGCCGGGCCCAGCGGATAGAAGCGAGACAGACCTACTTCGATACTCACGCCCGGCAGGTTCGGCGCATTGACTTCAAGACGGCTTACTTCACCCCAGCTCAAATTTTCGGCAACCGTGACCGGAACGAATTTGCGGCGCTTCTCGGCGTCGCGCAGGACGCGTTTTGTATCCACGGTGCCGGTTTCAAGAAGCTGCTCAAGCCGAGCCAAAGTCTCGGCAATATTCTCGACCTGCTCTCGGATAATGACAATGCGGTAGTTTTGCACATTGATTGCAATCGGTTCGCCGAACCGATCAAGAATGTAACCGCGTGGCGGTGCAAGAAGGCGTAAGTTGATCCGGTTGTCTTCGGCCAGCGTCCGATAACGCTCGGCCTGAATGACTTGCAGGTAGTACATACGCGCGCCAAGACCAGCGAATAACGCCAATTGGCCACCGGCCACGATCGCGGCGCGACGGCTGAAAAGCTTTTCACGTTCCTTGTCCGTTTTCATGTTATTCGACCACCGGCAATGTGCGTTGCATGCGGGCGAAAAGCCAAGCGACCAAGGGATAAATCGCGACCGTGATCAGGTATTTGAATAAAGCCGGACGCGGCCCAACAATCGATCCCGAGAACGCCGAATTCAAGGCCCATTCAAGGATAAGAGCACCGGCGGCGACGACCATGAACCCCCACCATACGACGAGAAATGATTTTCCATAGAAGAAACGGCGCTGAGACGCACAAATTCCATATACTGCGAGAAATATTATTGTGTTCACACCCAATGGGCCACCGCCGAGAATATCCTGCAGCATGCCAACGATGAAAATGGCAAACGCCGGCAGCAAATCCGCGCGATGGAGGCTCCAGTAGTAAACCGCCATCAGGGCCAGCGTTGGTACAATAAAACTGGCTTGTGGCAGCCGTAGCGGGATGACGCTGACGATCACGAGGCAAAGGCTGACCATCAGGGGTGTCAAACTCCGCGCAACGAAATCAAGCCGTTGCCAGGCGGTACCTTTCATTGCGTCAAAAGGCTCCTAATGGATTGGTTTCTATTTGACAAACTAAACCAAATTGACGGCATTGCACGACGGTTTAACGCGGCGGCAACATTAATCTTCCAGTGCGGAGTTGCCCCGGTTTTCACTGTCCAGCACCCCGGTGAGCCCATAATCGACGATACGGACATATTCGAGGTCGGACGTCGCAACGAACGATTCAGCTCTCACGCCATTCGCATCGATAGAAGCGACAACGCCGACGGGAATTCCCGGTGGAAAGACACCCCCTTGACCCGAAGTCATGATGCGTGCGCCTTTTTGAACCTGTGCATTCGATGGGAGATACATCAGCTTGGGCCGACGGGAGTTGTCACCCGCCAGTACCGCGCGTTCCCGATCCCGTCCAACAACAACAGGAATGCGGCTATTCAAATCGTCGATCAATAAAATTCTCGAAACCCGGTTGCCGGTTTCGACAATCCGCCCGATCAATCCTTCGCCCACGACAACCGCCTGTCCTTTGACGACGCCGTCACGCTGGCCAGCATTCACAAGCATGCTCCGCACAAATGTCCCGCCCGAATCCGCGATGACGCGCGCTGAAATAAATTGGGAGGACTGTTCCGGAACGAACGCCAGCAAGCCCCGAAGTTTTTCGTTTTCCGCCGCCAGGTTCCGCGCCGCGGTATGCCATTGTATCAATCGTGCATTTTCAGCACGCAATGCTATGTTTTGCTCACGCAGATTGATCAGGTATTGCGTCTCGTCAACGATTGCGGCACCTGTTGCAATCGGGCGCGATAGGGCATCAAGCACCGGGGCGACAGCATCCGTGACCGCCATGCGGGTGCGATCAAATATCTCCGGATCTGCCTTTCCGACGAGGAGAATTGCGCCGGAAGCCAATAACAAAAACAGAAAGGCAAACCGTTGCGTCATCGCGCGCAACGGTGCGGCTACTCTTTGAAACGATTCAGGTCGCTTGGCCAAGTCTCGCTATTCCTCGTTTCTTAAGTGCCAAATCGTTCCTCACTCGGCCATCAATACATGCTGATCAGCACGTTTTTCAGCGTTTTCATTTCTTCTAGGCAACGGCCGGTTCCCAATGCGACGCAGGAAAGCGGATCATCGGCGATGGATACCGGCAGACCTGTCGAATGACGTAATACAAAGTCGAGGTTGCCGAGCAAAGCGCCGCCACCTGTCAAAACAATGCCCTTGTCGACGATATCCGCGGCGAGTTCCGGCGCCGTATGTTCAAGCGCCACCTTCACAGCTTCAACGATCGCACCAACGGGTTCCGCCAAGCTTTCGGCAATCTGCCGCTCACTGATGAGGAGTTCCTTGGGAACTCCGTTCATGAGATCCCGTCCCTTGATTTCCATCACATCGCCTTCGCCATCTTCAGGCGGGCAGGCCGATCCAATTTCCTTTTTGATCCGCTCGGCACTCCCCTCGCCGACCAGCAGGTTATGATTGCGGCGGATATAGGCGATGATCGCTTCGTCCATCTTGTCACCGCCAACCCGAACCGAGCGGGAATAGACGATGCCGCCCAACGACAGCACGGCGACTTCCGTTGTGCCACCGCCGATATCGACAACCATGGAACCGGTCGGTTCCGTCACGGGCAGACCGGCGCCAATTGCAGCGGCCATAGGCTCTTCGATCAAGAAAACCCGGCGTGCGCCGGCAGCCTCGGCTGATTCCTGAATGGCACGGCGCTCGACTGCGGTAGACCCGGATGGTACGCAGATAATGACCTGCGGACTCGCAAAACTGCGCCGATTATGCACCTTGCGGATGAAGTGCTTGATCATTTCCTCGGCAACTTCGAAATCGGCGATAACGCCATCTCGGAGCGGACGAATAGCTTGTATATTACCGGGTGTTCGTCCCAGCATCATCTTCGCTTCATCACCAACAGCCAGCACTTGCTTTTTACCTTTTATCTCCGCAATGGCGACAACCGAAGGCTCGTTCAGCACGATTCCGCGTCCCTTGACGTAGACCAACGTGTTCGCGGTCCCAAGATCGATCGCCATATCGGCCGATAACATACCTAAAATACGTGAAAACATATTTAACGACTGGCTCCCAGGGCCCTATATTCCAACGGCGACGACTTGTGGAAATACGCTGGTTCCGGCGATGGATACGTGCTGTTTCATTTAACTTTCATTGAATTGAGCGCTGTATTTACGTCCATCCGTGGCAACAACGTACAGTAATCGTCTTAGATAATAAATCAAACCGGATATAGTTAAAAAGTCTTTAAAGATTATTTTAAATCACACGTTTGCGAAGAATATATGCTTAACAAGCGATAAAAGCGGACATACGTTCACACGAAAACACCCGGGACACTGATAAGCATCCCGGGCGCACGAATAAATTTGCAGAACAATCGTAAAGATTGTCTGGCGAAGTTGTTAGTTCTTGGATTTATCAACGAGCGCGTTTTCAGCAATCCACGGCATCATGCCGCGCAACCGTGCGCCAACTTCCTCGAGTGAATGTTCGCCTGACATCCGGCGCTCAGCTTTGAGTCGGGGTTGGCCGACCGAGCATTCATTCATCCAGTCATGAACAAACTCGCCCGTCTGAATGCGCTTCAGAATACCCTTCATCGCTTCCTTGCTTGGCGTATTGATGACTTCCGGGCCGCTAACGTAATCGCCATATTCAGCCGTATTCGACACCGAATAGCGCATATTCGCGAGTCCGCCTTCGTAAATCAGGTCGACGATAAGCTTTACTTCGTGGACGCATTCGAAATACGCCATTTCGGGAGCGTAACCCGCTTCAACCAACGTCTCGTATGCAGCCTGGATCAACGATGTCAGACCACCGCACAACACGGCCTGTTCACCGAATAGATCGGTTTCGCATTCTTCCTGGAACGTTGTTTCAATGATGCCTGCCCGGCCGCCGCCAATTGCACTGCCATATGAAAGGCCAACATCATGCGCGTTTCCGGAGGCATCCTGGTGCACTGCAATCAAGCAAGGCACACCGGCACCGCGCTCGTATTCGGAACGAACCGTATGGCCCGGGCCTTTTGGTGCAATCATGAACACATCGATATCGGTTCGCGGCTCGATCAGATTGAAGTGAATGTTCAATCCGTGCGCGAAGGCGATCGCCGCGCCAGCCTTCATATTCGGACCCAGCTCTTCGGCATAGAGATCACGCTGAATCTCATCAGGTGCGAGAACCATGACGATATCCGCCCATTTCGCCGCCTCGGTTGGCGACATGACCTT
Organism: Alphaproteobacteria bacterium; assembly: GCA_021774435.1. Taxonomy (GTDB): domain Bacteria; phylum Pseudomonadota; class Alphaproteobacteria; order UBA8366. The sequence continues at coordinate 5,311 of JAJFJB010000200.1, forward strand.
GAACCCGGCGCCTTCGGCCTTCTTCGCCGACCCGGAACCTTCCCGCAACGCCACCGCAACATCGTTGACGCCGCTGTCGCGCAAATTCATCGCATGTGCGTGTCCCTGGCTGCCATAGCCGACTATGGCGACCTTCTTCCCCTTCACCAGGTTAACGTCGGCGTCCCGGTCATAATAAACGCGCATTGGCTTTATCCCTTATATTCAGCAATCACAAACTTCTACACGAACGCGCTTTTATAGGACCTCGGCGCCTCGGGCAATGGCGACCACGCCACTGCGCGAGACTTCGACCTCGCCCAGCGCCCGCATGAGTTCCGTAAACGCATCTATCTTGTCCTGCGTGCCCGTCAACACGAACACAAATGAGTCGACTGTGGTGTCCGCCACGCGGGCCCGGAAAATATCTGCGATCCGCAGCGACTCGCGCCTTTCCGGCCCCTTGGCCGCCACCTTGATCAGTGCCACCTCACGTTCGATATGGGCGCCTTCCGCCGTCAAATCACGCACCGCGCTGACGGGAACCAGCCTGTCCAGCTGCGCCTTGATCTGCTCGATAATCATCGGCGTACCTGACGTCACGATGGAAATTCGGGATACAGTCTTATCCTCGCTGACCGTCGATACGGTCAGGCTCTCGATGTTGTAACCTCGGCCCGAAAACAACCCGATCACACGGGCCAGGACACCCGGCTCGTTGTCCACGAGTACCGCGATCGTATGTCGTTCAATTATTTGCTCTTGCATCACTCATCACCACGACCCCAGCTGCGTCCTGAGTTCGACTCTATTCGGTTAAATCCGTCTTTTTGTCGGGCTAAACAAGCACCATGCCATCCGTGGATATCGGCTTCGTTTGCTCGTCTTCCGGTCCCAGCAGCATGTCATTGTGCGCCGCTCCCGAGGGTATCATCGGGAAGCAGTTCTCCGCCGGATCGACACAAATATCGGCGACGACAGCATTGTCAGCCGCAATCATCTCGGCGATAACGTCATCTAGTTGGTCCGGCTTTTCTGCCCGTAAACCGACAGCCCCGAAAGCCTCTGCAAGCTTAACGAAGTCCGGTAACGCCTCCGAATAGGTTTCCGAATACCGGCCACCATGCAGCAACTCCTGCCACTGCCGGACCATGCCCATATATTCATTATTCAGGATAAAGACCTTGATTTTGGCACGGTACTGCATTGCCGTCGAAAGTTCCTGAATATTCATCATGGTCGACGCTTCACCCGCGATATCGACGACCAGAGCGTCAGGATGTGCGAGCTGCACGCCAACAGCCGCCGGCAACCCGTAACCCATCGTGCCAAGGCCGCCCGACGTCATCCAGTGATTAGGCTTTTCGAAGGGGAAATGCTGGGCAGCCCACATTTGGTGCTGCCCAACTTCCGTCGTGATGTAGGTTTCACGATCCTTCGTTGCCTCATAAAGGCGCCGAATCGCATGTTGCGGTTTGATAAGCGTGTCGCTTTTGCCAAAGTTCAGGCTTTTTACAGCCCGCCATTCCGCAATCTGATCCCACCAGGCATCAAGCGCCTTGCCATCCGGATGGAGGTGCTTGGACTTCCAAAGTCGAACGATGTCTTCGAGGACGTGCGCAACATCGCCGACGATCGGCACATCGACGCGGACATTCTTGTTAATTGAAGAAGGATCAATATCGATATGAATTTTTTTGGCATTTGGTGCGAAGGCGTCAAGACGACCAGTCACCCGGTCATCAAAACGCGCGCCGACGCACAACATTACGTCGCAGCCATGCATGGCCATATTGGCTTCATAGGTCCCATGCATACCCAACATGCCAAGGAACTGATTATCCGATGAGGGATAGGCACCAAGCCCCATGAGCGTCAGCGTGCAGGGATATCCTGTCATGCGGACGAATTGGGTCAGCAACTGGCTACCCTTATCTCCCGAATTGACGACACCGCCGCCGGCATAGACGATCGGCTTCTTGGCATTGGCCAATAGCGACACCGCTTCTTCAATCGCCTTGGGATCACCCTTGACCTGCGGCTTATAGGTCTTGTGAACGGCGGACCGCGGCGCTTCATAATCGCCTTCAGCAAATTGCACATCCTTGGGCAGATCGACCACGACCGGACCCGGGCGGCCGCTGCCAGCCACATAAAAGGCTTCATGTAGCGTTTTGCCCAAATTCTGCACATCTTTGACGAGGTAATTATGCTTTGTGCAGGGACGTGTGATACCCGTGGTATCGCATTCCTGAAAAGCATCGTTCCCGATCAAATGCGTCGGAACCTGCCCCGTCAGACAAACCACGGGTACGGAATCCATCAAGGCGTCGGTCAACCCGGTGACCGCGTTCGTCGCCCCAGGTCCCGATGTAACCAACACGACGCCGACCTTGCCCGTCGATCGCGCATAGCCTTCCGCCGCATGGACAGCGCCGCCTTCCTGCCGCACGAGAATATGACGTAGACGGTTCTGCTTGAAGAGCGCATCGTAAATCGGCAGGACAGCACCGCCGGGATATCCGAAGACGACTTCAACGCCCAGATCCACCAGGGCCTTGATGACGATTTCCGCGCCGGTCATGCGTTCATTAGCCATTGTACTCTCCATGCCTTCCGTTTACCGCGTTCGAACTCTTTTCCGCATTTGTGCAGCGCAATATCCGTTTCGGTTCGTCCCGTCAACCGGGCCGAACCTCGGGAACTTAAGCGCACTGCACCTGATATATGTTTTGTTTTCCTTTGGTTTCCGGTCCTTACCGGTCCAAAGGGCGCCGACAATAGGAGTTCAAAATCATGAGGTCAACAGGTTTTGACGAATAAATGAAAAGATTTCTGGTATAAAAATTTCCGAATATTGCGCATTAATAGATTTTTTTGTAATTATCTGATTCCGAAACCATGTCATTTGGCGTTTTGCATATCGGCGTGTCGTCAGTTGCGCCAAATCGATTGCCTCTTCGAGACCAAGTTCGCCAGCCTGGTGTTGCAAAAAAGCTGGCATGCCCAGCGCCCGCATAGCCGGTAGCGATGGATCGACGCCTTCCTGGCGCAACGCCTCGACTTCTTCCAATGCGCCGGCGCGGACCATTTCCAACAAACGGTCGTCGCAAGCCGCGTAGAGGACATCGCGCGGCGGCATCAGCAATAGAAATTCGAATCGACATCCTGGCGGCGGCCCTTCAGGCGGCAACGCGAGCCACGCCGATAGGGGGCGTCCCGTCGCCAAGAACACCTCAAGAGCACGCGCTATACGTTGCTTATCGCCTGGCGCAAGGCGGCTGGCCGTCTCCGGATCGCAGGCCAAAAGACGCGCATACTGAGCCGCAGCCCCTTGCCTTTGCTGTTGTGACCGAACGTCGCGGCGAATTTCCTCCGGGATATCCGGAATGGGCGACAACCCCTGCATCAGAGCCCGCAAATATAATCCCGTTCCACCGCACACGACCGGCAACCGCCCCTTGCGATGCGCATCGTTAATTTCTGCAATGGCCATCTCGCGCCAGCGGGCAGCAGAACACACGTCGGTTACCGGCAAGACCCCATAAAGGCGATGCGGCGCACGCGCTTCGTCACGAAGCGTAGGCCGCGCCGTTATAATTCGGAGCTCGGCATACACCTGCATGCTGTCGGCATTAATTACAACGCCGTCAAACTCTTCCGCAACCGCGAGCGCCATGGCTGACTTCCCGCTCGCCGTCGGGCCGGCAACGATCAAAACGGGATTATCCAGCTTGCCTTCCATGGGAACCGAAGATACAGACTGCGCGATGATGAACAATGTTCTTACACTAATTTCAAACCCCGCGACGGCGGCACTCAAGCCCGAGGTCGCGAAAACGGCGGCCGAGGCGATTGCATCCTTCGGGACAGAGACGGGCGAGATTGTCTGGTTGGCGCCAAATGTGGCTTGCGATTTGCCGTTTAACGGCAATTCGCCCGAAAAAGTGGTCGAGGCCGTTCGCACAGCGATCGCCGATACGCCAATTGATACTGTCGCCCAAAAATCGTCGGGGCGGCGAAAAAGCCTCCTGGTCGCCGACATGGAATCGACGATTATCGAAAACGAGATGTTGGACGAGTTGGCTGCCGCACAAGGGATCGGCGACGCCATCGCCGACATTACCGCCCGCGCGATGGCCGGCGAACTAAATTTCGAAGGGGCGCTTCGCGCACGCGTAAACATGTTAAAAGGCCTCGACGAAGGCGCGTTGGAGCAAGCGTTGTCGTCTATCCGTATTATGCCAGGTGCAGCAACACTCGTCTCCACAATGCGCGCGAACGGTGCCTATTGCGCCCTCGTTTCCGGCGGGTTCCGTTACTACACGGGATGGGTGCGCCACCAACTCGGCTTTAATTATGACCAATCGAACCGACTGGAAATCGTCGACGGCAAACTCACTGGCAACGTATTCGACCCTATCCTTGGCCGCGATGCCAAACGCGAAGCCTTAGTTCGACTGTCTGCCGGCCGGGGAATCACGCCATTAGCCGCGATTACAGTCGGCGACGGCGCGAACGACCTGGCGATGCTTGAAGCAGCCGGCATGGGTGTCGCCTTTCATGCCAAACCGATCGTCGCTGAGTCCGCGCGCGTTAGGATCGATCACGGCGACTTGACCGCGCTACTCTACCTTCAGGGATATCGTCTGGAAGAGTTCTGTGGTTAGCGAGGTTTTTTCAATCCCGGCAAAAGCACGACCGTCAAGTTTGCGACGAGCATGATCCCTGCAATCACGTAGAACACGTCTACGAGACCGTACCTGTCTGCTACGGCGCCGCCAACGACGGGCATCAGGACAGAAAGAGCCGCCTGTGTGCCAAAGAGCAAGCTCGTTGCGGAAGCGCTGACCTCAGCCGGCGCGAGATCCATCATCCAGCTATGGATAACCGGCCGAACCGCGTAGAGCACAAAACCAAGGAATGAAACGGCCGCAACGAATAGGCTCGTCGTTGGCATGAGCGGCAGGAGCAGAATCAGAACGGTCGTCGCGGTCAGACCCGCCATCACAATGGGTCTGCGGCCAACTTTATCCGACCAAGTGCCCGCAATCGGCGAAACAATGACGCCGCCAAGATGCATCCCCATGATCGTGAGGCCCATCAACCAAGGCTCCACCAAAAGAACATCGGCAAGATAGAGCGGCAGAAACATTATTAGCCCAACTTGCGCCATCGACCGGAAGGATGCCATCAAACACAAGCCGAGCACGGCGCGGCGGCGTACCAACTGCGCCAGTCCGCGCAAATACTCCCCGAACGTTATCGAACTGCGACGTTCGCCCGGCGCAGGCCGGTCCATCGGCATCAAGTAAAAGAAGTAAACAGCGACAACGGCGATTATCGGCAGTGTGCTGATCATCGCGGTGTTCTGCCAGGAAAACGAAATGAGTAAAAAACCCACAGCGGCAGGCGCAATCATATCGCCAATGCTGGCGCCGGTTGCATGGATCGCCAACGCATATCCACGATGATTGGGATAACGTTCCGAAATAAAAGCAATCGCCGGCGGATGCCATAAATTATTCGTTGCACCAATCAGCACGACCATCAACGCCAAGACAAAATACAGCGCCGTCACGCCGAATACCGCCAGAGCTGCGGCGCCAACAACCAGGGACATTATTTGGAAGATTACTTTGCGGCCGGTTACATCGACGACGACGCCACTGCCGAAATTCGCAGCAAAAGAACTCGCGTGAAAGATCGATACCAGCAACCCTGCTTCCGTGTAGGTCAGTCCCAGATCCTTGGTCAAGGCGGGGAGCAGAATGTAAAAAGTTCCCGCGATCCAGTGCGTCGCGCCGTGACCCAGCCCGATCAAATAGATCGGCCCCTGATTCTTCAGTTGAAAAACGGATGTCGAGCCGTCAGATCTCACGATTGCGGTCCCAGTTTATCTTCAATTTGTAGAAATTTGTGTTGATGGTGTGGCCGCAGGATAGTGCCACAAACAGAATTGCGCAAAGCGAAACGGCGCCGACCGAAGCCGGCACCGTCTGCGCACCAAACACAACGGTTCGCGTAAACCTATTTGATTTTGATCGGGATGAACCGCATATCGCCATCCTTATCAACCAGCAGCAGAACGACCTTGCGTCCCTTTTCGCGGGCCTTTTCTACCTGCGCTGCGACCTCGGCCGGCGTTGCGACCGGCTCTTGACCGACCTCGACGACGATATCACCAGGGCGAAGCCGACGTTCTTCGGCATCGCTGCCCTTTTTAACGTCGGTAACGACGACGCCTTTCATGTCCTCTTCGATCTTGTACTTTGCCGTAAGCTCGGGAGTGATCGGTGACAGCGCCAAGCCAAGCGCATCGATCTCCCGGCTTGCTTCATCTCCGGAATCCTTGCGGCTGCCACGTGTCGTGAGGGACGCCTGATCGACCTTTTCAAGTTCGCCCAAGCGAACAGTAAGCCTAACTTCCTTACCATCGCGCCAGACCTTGACCCCCACATCCTTACCGACATTGGTCTCGGCGACCATGCGCGGCAATTTACGCGATTCGGGGACTTCGCGCTCATCGAAGCCGACAATGACATCGCCCTGCTTCAAACCCGCGGCTTCCGCAGGGCTGTTTTTCAAAACGCCGGCGACCAGCGCTCCCCGGGGGGATTCAAGGCCGAGACTTTCCGCAATCTCGGGCGATACCGTCTGGATTTGCACCCCGAGCCAGCCCCGACGCGTCGTACCGAATTCACGCAACTGGCCAATAACATTTTTTGCCAAATTTGCGGGAACCGAAAACCCAATGCCGATGCTGCCGCCAGAGGGGGACAATATTGCGGTATTGATCCCCATAACGGCACCCTTCATATCGAAGAGTGGGCCGCCAGAATTACCCCGGTTGATCGGGGCGTCGGTCTGAATGTAGTCGTCATACGGACCAGAGCGGATATCACGACCACGCGCGGAAATGATGCCTGCGGTTACCGTCCCGCCGAGGCCGAGCGGATTACCGATGGCAATAACCCAATCGCCGACGCGAGCTTTATCGGACGCACCGAATTCAACGGCCGTCAGTTTCTCCTCACCCGGATCGACCTTTAGCAAAGCGAGATCGGTCTTCTTGTCCTTACCAACAATTTCTGCATCGAACTTTTCACCATTGTGAAGAATGACCGTGACTTTATCGGCACCATCGATCACATGGTTGTTTGTCACAACATATCCGGACTTATCAATAATGAACCCGGATCCCAGCGATGTGACGCGGCGAGCAGGTTGGTCACCCTGCCGACGATTAAAGCGGTCGAAGAAATCTCTAAAGGGAGAGCCCTCCGGGAACTGAAACTGCGGGCCTTCCTGTCCGCCTTCCGCATGACGTTGAACCTTCTGCGTCGTCGAAATATTAACAACCGCGGGCAGCAGCCGCTCCGCGAGATCGGCGAAGCTGTCGGGTGCGCCGCGCGCGTCCGCGGATCCAGCCTGAAAGACGAAAAGCGCAAAAATAGGGATAATCAGCAACCAGCGCGCCGGCCCTGCGTCGCGCAAACGACAAGAATGCATTAAACGGTTCAAAACGACCTCCATATCAATTCACGGCTCTCAGCTGTGCCCTAATCTGTCACGCATGTGGGGCATAACCGTGTATAGATCAATCCAAATGCCGAAAACGTCATAATAAACCCTTTTTTTCGTCCAATTAAGGCAAAATCAGGGCTATTGCAGCGGTACGTCACGCGCGAATCAGCCAGACAATCGCGAAACCGATCACAGCGGCCGCGAGGCCGCCGTTACGCAGCAATGAAGGTGGCGCTTCCAATGCAGTCCGCATCATCCGCTGCATCCCCTCGGGGAACATCGCGTACAAAAGCCCTTCTATGACAAGCACCAGGGCAAACGCAGTGGCAAAGTCAGCCAATCATACGACCTCTTGCCACAACTCCTATTTCTTCTTCTCGCCGCTAAGATTGCCGAAGAAGCGGAAAAAATCACTGTCCGGCGACAGCACCATGGTGGTGTCGTTGCCGACAAGGTTCTCCTGGTATTCCGTCAGCGATTTATAGAACTGGAAGAATTCAGGGTCTTGGCCATAGGCCTTGCCAAGGATCAGATTTCGTTGTCCCTCGCCTTCACCGCGTAATTGTTCCGATTTACGTTTGGCCGTCGCCAGGATGACCGTTTTATCGCGGTCCGCGCCGGCGCGGATTTTCTGTGCCGTTTCCGTCCCCTGCGCACGCAACTCACGGGCTTCGCGTTCCCGTTCGGTCCGCATACGGTTGAAGACCGCTTGGCTGGTCTCCGTCGGCAAATCGGTCCGGCCGATTCGGATATCGACAATGTTTATCCCAAGTGCCTCTGCATTCCGTGTCACCTCAGTCTGAATTTGCTCCATCAACTGACCGCGCCTTGATGAAAGCAAATCGGTAAGAGATGTCTTTGCAATGACGCGCCGAAGGGACGAGTTCACCAAATTGCTCAGGCGGTTCCGCGCTGTCGATTCCGATCCAACCACTTGCAGAAACCGCAACGGATCCAGGATTTTATAGCGCGCGAAGGCGTCGACCTTGATCCGTTTCTTGTCATCGAGCAGAACCTCGAATTCAGGCGGATCTAGATCCAGCACACGCCGTTCATAGAAACGCACGTCTTGAATGAACGGAATCTTCCAGCTCAAGCCCGGTTCCTGGACAACGCGAACCGGCTTGCCAAACTGAAGCACAATCGCCTGTTGCACCTGATGAACCGTAAACAGGGCACCGGATGCGACGACACCAATGACAAGGATAATGATGCCGAGAATCGCGAGTTGGGTCTTGCTCATGCTTTTCTCTCCAGTTCCCTAATTACCGGCTTCTTTTTTATCTTGTTCCTGCCGTTTTTGAACTTCCGGCAATGGCAGATAGGGGACAACGCCCTGTCCTCCGCTCTTCTGATCGATAATGACCTTGCGCGCACTGCCAAGGACCTCGCCCAGCGTTTCGAGATACATACGGCGGCGCGTCACTTCAGGTGCGACTTTGTAGGCTTCATAAACCGACGTGAAACGGTCCGCCTCACCCTGGGCTTCCTGAATTTGCCTTTGACGATAGCCTTCGGCCTGCTGGATATCCTTTTCCGCCAACCCGCGTGCAACCGGTACGACGGAGTTCGCGTAGGCTTCCGCTTCGTTACGAAGCCTGTCGCGATCCTGGCGCGCGCGTTGAACGTCATTGAATGCGTCGATAACCTCGCTCGGCGGGTCGGACTTCTGCAACTGAACGGTCGTAATCAGGATACCGGAATTGTATTGGTCGAGAACCGTTTGCATCAATTCCCGCGTCTTATCTTGTATATCTTCCCGGCCCGTCGTCACCGCTTGGTCAAACGGCGTCTGGCCAACGACTTCACGCATCGCGCTTTCGGCGACGATTTTTACCGTGTTTTCCTGACCCCGGATGTTGAACAGATAATTACTCGCGTCCTTGATCTTCCAGAACACCGTGAAATCCATATCGACGATGTTTTGATCACCCGTCAGCATGAGACTTTCTTCGAGCACGTCCCGTTCCGTACTGCGGCCTCGGGTCACATCGCCGGCACCACGAAAACCAATATCGACGCGCCGCGACAGGTCGACCTGAGGTGTGAACACTTCGCCTAACGGTGCGGGAAGATTATAGTCCAAGCCCGGCGGCGTGGATTTATAGGCCTTGCCAAAAATAAGTGCGACACCTTGCTGGCCAGGCTGGACCCGATAGAAGCCCGTCGCGAGCCAGAGCAGGATGGCAACGACAACCAAAAGAAAGATGATCTTTGGGGAGGCACCACCGCCAGGGATCAGCGTTTTTACCCGCTCCTGCCCCTTGCGCAGCATATCCTCAAGATCGGGTGGTGGCCTACCACCGCCACCGCCGCCGCCTGCGCCGCCACCGCCGCCGCCCCACGGCCCCTGTCCGTTATCGCCACCACCAGATTGATTCGACCAAGGCATTGGCTCATCTTCCTTTGTTTTGCCGGTGTTTATGCTTTAATTAACCGCACGCCGTAGGTACCGTACTTTTCTTGCCGCGGCACCATCACATATAAGTCAACACACATATAGGGCAGCACCCTGCGGGGCGCAAACCCCGATACGGCAAATGCTGACCAATAACGGAGATTCAAGAATGGCCTCGGTGAGTGAAGAACAGGTCCTCGGCGCACTAAAATCAATCAACGGCCTGGAAAACAACGATAACATTGTCTCTCTTGGCATGATTTCCGGTCTTGTAGTCAAGGACGGAAATGTCGGCTTTGCAATTGAAATTGATCCTAAACGGGCGGACGCCTACGAAAACGTGCGAAAGGCGGCTGAAAACGCTGTTGACGCAATTCCCGGTGTTCTCTCGGTCACGGCGGTCTTGACCGCCCACAAGGACGCCCAACCAACGCAGCAAGGCGGACCACAGCAAGGCGCCCCGCAAGGCAGAGCCAAACAGATGGTGCCCGGCGTGCAGCACATCGTCGCGGTTGCCTCCGGCAAAGGCGGTGTCGGCAAATCCACGGTCGCGACAAATATTGCCCTTGCGCTGTCCGGTGCCGGACATAGCGTGGGCATTCTCGACGCGGACATTTACGGCCCATCGCAACCGCGCATGATGGGAATCTCGGGAAAGCCGCAAAGCCCTGACGGCGAACGATTGGAAGCAATGCAGAACCACGGCGTCAAAGTCATGTCGATGGGTTTTCTCGTTCCGGAAGACACGCCAATGATCTGGCGCGGCCCAATGGTCATGAGCGCACTGCAACAGCTCATGCGCGACGTCAATTGGGGCGCGTTGGACGTCATGATCGTCGATATGCCGCCGGGCACCGGCGATGCGCAATTGACCATGGCACAAGATGTCCCGCTCGCCGGTGCGGTCATCGTCTCCACGCCCCAGGATATCGCCTTGCTGGATGCCCGGAAGGGTTTAAATATGTTCCGCAAGGTCGAAGTGCCGGTTCTCGGCATCATCGAGAATATGAGTTACTTCTCTTGCCCGCATTGTGGGGAGCGGACGGATATATTCAGCCACGGCGGCGCGCATAAGGAGGCCGACCAACTCGGCGTCGATTTCCTTGGTGAAATTCCGCTCGACATCGCCATTCGAGAAACGTCCGATGGCGGCACGCCAATCGTCGTTAGTGACCCGGATAGCCCGCACAGCAAAGCCTTTCGAGCCATTGCCGATACAATTTGGGAAAAATTAAGCGGTGGTGACCAAGAAACAAAACGCGCCATGCCGAATATTGTCATGCAGTAGGGCGGTCCCGATGCGCCATTGGTTGGCAATCGCCCTCGTGGCGCTGCTGACGCGCGGCGCCGAAGCCGCGGATATACAACGCGAAGTCCTCGAGCACATCAATGGATTTCGGGCACAGCACGGTCTCGCCCCTCTCCGCATGGAGGCAAGGCTGGCGTTGCTTGCGCGTGATCTTGCGCAAGATGTCATGAAGCGCCGCAAATTGGATGCGCGCGGACCCGAAGGTCTGACCCTTGACAAGCGGCTTCGGCGCGCCGGTTACGCTTACAAACAGGCAGCCCAACAAGTTGCAATGGGCTATCCGAACGCCAAGGGTGTTGTTGATTTATGGCGGAGCCGCCGTGATAGTCGCCAAGTTCTGTTGAGCCAAACCTTAAGCGAAGCCGGCATCGGCTATGCGCAACGTCAAGGCGCTGCCCTGGACCATTATTGGGTTATTACCCTCGCGGAACCAACGCGACCGGCAGCAAGCAATTGGCGACGTGAAATCATGCGCCATGTGAACAAATTCCGCGCCCGATATGGTCTTGCCCCCTTATCGATCAACCCGCTTCTCAACACTACAGCGCAGTCGCACTCCGATGATATGGCCGCCCGAGATTTTTTCGATCATGTTTCACCGACCGGCAAGACGATCGGGGATCGAGCGACACGAGCCGGATATCCCTGGCGCACCGTTTTAGAGAATTTAGCCGCAGGCCAGGATAATCCAGTCGAAGTCGTCAAGGGGTGGATCAACTCGCCGCCGCACCGTAAAGCGTTGTTGGCTAGGGACATTGATGATGCGGGTGTCGGCTATACATTTTTGGCGCAGGACGGCGGTCTCGTCCGCAGTTTCCATTACTGGACCCTCAATATGGGGCGGCGGCGTTAAATTACTCGTACCGGGGTTGGTACGTCTTCGGCAAAGAACATTTACAACCGACAAAAAAAGGGCCGCTCTCTTGAACGGCCCTTCCCTTGTCTGACCTCGGTCCCTTGCCCAGGCCGGGACACGTCGCGTCAGGCGAAATAACTCCGCACGGCGGCGACAATCCAGGTTCGAGCGACCGTAGGCCGTAATTGACAATGATACACTGGATCACCTCCTTTCCGTTGTTAAAACCACCCTGAATATGGCGGGTAAATACTTATACGACAAGTATTTTTCGATGCACCGAAGCGCACACGAAAACGTGTCAGCCACCATGAATTCCGAGAAATCTAGTCCGAGAAAAGATTATTCAGCGGCAAAGACAGGACCAGCGTCAATGTTTCGGTGCCTGGATTGATGTCGCCGATCGATGCGTTCGAAATATGGTGAAAGGAAACACCCAATCGCATCCGGTTGTCGAAGCGGTAGGCTAATTCGATGCCGGACCGGAACTCGACCACATTGCCAAGGTCCTTCCCGTCTCCATCGGAATATAGCCCGGCCGCGAAATTCGGCGTAAGAACCAACCGGCGACCGAGATAGATGTCGAGCATGACACCCAAGTAGCCGTATATGGCAGCGTCGGTAGTCGCCATTACGCCTGCGAACGGCTTCAAATACCAATCATCCCAGCCAGAGCGATATTCGAGATTGAACTGCCCCGCCGTTTCATTGTCGTTGACGTCATAACCGCCAACGTGAAACGCGACAAATGACGGATCATCGCCAGCGTGAGCGCGTGTATCGAAAAGCAGCGCCAATAACAGCAGTGCTGTCCCAACAGCACGCAAACAAAAAAGTCTCAGCATGATTATCCCCTCAAGCGAGTAGATAATACGTCCTCGCCATGCGGAGCAACCCATTCTGTGAATCAAGTGTTGCGTGTCTTGAACGTTTCCATTGCCTGGATCAAGGCGACACGGATACCGGGCTCCATCGCGGAGTGCCCAGCATCCGGAACAATCACATAATTCGCCTCGGGCCAAGCACGCGCAAGTGCATCCGCGGAAGCAAGCGGACAAACCATATCGTAACGTCCCTGCACGATGACACCAGGGATGTCTCTCAACTTTGAAACACCATTCAGCAGGTGCCTTTCCTCCATGAAGAGGTCATTGACAAAGTAATGCGCCTCAATCCGCGCGAGACCGAGTGCTTTTAGGGGATCACCGAACGAAGAAACCGTTTCCGCGCTAGGCAAGAGCGTCGAGCATGCCCCCTCATATTGACTCCAAACTTTAGCAGCCGGCAGATGGATATCTGGATCGGAGTCGGTCAACCGGCGATGATAGTTCGCGAGCAGGTCATTGCGTTCCGCTTCCGGCAGGAACGCAACAAACCGTCGCCACGCTTCTGGGAAAACCCGCTGCATGCCGGTCATGAACCAATCGACTTCTTCACGGCTGCAGAGAAAGATACCCCGCAAAACAAGGCCAAGGCAGCGTTCTGGATGAGCAATGGCATAGGCAAGAACGAGACTTGAGCCCCATGATCCGCCAAACAGAAACCATGACTCCAAGCCTAACTCACGCCGCAGCGCTTCCATGTCAGCAACCAAATCACCGGTCGTGTTGTTCGTTAAATCGCCGAGCGGTTTGGAACGACCGGCGCCGCGCTGATCAAAGATGATGATGCGATAATGCTTGGGGTCGAAAAAACGCCGGTGCGCCGCGGATGCCCCTGCACCAGGTCCTCCGTGCACAAAAACGACTGGCACGCCATTCGGATTTCCCGCTTGCTCCCAGTAAAGATCATGCGGCGGGTCGACGGAGAGCCGACCCCGCTCATAGGGTTCTATATCCGGGAAGAGATCTTTCCGGTTCATGCCAATCCCCAATGCCTTAAAGTACGAATAGATCCCACAGTGCGCGAATTCTGGTATTAGACCGCACCGCGGCCAATTGCAAACAGGGTCATTGCGTTGAAGCTTTTTACCGCCACGATCTTATTACTGCTCCTGATCGGCAATACGGCAGCCTGGCCTAACGCACTGACGGTCGATGGCAATGGCAAGGTCGTCGAAATTGTCGACGGCGACACGCTTATTTTAGAAGATGGACGCGAAATTCGCCTTGTCGGTATCCAGGCACCCAAACTGCCGCTTGGCCGCAAGAATTTCAAAACATGGCCGCTCGCCGATAAAGCGAAATCCGCTCTCCTCACACTTTCCCTCTACAAGACTGTGACCTTGTCTTATGGCGGGCGTCGCGTCGACCGCTATAATCGGTTGCTCGCCCACCTCCATGACCCCGATGGCACCTGGATTCAGGGTGAGCTTCTGCGCCTCGGCATGGCGCGGGTATACAGTTTCAAGGACAACCGTGCCATGGTCGCCAACATGCTGGCAATCGAACAGCAGGCGCGCGTCGAGAAAAGGGGTATCTGGCGCCATCGTTTCTATACGGTGCGCAACGCTGAGAAGGTCCACCGCGACATCGGCAGCTTCCAACTCGTCGAAGGCTGGGTTCGAAAAGTCGCAGCGCTGCGAAAATACACCTTTCTGAATTTTGGCGACAATTGGCGCAACGATTTTACTGTCGCCGTTCGGGCCAATGCGCGGCACCTTTTCAAAAGCTCGGGGCTGGACTTGAATTCTCTCGAGGGCCGATTGGTTCGGGTTCGTGGTTGGGTAAAATCGCGCAACGGCCCCATGATCGAGGCTTCTCATCCCGAACAGATAGAAATTCTCCAATGAAGACGGGAGATTTCATCTGCCGCCCCTTGCACCCAAGCGAAACGAGTTCGATATTCAGGAAAACTGATACGAAAAGGTCACCTGAAATGGCGATAACGCGGCGGCACTTTTGCGGTTTGACGGCGTGCTCCTTTGCCGCCGGCCTTGGGAGCGGCTGCACCGTCAATCCCGCAACGGGAAGCCGGGATCTCATTCTGGTTGGGCCCAGCGAAGAAAAACAGATCGGACTCCGCGAGCACCCGAAAATTCTCGCCCAGTTCGGTGGCGTCTACGACGATACTGCGGCCGCCGGTTATGTCGCCAGTATCGGTGGTAAACTTGCGGCTACCACCGAAACACCGTCGCTCGGCTTCACCTTCACGCTGCTCGACAGTCCGATCGTAAATGCGTTCGCTCTGCCTGGCGGTTTCGTTTACATCTCACGCGGCCTGATGGCTCTCGCCGGCGATGAAGCGGAGCTGGCGGGTGTGCTCGGGCACGAAATTGGCCATGTTGTCGCGCGCCACTCTGCGCAGCGCCAAAGCCAAGCCATGCTTGCGAACCTGGGCGTTGGGCTGTTGGGTGCGATCGCTGGCGGCGAGTCGTCCCAACTGGCGGGCACGGTTGCGGGTTTGTATCTGCGGAGCTATTCGCGCGATCAGGAACTCGAAGCTGACATGCTTGGCATTCGCTATCTGCGCCGCGCCGGTTACGATGTGAACGCCATGGCAAGTTTTCTGGAACGGCTGCGGGCCAATAGCCAGCTCGAATCGCAGATCGCCGGCCGGTCCCCTGATGAGGTCGACAACTACGACATTACCGCGACGCACCCCCGAACCGTGGACCGCGTCCAACGTGCGATCACGCTTTCAGGCGTTTCGCCTAACGGCCTGCGCGATCGGGGGAAATATCTTGGCGCTATCAATGGCATGATATTTGGTGATGGCCCGAAACAAGGCTATATCCTGGGTCGCCGCTTTGCACATTCCAAACTGCGGTTCGAATTTTCCGTGCCGGAAGGCTTTAAAGTGCAAAACAGGCCGGATCAGGTGGTCGCGACATCGAAGCGCGAAAAGGCCGGCTTATTCTTCAATGCCGAACCAAAGCCGTTCCGCGGTAGAATGACAGCCTACCTTTCGAGCATGTGGGCGCGAAGTGCGGCTTTGAACGATCTCGAGGCGATAAAGGTCAATGGACTGGATGCGGCAACAGGCTGGGTCCGCGCCCGCGATGGACGCGCTGACTACCGGTTGGTCGCAATCCGGTTTGATTCACAGCGTATCTTCCGTTTCGTTTTCGTCGCGCCGCCCGCGACGATGCGCCGGCTCGCGGAACGCTTCCAGCGCACGACCTATAGTTTTAAACGTTTAACGTCCGCTCAAGCCGCCGCCCTAAAGCCAAAGCGTTTGAAAATCATAGCGGTGGCGTCTTCAGATACGATCGCCAAATTAAGCAATCGCATGGCATTTGACGAATTTCGCCAGGAACGCTTTATGACCCTAAATGGCATCCGATCCGGGGAACGGCTCGCAGGGCAAAAACAGATCAAGATCGTTGTTCGCTCCAGCCGCTAATTCGCAGGCAAGACGTCAAACGCTATGCTGATACGCGTGCCGTCCGTGTCATACGGTATTGTGCGATGGAAAAAATAGCTTGGGAATAGAACCAGCAAACCCGGTTCTGGTCGAATTGCCCGGGTCTCCGGTATTTGTTTCCAATGATATTCCGAACTCGGGAGACCAAATTCGATCCATCCCGCCCGATCAGCATCAGGATCTTCGACGATTTCTGGGACTCGCGCATAGTAGACGCCGCTAAGCCACGCAGATGGATGGATGTGCGGTGCCTGATAGCCGCCTTTGCCTTGCAGAACAATCGACCACGCCGTCAACTGCCATCGTTCCAACGGATTAGCGACAAAGGGGTGGGATATGTCGGGATCAAGACGCCCAATATAACGCGACACGGCGCTCGTGATCATTACATGGAATGCCGCAATCGGCGTAGCGTAATCGCCAAGCAACTCTCCCGTGTGCTTCCCGCCGCACGTGGCGTGGCTGGCCGGCGCCTCAACCAATGTCGGATGTGCCAGCATATGCGGGGCAAGGGAATCATTGAACGTTGCCATATCCGCAAAACCGTTCGGCGTATTCGGATATTCAAGCGAGAGAAACCGATCAAAATCGACAAGTGACGCGACAGCGGCAATGTCACCATTCTCACCAAGCGCAATCGCTTTCGACGCGAGGACTCCAGCGTCACCGGGACGCCTCTCAAGGAAGCGATCGCACGCTTCGATGGCAGCGTCGGCCTGCCCCTGCTGGACGAGTACGTCCGCAAGATTTGTCGTCGCATCCGGATAGTGCGGATCGAGCGATGCCGCACGACGGAAAACATCGCCTGCTTCCGACAGGCGATCAAGATGTTGCAACGTTACGCCATATCCCGATAAAGCCTGCGCATCATTAGGTGTCAGCCTGACGGCGCTCTCATATGACGCTAGCGCCTCGTCCAACCGGCCGAGACCACGTTGAGCATATGCCAATCCGGCATAAGCCGGCGCGTAGCGGGTATCGGCATCTATCGCACGCAAATATGCTGCAATGGCTTCGTCCGGCCGGCCAAGTTCGTGCAACGCGGTCGCCATATTGTAGTGGGCATCCGGAGAGCCAGGTGACAAGCTCGCGGCGCGACTGAAACATGTTAATGCGGTATCCAACTGACCAGCAGATTGATGAACGATACCCAAATTGAAATGCGCTTCATGGTCGTCGGGATAGCGTAAAATCGCCGTCTCCAGCATGGTGACGGCCTGCGCCGGGTTGCCAGACTGGAATGCCGCAACGGCACCGAGCTTCAATACTGTGGGGTGGAACGGCGCCTGTTCCATAATGCGTTCGAACGCCGCCCACGCTTCCGTCGGCCGACCGTCCTGCAAATAACGCTGGGCACGGTCCAGAGCTGCGTTCAGTCGCTTTTGCCTCGCGCTCACATTACTCCCACTTGACGTCGCTTCCCCATTTGAATGCCTGACACGCGAACCAGATTAGACTCAACGCGCGCGATAATCACATTCAATACACCATCGATACAGGGAGTAACTACGAAAGTGAAGCCGTTCGGTCAGGCCTCAATGAGCAAATCGGCAGGCGCCTCGACATTCTCACTGATGACGTCTCGCATTTTGGTCATGGCGCGATGTTCGAGTTGGCGAACTCTTTCCTTACTGACACCGAGTTCCCGTCCGAGCTCTTCAAGAGTCGCGCCATCCTCGCGCAACCTTCGCCGCTTGATGATGATCTGCTCGCGCGGAGAAAGCTCTGAAAGCGCCATATCAAGCCAACGTGACCGGATTTCAGTATCGCACCTCGTGCGAACAACGCTTTCCGGCGTCGGGCGGGTATCAGCGAGAAAATCCTGCCAGCTGTCATCCGAACTATCCGCAATCATCGCGTTCAAGGATTGGTCGTTGGCGTTTAACCGGTTTTCCATCGACTCGACTTCGTGAAATTTTACGCGCAGCTCCTTAGCAATTTTGCCGCGCCCTTCATCGTTCAGTCTGCCGGTCGATGTATCGGCAATCCGAGCACGCAGGCGTCGAAGATTGAAGAATAAGGTTTTTTGAGCCGCCGTCGTACCCGTCCGTACAATGGACCAGTTGCGCAAGATATAGTCCTGAATGGCAGAGCGGATCCACCACGTTGCATAAGTCGAAAAGCGGACTTCCCGGTCAGGATCAAATTTCGCCGCCGCCTGAAGCAGTCCGACATTGCCTTCTTGAACCAAATCGCCCATCGGCAGGCCGTAATTTCGGAACCGCGCCGCGGTGCTCACAACGAGCCTCGTGTATGAGCGGACGAGTTTGTGCAAAGCTGCTTCGTCTTCATCGCCGCGCCAACGCCGCGCCAGTTCGAACTCGTCATCGCGTTCGAGCATAGGCTCGCGCATCGACGCTCGAATGTATCGCAGGTTGGCTTTCTGTGTATGTGGATCATCAATGTATGCCATTGCCGGCCTACTACCCTTCATTTGCATTGCTGGGATTTAACCCATCATTTAGGTAGGATATAGCATGAAACAGCATTGTTGTGAACAAAAAAAGACAAATTTGGTCTTCTTTTTGCTTAACGAATTACTCCTGTATAAACATATAGTTACATTTTCGACCCCAAGGCTTTTTAGATCGATGGCATAGGAAGAATTATTCTACTGCTGAGATCGGAATATCAACGCTATACGCGAAGCCGTTCCAGTATATCGCCTTGCGGAGTGAGGCAATAAGCCGCCAACGACCCCCCAAAGCCGCAACCGGCATCAATCGTCAGCGTTGTCTCTGTTTCGACGACGCCACCGTGATCAGGATCATATCCGCGGACGATCCGACGAAAGCCCTCATAAGGTTTTTGGATCATGGAGAATGATCTTCCCGCCCACCAAAAACTGTCGGTCTGGCGCAATAGCGACCGATCCGGATCGATACCAGCACTAACAAACAGGATTCCGCCAGACTGCGAAAGGGCGGCGCGCTTTAACGCACTCGTCATAGCTTCGTGGCCAGGTGCCGCACGAACGGCGTCGCGCAACTGATTCGTCCAGGTCGTTAAGGCAACGACCCCCTTCTCCGCGTTCGAGAAGCCGTCTTCTGCGTTACCTTCATAGGATTTGAGCGTGGCCGCGACGCCGCGATCCATCATCCATGCGAGATCTTCCGCCGGGCGGTTGGAGAATTGCAATTGCAGAAGCTTTTGCCACATCTCCTCCTGCGCGCCACGAAGCAGGACAAAGTCGCCCTCATCCATATAGGGGGGAATCGACAAAAACGTTCGCCGAAATCGAAGCAACTCCCCGACCGTCTCACGAACCGAATCCCCCACCCCCAGATAGTTCCCGAGATAGACGATGCGGTCACCGAATACGAGGCGTGAACTCAACGCCGCATGCAGCGCGATTAGCCTGTCGACATCTCCATGAATAGCGCCGACCGCCCAGATACGGCAAGGACGTTGAAGCGTGACAATACTCCGATCCTCGGTCATGTGCGGCTCGCCCAGTTCCGGGGCGCCATTTCTTACAATCCTAAATGTGTAAGCGGTCCAGCGTTAAGCAGCCTGCAACACTGTTTCAAGCTGCTCGGAAGCAGTATCCTCGTCAATATCTTCTACCGCTGCAAGTTCCCGAACCAGACGGTCGAACGCCGCTTGGTAAATCTGCCGCTCACTATACGATTGATCGGGCTGATCAGCATTTCTATGTAAGTCGCGCACCACCTCGGCAATGGAAACGGGATTGCCGGAATTGATTTTAGCCTCATACTCCTGGGCGCGCCTGCTCCACATCGTCCGGCGGACCCGGCTTCGCCCCTTGAGTGTCTTCAAGGCAACTTTCATCTCGTCCTTCGACGATAGACGCCGTAGACCAGAAGTTTCTGCCTTCGAGACCGGCACTCTTAAAATCATGCGATCCTTGTGAAAATCGATGACAATCAACTTCAGTTTGTCGCCGGCGATTTCTTGATCTTCGAACCCCGTGACCTTACCGACACCATGGGTTGGGTAAACGACATAATCGCCCGTTGAAACCTTCAATTTCTTTTCGGTCATACGCCCTTCTCATAATAAATTTCACGTCTGAATCGTGTCGTCGCGGACGGCAGGCCGGCGTTCCTAACGCTTAACCAAACTTAACCAAACATCATCGCTACCGACAAAATTAAGCTGCGGACACCCGCTCACACGGTAGACCGCAGCAAATCGCTAAACCCGCACTCAACTACAACTATTGTCGGCAACGCCGAAATCAACAACTTTTGGCATGCGACAATGCCGCCTTCCCTTAGTTTACAGGGGCAGTATACCACAATTTAGAGTTAAATCCCAGCGCCGCTCAAGGCGTGCCAGGGTTGGGGCTAAAATGCTTCTCGAACTTACCCGTTTCATCTTTAAAGTCATCGGCATCCGCGGGGCTTTCACCCTTGCGCGTAATATTCGGCCATTGCTCCGCATATTCGCGATTAATCTCAACCCATTTTTCAACGTCACTTTCCGTGTCCGGAAGAATCGCCTCCACCGGGCATTCGG
Source organism: Alphaproteobacteria bacterium (assembly GCA_021774435.1). Taxonomy (GTDB): domain Bacteria; phylum Pseudomonadota; class Alphaproteobacteria; order UBA8366. The sequence goes on from JAJFJB010000200.1 coordinate 26,167, forward strand.
GCTCGCAAACACCGCAATCGATACATTCGTCAGGGTGGATGACCAACATGTTCTCGCCGACGTAGAAACAATCGACCGGGCAGACCTCGACGCAATCCATATATTTGCACTTGATACAGTTCTCGTTGACGATGTACGTCATGTGGTGTTCTCCCTCGGTCCTTACGTTTACGCCTCGCGCAATCTGAGTTTGGACAAGTTTAACGTTTTAAAATCCCAAGCGTTCGCGCGCCTGTTTGCGTGCCGCGCCGCTTTCCTGATCAGTGACATACAAAAGTCCGGCAACCTGACGCAAGAGGCTTGCTTCAAAATCATGAAGTTCACCGTCCGAATAGGCGACCTCCCAAAGCATCTCTAGCATCCCGATACGCTCTTCATGACTGAAATTATCGCGCAACGTCCGTGTGAAACCATAGATTTCCGGTATCGCATCGACAGTACCAATTGCGGCGTCTATCAGGGTACCTACAGACTCATCGTCCAACTCAAATCGGTTCTTTAGAATGGTGGTAATATGCGCGCGTTCGTCGTCATCGAACGCACCATCGAGTCTAGCCGCCTCGACCATCAAGGCCGCTGCCGCCAAATGCAATTCGTCATGGCTGTGGCGCCCGTCATCGGATGCGGCACGGCCTCGGCGCTCTAACAGAAATTCACGAACTCTCAACAGCATGATCTCGGCATAATACATTGCCGCCGCCGTGTCACACCGTTTCGCCCCCTGTTCCCAAGAATGTGTATGCCGGATGGCTTCTTGCAGCTATGCGCACGCATCGATATATAAACGCCGAATGAATGATCCCCGACGCCATGCTCCTGCCACGTTGCGTAACCGTGAACCAATTCTTGCCGTCCTGCAGCGAATTTTGCCTCCCGATGGCCTCATCCTGGAATTGAATAGCGGAACCGGCGAACATGCCGCCTATATGGGACCACGTCTCGCCCCAAGACGCTGGCAGCCCAGCGATATCGACGAAGCCGCGTGCACAAGCATTGCCGCCTATATCACAGAGTCTGATGCCGATAATTTGTTACCGCCCCTGAATATCGACACCACGATAGACACCTGGCCAATCAACGAAGCGATGGCCGTTATTTCGATCAACATGATTCACATTGCCCCGTGGGAAGCCTGTCTCGGCCTCCTAGACGGTGCGGAAAGGCTGCTCACTTCGGGAGAAGGCATCCTTTACCTCTATGGCCCCTTTAAGCGAGATGGGGCGCATTCGGCCCCCTCCAACCAGTCATTTGACCAAAGCTTGCGATCTCAGGATTCGAGATGGGGCGTGCGCGATCTCGACGATGTCGTGTTCGAGGCCGGTGAACGGGGCCTCGAATTGAGTGAAATAATCGAAATGCCCTCGAACAACCTGTCCGTTATTTTCAAGAAATAGCCAACTGGTCAGGGCCGTCCGATCAAGCGCTCGATTTCGCGGCGATGTTTCTTCGTTGGCCGTCCTGTTCCAGTATCACGAATTGCTGTTCCCTTTTGACGGTCCGGCTTGGGCTGGGCTTCGGGTGGATTGAGATCCTGATAGAGACCCTGTGCTTCGGGTGCCGGCCCGCGTCGCGTTCCCAGAGCGACGATCTCGATCACACGGACATAGGGTCCTTTCGGAAATGTCACTACATCCCCGGCTTGAACGGTGTGATGGGACTTACGCACTACAGCTCGGTTTACTCTGAACCCACCCTGTGCAATCTGCTGCGTAGCGAGGGTCCGGCTTTTGAAGAGACGAGCATGCCAAAGCCATTTGTCGAGCCGTAGTTTTTCGGCACCGGGTTCCGTCATTTCACACTGGCCATTTCACGCAACTTTGCAAAAGGAGATAGCGGGTCAATCTGTTTCGTCTTTGGTTGCGAACGTCGCTTCTGCCCTCGTCCGCCGTTGCGCTTTTTCTGCCGGAAAGCTGTTTCGCCATCTGTCTTTATCACGTGATAACCAAGATCCATCAGTACCGCTTCCAGGGCAGGCACATCGCAGCCGGCAAGCTGAGCGAGCGATCCATCAGCTTTGAATTCCCCTTGTCGCGCGCGTTTTCGCGCCGCCGCGGCGAAACGCTCCGCAGCATCAAATCGGATCGCCCGCCCACCGAGAGTTTGGAATCCGGTCAGTTGCCAAATTTCCGCGCCGATGGTCTCCGCCGGCAGCGAGACAGCATGGCCGACGCGCGGCGAATTTTGACCCAAATAGACAGCGGCAAGAACCGCGCGAAGGCGTTGCGCTGCAGGCCGTAACAATGGCGCAAAATAGAGCGTATAAACGCCAAAACGCAGACCAAAGCGGCTAAGCACTTTCTTATCCGCACCATCAAGTGCCGCAATCTGACCGCGTGCCTTTGCGCTATCAACCGACCCAAGGCCCTCGGAGAGCTGAAAAACGATCCCGCGCGCCGCAGACCCCAGCGTCGCCTCTCGCGCCTTGAAAAGAGGCGCCAGCCGACGGCGAAGATACGCATCGAGCCACCGGATTAACCGTGCAGAAACCAAATCCCGCGAACGTGGATTCAATAATTCATTGCGCAAAAGAGATACGTTCGGCGCAATTGCGGCATCCCCTCTCTGCAATACGGCGACCTCATTGTCATGCCAGCGGATCCGCCCGCTTCTGGAGAGCGAAAAGGCATCGTCTTTATCCGCGCACAAGGCGGCCACCCGGGTCTCCACTTCAAGCAGAATTGTCCCGCGCGCGGCCGAGACGAGGGTTTGGGTCTCCTCGCGGCTCTGCTCGGCATCGCGGATGAATTTCAACCCTTCCATCGCGCCAGCAGCCACGCCTTCGACAATGACTTCACCCGATTTGGCAACGTAGGAAAGCAAGGCATCGTCGCCCTGACGCCGTTTCGCCAATACGGGCGCGCGCCGGTCGACAAACCGCTGCAGCAGCCGCTCATGCAACGCGTCCGAAAGCCGGTCTTCGATTTTCCGCGCAACGTCCTGCCAATGCACACTGTCCGCCAGCCATTCCTGCCGGTGGCTGATATAGGTCCAGGTCCGCACATGCGCGATACGCTGCGTCAGTGTATCGATATCACCACTAACATTGTCGAGGCGGCTGATATGACCGGCGACCCAATCCTCGGGGATACGAGCCTCCACTGTCGTGAGATACAGAAAAATTTGCCGCAAAAGCCGGACATGGATATCCGGCATGACCTTGCGAAAATCGGGAATTTGGCAAATGTCCCATAACAAACGCACGGCAGCCGGATTTGTCGCCCGGCCGCTCACCTCGCTATCGCCGGACAGTTCCTTCAAAACACGAAAGTCATCCGCCTCTCGGGCGCGAAACAACAGACCCGAGGAAGGTGAGCGCGAGAGGCTGTTCAGTAGCGCGCGCGGCGAGTGAAAGTCCAAATCCCGGTTTCGCCAGCTCAACCTGTCCAAGGTATCGTATTGATGCGTCTCGATCGCCTGCACCACCTCGTCGTCCAATGCCGCCGCATTGTTCGTGACGCCAAAGGTGCCATCGTGCTGATACCGGCCCGCACGGCCTGCGATCTGGCCAATTTCCGCGGGCAATAGGCGGCGCGGCGCACGGCCATCGAACTTCCGCGTGCCGGCAAAGGCGACATGTTCGATATCCATGTTCAGGCCCATGCCGATCGCATCGGTCGCGACCATGTAATCGACTTCGCCGGCCTGATACATCTCGACCTGGGCATTGCGGGTCCGAGGCGACAGCGCACCAAGAACGACCGCGGTACCGCCCCGCTGACGGCGGATCAGTTCCGCCAACCCGTAGACTTCGTTCAGCGAGAACGCGACGATCGCGGATCGCCGAGGCAATCGCGTCAGTTTTTTCGCACCGGTATAGGACAAGGTGGAAAATCGCGGCCGTGTTTCAATTTGCGCCTCGGGAACCAGCTGTTTCAGGAGTGGCGTGATCGTATCGGCGCCCAACAGCATGGTTTCCTCCCGCCCCCTTGCATGCAGCAGGCGGTCGGTGAAGACATGGCCCCGTTCCCGGTCGGCGCAAAGCTGAACCTCATCGATAGCTAGAAAATCGACTTCGAGATCGAGCGGCATCGACTCGACCGTACAGACGAACCAGCGCGGCCGAGGTGGGACGATTTTTTCTTCGCCGGTAATCAACGCAACCGAACGGCGGCCTTTCAAGGCTACGATCCGATCGTAGTTTTCGCGCGCGAGAAGCCGCAAAGGGAAGCCGATCATGCCGCTCGCATGGCCGAGCATTCGGTCTATCGCCAGATAGGTCTTACCGGTATTTGTGGGACCTAAAACGGCCCGCACCCAGCCTCGTTTTTCCTGCAGCGCCATGTCCCTTCGAACATTGCGGGATTCTGTTACGATAGCAAGGCCAACTATAGAATATTTTCAATCAACGGCACAAAGGCGACCGGCAGGTGGCAACCTTCGCGGATATTCCCTTCAGCACCTTTTTCGAGCAAGACAAGCGACTGAGTTCGGGCTCTGCGGCCCAAGGGAATGACCATGCGCCCGTCTGGCCGTAACTGCGCCACCAGCGCTTCCGGTATTTTTTCCGCCGCCGCCGTAACGATAATACCGTCGTAAGGTGCTTCTGCCGCCCAACCTTGCGCACCGTCGGCATGCAAAACGGTAATGTTAGAATAACCAAGCCGTTTGAGCCGTTCCTTGGCGGTATCGGCAAGCGCGCCAACCCGCTCCAACGTGACGACGGCTGCCGCAATTTCCCCCAGCACCGCCGCCTGATACCCGCAGCCGGTGCCAATTTCCAACACCCGCGACTCAGGCGTCAGATCCAGCATATCCGTCATGATGGCAACGATATAGGGTTGGGAAATCGTCTGTTCATGGCCGATCGGCAGTGGCCGGTTTTCATATGCAAGTTGGAGCAGATCGTGCGGCACGAATTCATGCCGGTCGACACGCATCATGGCATCGATCGTGGCCGGGGCGAGGCTATCCTTTCCCAGAAAGCGACTGGTTTCGGCAACACCGCGCGCAACATCCTGTAGTAGCCGCGTTTTTTCTTGGCGATAGGCGTCTTCCATATCTTCGCCTCTTCAATAGCACGGTCGGACTATATGCAAAAATGCCTGAAACCCTTGCAGCGCCGCCATCGTTATCACATATAGCCCGCAGACGGATTTCATTGGGTGGTTTAAGAGAACGATGACGACAAAAGAATCCAGCAAAGCGAAAAAGTCAAAAACCGAGGAAACAGCCGGTTCCGGGGAAGAAACGCTTACGTTTCAAGCGGAGGTAAGCCGCCTTCTCGATATCGTCGCAAACGCGCTATATAGCGAAAAGGAAATTTTTATCCGCGAGCTCGTTTCCAATGCGGCGGATGCTTGCGATCGCCTGCGTTATGCGGCCATCACGGAGCCCGGGCTTGTCGATGGTGACGGCGATTACGCCATCGCACTGAGTGCGGACAAATCGGCGCGAACCCTGACGATTTCGGATAACGGAATCGGCATGAGCCGAGACGAACTGATCGGCAACCTCGGCACGATCGCCCGCTCAGGCAGCAAGGCCTTTGTCGACCAGCTATCCGGCGATTCGAAAGGTGACCTCTCCCTAATCGGGCAATTCGGCGTTGGGTTTTATTCCAGCTTCATGGTTGCCGAAAAGGTCGAGGTCGTGAGCCTCCGTGCCGGAGAACCGCAGGCGTGGCAATGGGCATCGGACGGCAAAGGCGCCTTCACGGTTACCGAAGCCACCCGCGAGGAACGCGGCACGACGATTACGCTGCATCTGAAGGAGGACGCCGCCGAGTACGCGGACCAGACCCGCGTTCGCCATGTCATCAAGACCTATTCCGACCATATCGCGTTCCCGATCACGGTCAAAGACAGCGAAGACGAAGGCGAACCAGAGACCGTCAATACCGCATCCGCGCTATGGACACGTCCCCGGAACGATATCACCGAAGAGCAATACACGGAGTTTTTCCACCACGTCTCGCACATGGTCGGCGACCCTTGGTCAACGCTGCATTTCCGCGCCGAGGGCATGCTGGAATACACCGGCCTGCTGTATATACCGTCATCGAAGCCGTTCGATCTCTACAACCAGGATCGCGCGTCAAAGGTGCGGCTCTATGTGAAGCGGGTTTTTATCACCGAGGATTGCGAGGAACTGGTGCCGCGTTGGCTTCGGTTCCTGCGAGGCGTAATCGACTCTGAGGACCTGCCCCTCAATATCAGCCGTGAAATGCTGCAGAACAATGCGGTTCTGTCGAAAATTCGCACTGGGCTTACCAGCCGGGTTCTCCGCGAACTCGAATCGAAGGCCGAAAAAGAACCGGAAGCCTATGCAGAATTCTGGGAGAATTTTGGCGGCGTCCTCAAGGAAGGTCTTTATGAGGCGGCTGGTGACCGCGACGCACTGCTGGGCCTGTCCCGTTTCCGCTCCACCCAAGGCGACGACCTGGTTTCGCTGGCCGCGTATATCGAGCGCATGAAGGAAGGTCAGACGGCGATTTACTATATCACCGGCAATGACATCGAGGCCCTGACCCGCAGCCCACAGCTCGAAGGATTCCGCTCCCGCGGCATCGAGGTCCTTTTGCTGACCGATCCCGTAGACGAATTCTGGGTACCGATGGTTGGCGCCTATGAGGAAAAGTCGTTCAAATCAGCAACACAAGGCGGGGCAGATTTCGACGACATCAAGGCGGATGATACCCAGTCCGACGAGAAGAAAGCCGACGACAAAGAAGATACCGGGGCACCGAAGGAAGATGTAGACAGGCTGATCGCCAAACTGAAATTATCGCTCGGTGAAGCCGTGAAAGACGTCCGGGTATCCAACCGGCTGACGGCAAGCGCCGTATGCCTTGTCGCGGACGAAGGCGATATCGATATGAATCTGGAGCGTATCTTAAAAGCGCACCAGCAAATCGAAACCCGCGCGCCACGTATCCTCGAAGTCAACTCGGGCCACGCACTCATCAAACTGCTCGCAGAGCAGGCGAAGGAAGATAAAGGGAGCTTGGATGATGCGGCCTACTTGCTGCTTGATCAGGCACGTATTCTGGAAGGCGAGCCCTTGCCTGATCCGGTCGAGTTCGCAAGGCGGATGTCGACCGTTATGACCAAGGGGATGGGTGCCTGAACTATCAGGGCACGGCGCCGACCATTTTCAAGACTGGATTAAGGGGTTAACTGCCTTCGTAGGGCAACATGCTGGCGGCAACGATCGGGCCTTGGTTCGCAGCCTGGACAATTACAGCACAGCCGCCATCGCCCTTTTTACCCGCAAGCGAGACCATCAAGTCGACGGGATCTCCGGACCAGCGGCCGACACGGTCCCATGCCCGTACGATGTTAGTATTCACCAGCGTTTCACCGCGATTTTCGCCTCGTAAAATCTTGGTTTCGTGCTTTGCATCGAAGGTCACGAAGAAAATATCGTAGTTCCCGGTAGCTTTATCGCCGCTGACCTTGACGCGCACACTATCGCCAACCTTTTCCAACTTTACTGTCGGGCCAGGCGCCGTACTCCCTCGTATGAGGGAAATTTTCTTTTCAACGAGATATCGCTTCGATCCGACTTCATGGTCCTGCCCGTTAATGACCATTTGCGGCGTGTAGACATAACGTTCGCCGAAACTCGCCCCATAGGCACGCTGCCGTTTGACATAAGCGGGCGACCCGAAGGGATCTTTCCAGCCGATATAGTCCCAATAGTCGACATGCAGTTCGAGTGCGAGCACATCGGGACGCTTCGCCAGCTCACCGAGGAAAGCTTCGGCAGGCGGGCACGACGAGCAGCCCTGACTGGTGAACAATTCGACCACGACAGGAGATTTCGTCTCCGCCACCGCCGGCGTTGCGAGCCAGGACACGGCCAGTGCCGCCAGCCCAATTCCATGAAGTACGACTTTAAACATAGCCAACAAAGTAAGGATGACAGCGCTCAAGGCCGAATCACTTGTCAGTGAGGCTCGCGCTCCGTGGCCGCCCTGGTTCATATGGAATCGCATAATTCTGCGCCTTACCTCTCAATTGAGAGCGGATTTACGGATTCGGCCAAACTTCGTTCAAAAGTCCGGCCGTTCTCAAGCTACCTTAGGCGGCGTCCTGCATCATGTTACGCAGGACATATTGCAGAATTCCGCCATGTTTGAAGTATTCAACTTCATCCAGCGTATCAATCCGGCACAGCAGCTTGACATTGACGCTACTGCCGTCAGACCGCGTGATTTTGCACGAAACGTCCATGCCCGGCGTAATGCCATCCTCAACACCGGTAATATCGAATGTTTCGGTGCCATCGAGCTTCAGCGTGTCGCGGCTCTGGCCGTCCTTGAACTGCAGCGGCAGAACACCCATTCCGACGAGGTTCGAGCGGTGAATGCGCTCGAAGCTTTCGACGATCACGGCCTTGATGCCCAGCAGCCGGGTGCCTTTGGCCGCCCAATCGCGCGACGATCCGGTGCCGTATTCTTTACCGCCAACGACAACCAAGGGCACGCCTTCATCGGCATAACGCATCGCGGCGTCATAGATCGACATCTCATCGCCGCTCGGGAAGTGTCGGGTGACACCGCCTTCCGTACCCGGTGCCACATCGTTGCGGATCCGGATATTGGCGAAGGTGCCGCGCATCATGATCTGGTGGTTGCCGCGGCGCGCACCGTAGGAGTTGAACTCATTCGGGCGAACCTGATGTTCGGTCAGATAAACGCCCGCGGGGCCACTTTGCGTGATCGCACCAGCCGGCGAAATATGATCCGTTGTGATCGAATCGCTCAACAATGCAATCGATCGTGCGCCATGAACATCACTCAGATCGTCCGGTTCCATGCCCATGCCTTCGAAGAAGGGCGGGTGCTGAACATAGGTCGACCCGACGCTCCAGTCGTAAGTGAGGCTCTCCTTGGACGGGATATTCTGCCACTGCACCGGGCCCTCGGAAACATTGTCATAACGGGCGCGGAACATTTCAGGCGTGAGAACGTCGCCGATGATGTCGCTGATCTCCTTGTTCGTCGGCCATACGTCCTTCAAGTAGACCGGGTCGCCATCGGTGTCTTCGCCAAGCGGTTCGGTCACGAGATCCTTTGTCATATCCCCCGACAGCGCGTACGCAACAACCAGCGGCGGTGACGCGAGATAGTTCAGGGTCGTCAGCGGATGCACCCGGCCTTCGAAGTTCCGGTTGCCCGACAAGACGGCGCCAACCGCGACATCGCCTTCGCCGATCGCATCTTCAATCGCTTCGGGCAACGGGCCCGAATTACCGATGCAAGTCGTACAACCATAGCCGACCAGACCAAAACCCATCGCATCCATGTGCTCTTGGAGACCGGCCGCTTCCATATAGTCGGTAACGACCTGACTACCCGGCGCAAAGGATGTCTTGACCCATGGCTTAACCGAAAGACCTTTCTCGCGTGCTTTCTTTGCCACGAGACCAGCTGCAATGAGTACCGCCGGGTTGGATGTATTGGTGCAACTGGTGATCGCCGCGATGACGACCGCGCCTGGATCCAGGCTGTAGTCGGTTCCCGCCACAGGGGTCGATGTTCCCTTACCCATATCGGCCATCGCTTTGCTGATGGACTCGGTCATGCCGGACAAGGCCACCCGGTCCTGCGGACGTTTCGGTCCCGCGAGGGATGGCTCCACAGTCGAGAGGTCGAGCTCAAGTGTATCGGTGAAAATCGGGTCTGCCGATCCAGAGTCGCGCCACATGCCCTGCGCCTTCGCGTAGGCTTCCACCAGTGCCACCCGATCCGTTTCACGGCCCGTGAAGGTGAGGAACCGGATCGTTTCTTCATCGATTGGGAAAATGCCACAGGTCGCGCCATATTCCGGCGCCATATTGGCAACCGTCGCTTCGTCGGCGAGCGACAAATTGTCCAGTCCCGGGCCATAGAATTCGACGAACTTTCCAACGACACCCTTGGCGCGCAGCATTTGCACCACGGTGAGCACCACATCAGTCGCAGTCGCGCCCTCGCGCGGCGCGCCCGTCATACGGAACCCAATGACTTCCGGGATGAGCATCGAGATGGGCTGACCCAACATCGCGGCTTCGGCCTCGATACCACCAACGCCCCAGCCGAGCACGCCCAGCCCGTTGATCATAGTCGTATGACTGTCGGTACCAACCAGCGTATCAGGATAGGCGACTTCCTTGCCGTCCGCGCTGGTATTGGTCCAAACGCCTTGCGCCAAATATTCCAAATTCACCTGGTGGCAAATACCCGTCCCCGGCGGGACAACGCGGAAGTTATCGAATGCGCCTTGGCCCCAGCGAAGAAATTCATAACGCTCGCCATTGCGCTCGAACTCCATATCAACATTCTTCTTGTAGGAATCAGCTTCGCCGAAGGAGTCGACCTGGACCGAGTGGTCAATCACCAAATCGACCGGCGACAGCGGGTTAATCCAGTTGGCATCGCCTCCCAGATCGACGATCGCATCGCGCATCGCGGCCAAATCGGCAACGGCAGGAACGCCCGTAAAATCCTGCAGTAGGACGCGTGCCGGACGATAGGCAATTTCCTGCTTGCTGGTTTTCGTTTCCATCCAGCCCGCAAGGGCCTTGATGTCGTCCACCGTGACAGTCTTGCCATCCTCGAAGCGCAGCAAATTTTCCAGCAGCACCTTGAGCGAAAACGGCAACCGGCCGAAGTCGACTCCAAGCGCCTCACCGGCAGCCTCAATGCTGTAATAATCGTAGGATTTGCCATCCACTTTCAGTGTACGGCGTGTCTTCAAGCTATCCTGGCCAGTCACGATCGGCCCCCCCCTTCTCTCAAATCACGGATGTAGTAGTGGAGCGCATAAACCGCATTGCGCAGCAAAATAAGGACGCAGAAGTTAAAATTGCGCGAATTGCCTAGTGATTACACCCAATTGCCCTCAACGAGAAGCCAGGATCAGCGTTTTGGCCGATCAATTCTACTCGGAGCAATAAAGAGGCAAAGAAAACGGGCCGTGAGGATTTCTCCCACGGCCCGCCCGCAATTAAGAAATAACGCCGATTAATCGCGTTCGACACACATCGCGATGCCCATACCGCCGCCGATGCAGAGCGTGGCGAGGCCCTTCTTGGCGTCGCGGCGTTTCATTTCATACAACAGCGTGACCAGCACCCGCGCGCCGCTGGCGCCAATCGGGTGGCCGAGCGCAATGGCGCCGCCATTGACGTTGACCTTGTCCGTATCCCAGCCGAGATCGCGGTTGACGGCACAGGCCTGCGCCGCGAAGGCCTCGTTGGCTTCAATCAAATCGAGGTCGTCAACGGTCCAGCCGGCTTTTTCCAATGCCATGCGGCTCGCGGGAATCGGTCCCGTGCCCATGATCGCCGGATCGACACCTGCTGTTGCCCAGGAGACCACTCGACCCATCGGCTCGATGCCCCGGCGTTCCGCTTCTTCCTTGCTCATCAGAACAGCAGCAGCGGCACCATCATTAATGCCCGAGGCGTTGCCCGCCGTGACCGTGCCTTCCTTGTCGAAAGCCGGGCGCAGCTTGCCAAGAGATTCGACAGTGGTGCCGTGCTTGGGATGCTCGTCCGTATCGACGACGACTTCGCCCTTGCGGGTCTTGATCGTTACCGGCACGATTTCATCGGCAAAACGGCCTTCCTTCTGGGCGGCTTCCGCTTTTTGCTGCGATGCAGCGGCGAAGGCGTCCTGTTCGTCGCGGGTCAGTTGCCATTTCTGAGCGACATTCTCCGCTGTGTTGCCCATGTGATACCCGTTGAAGGCATCCCAAAGGCCGTCCTTGATCATGGTGTCGACGAATTTCATGTCGCCCATTTTCTGACCGTCGCGGAGATGCGCGCAATGCGGCGCCTGGCTCATGCTCTCCTGACCACCGGCCACGACGATATCGCAATCGCCAACCTTGATCGCCTGAAACCCAAGCGCGACCGTGCGCAGTCCCGATCCACAAAGCTGATTGATTTGATAAGCCGTCTTCTCAACCGGAATGCCCGCGTCGACCGCGGCTTGGCGGGCCGGATTCTGGCCCGTCCCCGCGGTCAGGATCTGCCCCATGATGACCTCGTCGACATCATCGGGCGCGACCTGCGCGCGCTTGAGCGCTTCCTTGATTGCAACGGTGCCGAGATAGGACGCCGGCACCGAACTCAAACCACCGTTAAACGCACCCACCGGGGTCCGAACGGCCCCTGCTATGACTATTTCTGACATGGCGTATTTGCCCTCCTGGAGATGCGGCCGGCTTTTATCGAGGCGACCGAACAAAAATTATATTGCAATGCAACATATACGACTGGTTACGGCACGGATCAAGCAGAGTCCAGTGCCGATCAATCATCGATGTGCCGCAAGCCAATCCGCCAAGGGTTTCCAAATTGACGTTGTGACGCCTCGCCCAACGATCATGCCGATATGTCCGGCCCGAGGCCGCCGCACAGTTGCCTTGGGCAGAGCGTCAGCCAACGCGGCTGCGGAGGCAGGCGGCACGATACGGTCGGCAGCGGGGATAACGACATAGGCTGGCCCATCCCATTTGGCGGGTAGAATGGGGTCGCCCTCGACAAACCATCGGCCACGCGCCGGGCGATTTTCCTCGTACCATTCAAAGGCACAAGCGCGAGCGACCGGCGCCGCCAACGGTACGCCATCGTTAAGCCAATCCTCCAGGGCAACAAACTGCTTGGCCGCCATCGAGTCGGCGTCAAACGCCGCGAAGGACGTAAATTTTCGCACCCCAAGGAATGGATCCAGCAAGCAAAAAAGATATTGAATCAAATCGGTCGGAAGCTCGCCCAGCGCCGATAACTGCGGCTCGAAGAGCCGCATTGCCGTTCCCAATCCCCGCGCCTGTTCGATATCGGCGGCATGAAAATCCCAGGGCGTTGCTAAGAGCACAAGGTTGGCGACATCAAGGCGACGGCGCTGCGCCAGGGCCAGCGCCAAGAGACCGCCCATGCAATAACCTAAAACGGATACCTTGCCACCGGCGTCTTTGAGTGCGGCGTCGAAGGCACCTTCCAAAGGACCCGCGATATAGTCATCCAGCGAATATTCGCGTTCGCGGGTGCCGGGCGCACCCCAGTCGAGCAAATAGCAACGGAAGCCCTTGGAGGCGAGCCAACGCGCAAAACTGCGCCTTGGCCCAAGATCCAGGATGTACGACCTGTTTACCAGCGACGCGACGAGAAGAACCGCTGGACCTTTATCACCGTAGCGTACGAGCCGTGCACGGCCATCGGTCCAAACCGGGTCGGGTTCATCGAGGGACCGGCGGTAGGGATGATACCGGTACCGTTCGACACCCGTCAGAAACCGGTCGAGCCTTCGCCGCGCTTCGCGATCGACGGCAGCAGCGAATGAAGCGGGATCTTGCTCTTCAATCTCCGCTGCGAGTTTACTCGCCGCGCCTGCCAGTGCCGGTTTCCAATGCGGCGATCCGCTCTTCAAGAGCGGCAAGGCGACGTTCGATACTGCGCAGCCCATCGTCGCCATCGCCAGATGCATCGCCAGCGGTCGGGGGCCGATCCGTGGCGCCGGAATCCGCGGTGTCGTCACGAGCCGCCCCTTCTTTTTCATTGGTATTGAAAGTCGTCAAAATGCGTTCCGCCGATGCCGCAAACTCGGGGTCCGCCGCCATGCCCGCAAGTTGTTCCTGCCACAAATCAAGGAAGCGGCGCGCAAGGTTTTCCAAATCCGTCGGTTCGGCCATTGAATCATTATATCCCTGCATTGCAGCATATTCCAGAATGACACAATTCACCGTTGCCTTGCATAAACCGTAGCATTGCGGTGCAGCAAAACTTTGATTCGTCTCTCGTGGAATGTTATGCGTTGCCGGAATACGCGTTTCACGAAATGACCAAAACGGATCACATGGTAGAATCCAAAGGGTCGGACGACGCACCTGTCACGATCAAAAAATACGCCAATCGGCGTCTCTACAACACCGCGACAAGCAGTTATGTCACGCTAGACTACCTGTGTCAGATGGTAAAAGACGGCGTTGATTTCGTCGTGTTCGACGCGAAATCAGGTGAAGATATCACCCGCTCTGTCCTTACTCAGATTATCGTCGAAGAGGAAGCAAAGGGACAAAATTTGCTACCCATTAGCTTCTTGCGCCAACTTATCGGTTTCTATGGCGACAATGTGCAGCAGATGCTGTTGCCGCAATATCTTGAGCATTCGATGGAAACTTTCACGCGCAATCAGGAGCAGATGCAAGAATATATGCGCGAGTCAATTGGCGGTATGTTCCCGATGGGGCAGTTGGAAGAAATGGGCCGTCAGAATATGGCCATGTTCGAAAAGGCGATGCAGGTATTCTCGCCCTTCGGAAACGGCAAGGACGAAGCACCAGCGCCCGCCAAAGCGGAACAAGAGAAAGAAGAACCCGCCGAAGAAAAAGATCAGATCAGTGCGCTGGAACGGAAGCTGGACGCCCTACAGGCGCAAATCGAGGCCATGAACCGGAAGTAATCTCCGGATTTAAGCGGCTGGTGAGCGTGACCTCGTCGCCAGCGCGTCCAATTCCGGCCGTCCAAACATCCAACCTTGAAAATAATTTACACCGCATCCCAGCAGATAGTCGCGGTCGGCTATCGATTCGACGCATTCAGCAACGGTGTCGACCCCGAAGGAATGAGTCAACGCGAGCAAGGAATTCAGGAACTCCTGACTTTCCCGATTGCCTGCAATGCCACGGATGAATGAGCCATCGATTTTGACGATATCGACCGGCAGGCTTCGCAGGTGCCGGAATGTCGTGTATCCGACACCAAAGTCATCAAGGGCAACGCGGCACCCAAAATTACGGACCGCCGTCACGAACCGGGCGGCTTCCTCGAAATCATGAATTTCAGCAGTTTCCGTAATCTCAATGGTGAGCCGCCGCGCAATTTCCGGACGCCCCTGCACGAAACTGCCTAGCAAACGCAACCACGATCGATCGGTCACCGTAAGACCAGAAATGTTAATCGCGAGCGCGATATCGGGATGCTGTACAAGATCCGCAACCGCCAATTCAAGCACCTGGCGATCGATTTGCCGCGAATGGCCGAGCTGTTCCGCTACCGGCACAAACAACGCCGCCTCGAAGGGACCGCTTTCTTCACCGACGACGCGCAATAGCGTTTCGTGATAGGCGATGCTGCTATCCGAGCTCCGGACGACCGGTTGATATGCGAGCGCGATACGATTTTCACGCAGCGCCTCCAGCAACTCCATGCCAAGCACCGTATGAGCGCTTTGCCGCGCGACCTGATGTCTGGTCAGCCGATGGAGAGAATACGTACTGCCGCTTTGTTTTGCTGCCTCCTGATAGGCATTCTCCGCATCTTTCATCGCACCGGCCGGTGTCTTGGCAATATCGGGAAATGTCACGCCACCGATCGAAACGGTTAACGGGACAGCCCCCACCGTTGTCTGGATCGGTTCTGACGAGAATCTGGCAATGATGTTTTCTGAAGCGGCACTTAGCCCAGATTCGGCGCAACGGCTGAGAACAATACCAAATCGGTTGTCTTCGATTCGGCCGATCACATCCGTCGCCCGCACACCATCTTCCAACCGCTGGCCAACACCAACAATGATTTGGTCCGCAACCTCTGCGCCAAGTGTTTCTCTTGTCGCCGACAGATTATCAATACCAACGACCAAATAGGCGCCCTGTTGCGTGTAACGCCGCGCATGGGACAACGAAAGTTCGACCGCCTCGCGCAGCCGAGAGCGATTATAGTGTCCCGTCAATCCATCATAGAGAGCCCGGTCCCGATCCCCTTCCGCCGCCACCTTGCGGTCGGTAACAACTCGAAGCGTTCCGCTCAATTGGACTGGTGTCCCATCCTTGGCAAAATCCATGCGGCCGCGATCGTGGATCCAGCAAAACACACCATCGGTCCGGCGTAAGCGGTACTCCAAATCGACGACGCCATTCGCGACCCCTTGGCTCGACAGCGCCACCAGACGATGGGGCAAATCTTCCGCGCTTAATCGGGCATTATAGGATTTGCCATCAGCGACCGACGCACTGCCGCCGAACAACGCATTAGTGTCGCCAAAAAAACGCATACGATCGCTGGCGATATCCAACACATACGCAACATCTCCAGACGCCAAAAGCGCCGAAAACACGATGTCCGGTATGTTCGTTTCAACAGTCATAAAAGGGAGCCAACTAAGGAAATATAAAATTTTAATTAATTTAACAGAAATTTTTTTCTAATGGAATGCCATTTCCATTAACCAACCGCTAACCCGCATTTTGTAAGCCATCATTAAGGTTAACAGATGTCGTGCCGGCCCAGCCCTTTACACGGCTGTCGCATCATGCGGATGCCAGCGCGTCGGAGCGCTAAATGTGGCGGAAGTAACGGTCATAGCGCCGAATGTGGTCGAGTTTGCCGGGAATTTAGCCCAGCAAAGCGCTCCCCTTGCGGCCCGTGCGTTCGCGCCGCCGCCACCGCCAAAGTCCGACCCCCCACTCAAACAAAGGGAAGATGTTGGCGAACAGAATCGGCGACTGGCGGCGAACCAAAACAACCCGACTCCCGCATCGTCGAGACCCAAGACCACATCTCCCGGCGGATTCAACCCCGTCGCTGACCCTAGACGGCGTGCAGGACAGCCATCGACGCAATTTCTAACGCAATTGATCGCTCAAGAATCAACCAAATCGGTGCGGCCCGAAAAACCGTTTCAAACGGCCTTGGCCGCTTACGAGCGCACGCAGCCACAGCGGCTCCAGCCCAAAACCGAACCTCTGATCATCACGCGAAGCGTCAATCTGACGATCTAGAGCAAATCAGAATTAAACGGAACCGGAAACGCACCCGTTTAATTCTGTGAAGGTACTCCATTAACAATAAGTCTGATCAGATCCACGCGGCCGTTGAATCGCTGTAAGCGATTCCAACAAACCACGGTCTGATCTAAGGTCGTTTTTCCAGGACGACGAGGAGCCGGAATCCAAGAATTGGCCCCAACAGTGGTGCGAAAAAATCTTCGACCGCCGTCAATGGTTTGACCATGGACGCCGTAACGAGGCTCCAGGAACGAAACCCGCCCGACAACGGATATACGGCAAGGGCGAATTTTTCCGCCGTCATGACTTTCAATACCGGAAACCGCGCTTCAAACAGGAGACGTCGCTTGCGATTGCCAAATAGCAGGGTTGGAATCGCCTGATTTGAGTCGTACGGGTCGCGGCTGGGATCCAGCGCACCATCGGCCATCACATCTTCGGTCATATCCACAGGCTCATGGTGAAACAGGCCATAAAAAACGCGGCTTACAGGTGTGATACCGGGTTCGAGCATCACGACCCGGCCACCAGGACGCAAAAGTCGCGAGGCCTCCTCGAAGAACCGGACCGGCCGTTCCAGGTGATGCAATACGTCGAACATAACAATATTGTCGAATCTTTCGGGTGCGAAAGGCAGCCTTTGCGCATCGCATACCGCATCCAACCAGTCCGCCGGCAAAACATCCGTTGAGACGACATCCGGTGAGAAAGCCTTGAGATTTCCCGACCCGCCACCGATTTCGAGCGTCCGTCCAGGCCGGCAAGCCTTTACGATCCTTTCGTACAAACCTTCATAAACGATGCGCAGAACTAGCTTCGATTTCCAGACCGCACGATAATCCGCCGGATCGGCCGGCATCGTCATCAGAAGGCTTTCAGCCGGAAGAATGCGAAAACGACCATCCGGATCAGCAGCAAGCCGTGCGAAAACCGGGATATCTGAGTTTCGCCATAGGTCCGGCTGGCATACCGGATTGGCACTTCGGCCACTTTGAGGTTCAATTTCGTCGCACCGAAGATCAAGTCGAAATCGCCGAATGGGTCAAAATCGCCGAAATAATCACGATTTGCTGCAATCATTTCATAGTGCCGCTTACGCAGCACCTTTGTGCCGCACAAGGTATCCGTGAAGCGTTGATTCAGCAGCCAGGAAAACAGTACGGAGAACATCTGGTTTGCCACCCAATTCAAGAACCGCATCGCTTCACGTTCCATTGGGTAAACCAGCCGGCTGCCATTGATGAATTCGCCCTTGCCCGACCGCAGCGCCGCGTAATATTTCGGCAAATCTTCCGGCGGCATCGTCAGGTCTGAATCGAGGATCATGAGAACGTCGCCACGCGCCAAGTCGAACCCCTTCCGGACCGCATCGCCCTTGCCCCTGCCGTCCTGCCGTACCGCCTTGATATCCCATTCATCGGCATAGGCATCGCGCACGCGTTCACATTCCTCAAAGGTGCCATCGCTCGAATTACCTTCGACAAACAGGATCTCCATGTCATCGGCGAAACGCGGCATGCGCTGAACCGCCGGCTCAATGTTGCCACGTTCATTGCGGCAGGGGACAAGGACCGTGACCGATAAAGGCTCCCGCGTCGGTTCGGGCATCGGGCGCGCGACAAGATAATTGCGCAGCGAAAATCGCCTGATCCCCGGTATCGTGCCAATAAACCGATTGATCACGGAACCGAGCCCCAATAACCGCTTGGGTACAAGCTGGCGCCACTCCCGCTTCACGATATCGAAATCCGATAAATGGAGAAGATTGGCGATATCACCGGTCGAAAGCCAATTAAGCGAGGGCTGAGACATCTTAAGATCGCAGAGTTCGGCCAAGCGCAATAGCGGCTCCCAATAGCGGGAATAGTAAGCAATGACGATCCGCGTATCCGGCATGCACAGGCGGTGCAATTGACGTAACGTTGTCTCGCAATCCTCGAAATATCCGATCGTATCCGACACGATGATGAAGTCGAAAGGACCGTCAAGGCGGTCCAGACACGACGCGTCTTCAACATCACCGGTTTCAAATGTCAGATTCGGAAAATTAATCTTGGCAATTTCGATCATGTTTTCGCTGAAATCGACCCCGACCCCGTAGCTGGGCTTCAAGGAGTCCAGGAGATGGCCCGTGCCGCATCCAAGATCGAGAACGCGTGCATTTTCAGGCACGAGAAACTGCATGTACCGCCGATGCTCAAGATGGAAATAGTCGTTTCGGCGAAGCCATTTGTCACGCGCTTCCGCAACCCGGTCCATCCACGCAATCATTGCCGTTTTGCGTGGTGAATTTTTTCTTTTAATCTCGGTCATTTGCTTCCGACCTATTATCTTTCTTATTGGCGGTCAACTCGAATGCGCGTCGTGCCGCTGGACCTTCCGCAAGCCACAACAAGCCTCCTGGCGCACCTACTACGACAAGGATTACGCCCATGATGAGCGACACGAGCAGCGCGCTCGCTTCCGGTACGCCGACAAAACCGAAAGCAACAATCATCGCCCCTTCGCGCACCCCCCAACCCGCAACCGAGATCGGGATCAAGGAAACTAAAAGTATCGGCGGCACAAAGACCAGACAATGAAGTAGAGATATTTCGACCGCAACCGAGCGACCAATCAACCAGACCACCAAAACACTGATCAGATGAATTGCCGCTGCCGGTGCGATTACGCTCAACAATCTGAATTTCGCCTGAATTAACCGTCTGAAATCATGCGCAAGCACTACGATAAATCTGGTTGCCGCCCAGCGTTCCAATAACTTTCCCCACCTCCCGCCCACAAGATAAAGAAGAGCGAAACCGCCAATCCCCAGCCCGACAAGTATCGGCAGGCTCCAACGAGGTGTCGGGTCGGAGATTATCGCGTTCGACGCCGGGAGCGAGAGCGTCACAATCAGAAGCAGAGCCGAGGCCGCGCAAAGCCGGTCCAATGCAATGCTCGAAACCGCGCGTGCCATCGGCACACCACCACGATACACAAACCAGACTCGCACTACGTCACCGCCAATTGTCGAAGGTAGCGTCTGGTTGAAGAACAAGCCAATCCAGGTCAAACGCAGCGCCTTTATGCCGCCCAACGAAATATCAAGTAACCTGTTCAGCGCACTCCACCGAACGGCAAAAAGGCAGGCCGCCAGAAGCGAAGCGAGCAGCGCCAGAGCCAGCGGGACCAGCGCAACCCCGTCGAGGCTCTCGAGGATTTCGGCAAGATCGGCCCGCTCGAGCAGCCACCAGATGAGCAGGCCCGACACGGCGGCCTTGACCGCAAAGATGAGCCACTGCTTCACACGTCTATTCTCTGATTTGCGCGCGTCGGCGCTGGATTTCGGCGCGCTGTTTAACAGGATCAGGCCCTTGACGACAAGTGTAGTCGCATGAAAGCTGGAACCTAATTTTCGGTCTCGTAGTGCGTGCGCACAAACGCGGAGCTAAATTTTTCGCTCGCCTGGTCTGCAGCAATGGCTTCTCGATCCCTTTTGGATGCTTCGCCGTACCCACCGGCACCTGGTGTTTCGACGACAATTTTATCGGTCGCACGAAGCGTAATCCCGGCAGGTTTGTTCTCCAGCGATTCCTCGTTTCCGTTGGCGCCAATGCGTGCGAACCGCCCGGATCCGCCAGGTTTGCCGCCAAATATACCCCAGGGCTGGTGGCGAAACCGTTCACCCGCACCGTTAAAAACGCATTCGTGACCCACAGGCCCGATGACACGGCGAATGCCCATCCCTCCTCGGTATTGGCCGGCACCGCCGGAATCTTCGATCAGCCCGTAACTTTCGACCCGCAAGGGATATTCGGTCTCGATCACCTCGATCGGCAGATTCGACGTATTGGTGATGTGCACCTGGATACCGTCGGTCCCATCACGGTCGTTTCGACCGCCGAAGCCACCCCCCAGCGTTTCGAGATATAGATAGCCCCGGCCGGTCGACGGGTCGACGCCGGAAAAGACGGCGGTCGTGTTCGCACCATTCGCCGCACCGACCGCGGCATCCGGCAACGCGTTCGCCAGGGCGCCAATCACGACATCGACGATGCGCTGGCTCGTGTGGGCGCGGGCGGCAACTGGCGCCGGCGCAACGCAATTCAGCAAACAGCCCTCCGGCGCCGAGGTCTCGCAAACATTCAGGACGCCCTGATTGTTCGGGATTTCCGGGTCAAGCATACCCTTCAAACAATAAGCCACGGCCGCCTGCGTCGCGTTCATGGTGACATTGATGTTGCCTTGCACCTGTGGCGAAGTGCCTGAAAAGTCCGCATGCATGCGGTCGCCCTTGATTTCGATCCGGAGCCTGATCGGGATGTCGACAGCACCGAGCCCATCGTCGTCCATGACATCTTCGAACTCGTAGACCCCGTCGGGTATTGTCCGCACACCGTCACGCATGCGCTGTTCGGTGCGCGTTACGATTTCGCTGAACGTGGTACGCAAAAGATCGATCGAATATTTTCCGATCATCTCGCGCAACCGCCGCTCGCCAAGGCGGCATGCGGCGATCTGCGCGTAATAATCGCCCAGCCGTTCTTCGGGCAGCCGGACATTGAGCAGCATGAGATCGAACAAATCCTGCTGTATTTCACCTCGGCGAAACAGTTTGACGACCGGAATGCGCAAGCCTTCCTGATAAATTTCCGACATACCGCCCGCCATGGATCCGGGCACCATACCACCCACATCCGCGTGGTGGGCAATATTGCAGACAAAGGCGACGAGCTCGCCATCTTCGAATATCGGCAGGGCTAAATTGATATCCGGCAAATGGGTGCCGCCCGCGACGTGGGGATCGTTGGCCACGAACAAATCGCCTTCGTGGATATCCTCACGCCCGAACTTTTTGAGCAGGCTATCCATCAAACCAATCATCGAGGCCAGATGGATCGGCAGCGAATTTTCCGCCTGTACGATCAGCACGCCGTCGGCATCGCAGATTGCCGTGGAGTGGTCGCGGCGCTCCTTAATATTCGTCGAGTAGGCGCTCCGTGTCAGGGCGATATAGGTCTCATCGGTAATCGAACGGAGACCATTGAACAGAATTTCGAGCGTAATCGGGTCTAGTTTCGGGCTCATGACGCATCCGCTAGTTCAATGATGAGATTGTTCGCGCCGTCAACGCGCGCCGTATCGCCGGGATAGACGAGCGTTGTGGAGTCGAGCTGATCGATCACCGCAGGTCCCGTAATTTCCTGTCCCGGCAAGAGCTGCGCGCGATCGTACAGCACGGCATCGACAGCGGTATCGCTATCAAAGTACACGGCGCGGCTTCCGACCGCTTCCGGTGCACGCCGTGTCGCCTCGATGTGGGGCTGTTGGGGCCGGGGCAGCCGCCCGCGTGCGGTGAGGCGAAAATTCACGATCTCCACCGCGTCGTCCGGATTGAAATAGCCATAGTTCATTTCGTGTGCCGAGAAGAAACGCTGCTTGAGATCTTCGCAATCCAGGCCCGCTTCCACCGATTTCGCATCGGCGATCCCATCCAACGGCACGTTCAGCTCGTAGTTCTGACCAACATAGCGCATATCAAAACTAAGACGCAGGTCTTGCCGGTCCGGTGCCACGTCTTCTTCCGCGAACCACGTCTCCGCGTCCGACAGAAGCGTCGCAACATGACCCGCAGATTCCACCATTCCCGCGGCACCGGCGACGATGCGCACGCTCACGACGAAGTCTTCCTTTAAATCGGATACGACCAGGCCTTGCGCGCAGAGAATGCCCGGTGTGGCCGGAACGATGACCTCTCGCATGTCGAGGGCACGGGCCACGTCTATGGCATGCAAGGGTCCTGCCCCACCGAAAGCCATGAGGCTGAATTCGCGCGGATCGTGTCCGCGTTCAACGGAAATCGCCCGGATCGCGCGCACCATATTCGAAACAACGATCCCCAACACGCCGTGCGCCGTTTTCTCGATGCTGAATTCCAACTGCGCCGCAGCCGGTTCGAAGGCTGTTTGCGCGGCTTGCCGATCCAACGCCATCTCTCCCCCGAGCAAACCCGCCGGGGACAAGCGCCCCAGTACAAGATTGGCGTCGGACACCGTCGGCTCCGTGCCTCCCTTGCCGTAACACGCCGGGCCCGGCACCGCGCCGGCGCTAATCGGGCCGACTTTCATCAGACCGTCGCGGTCGAACCAGGCAATCGAACCACCACCCGCGCCGACGGTATTGATGTCGACCATCGCCAAACGCACGGGAAAGTCGGCGATTTTTTGATCGTAGCCGATGCCGGCCTCGCCATCGCGGATCAGACAGACATCTGCGCTGGTCCCGCCCATGTCGAGTGTGATGATGTTGGGGCGTCCCGCGAGCGCCGCCGTATGCACCGCCCCCACCGCCCCCGCCGCGGGACCCGACAGCGCGGTGCGAACCGGGAAGGCACCTGCACGCTCAATGGACATGAGACCACCGGAAGACTGGTTGATCCCGATGGCGGCGTTTGGGGCACGCGGCTGCAGGCCTGCCTTGAGGCGCTCCATATATTTGGCGACGATCGGCTGCAAATAGGCATTCAGCACCGTGGTCGAGAGCCGCTCGAATTCCCGAAACTCTGGCTGAACCGAGGAAGACAGGGAAACGAATACGCCCGGCAACGCCGCGCGCAGCGCTTCGCCCACGCGGCGTTCATGATCGGGATTGAGAAACGCAAAGAGGAACCCGATCGCACAGGCTTCCGCTCCCGAACGTTTTACGGCGTCGAGAACAGTGCCGGTATTGGCATCATCGAGCGGCTCCACGACCTCGCCCCGCGAGCCTATTCTTTCCTTGATTTCGAATCGATTCTCACGCGGCACCAGCGGCGGCGGATTGTCAGCCTTGAAATCATACAATTTAGGCCGGATCTGGCGGCCGATTTCCAGCAAATCACGAAAGCCTTCGGTTGTAATCAGTGCGACCGGCGCCCCTTTTCGCTGGAGCAGTGCATTCGTAGCGACCGTTGTCCCATGCGCAAAGCGCGTGATCGTCTCCCGCTCGATTGCAGCCGCTTGGCATAACGCATCGAGCCCATTGAGTATGGCATCGGCGGGGTCAGCCGGCGTTGACGGCGTTTTAAAGACATGTTCCAGACCGCGTTCGGCGTCGAATGCGTAGAAATCCGTAAATGTTCCACCGACATCGACTCCAACAAACCAGACCATACGCCACCCCTTACCCGCGAATATTTTCAAACGTTACTATCCAATACGCCTGTTCGCTCAATAGCATATTGGATTCCGTATTTGACTGTTAGCACCTGAGTCCGTTTAACTACAGCCTCGCGCGATCTGGATCGCATGTCTGGGGGACGGTGCGCGCTAAAACGATCGAGGTAAAATTTCTTCAACAACAAAGCGTTTGCCGTCAGTTATGCTGGCAGGCGCGATCTGAAGAGGGACAGCAGGGAGACTATATGATGTTGAAATCGAGTTATAAACTAGCCACGGCCGCGGCATTTGCCGGCGCCGTCGCACTCGGCGCGGCAATGCCCGCGTCGGCCGAAATTCAAAACCTTAAGATCAAGGCAGTCGGGACATGGGCCAACCTGACGAATTACTACGACTTCGAAAAGCCCTTCTATGGCGGCGATTTGACCAAAGCGTCCGGTGGCAAGATCCAATCCCAGATCAACCCGATCACCGAACTCGGCCTGAAGGGCTGGGAAGTCATGCGCCTGCTCAAGCTCGGCGTGTTCGACGTGGCACACGGTGTGTATGGTTATGTCGCATCGGAAGATCCGGCTCTCGAAGGTGTTGATCTGTCCGGCGCGTCGGCAGACTTCAAACAAGCGCGTAAAGTCGTCAAGGCTTACGAGCCCGTTATCCGCAAGCGCTTCGACAAGGTCTTCAATGCACATTATCTCGGCACTTTCCGCTGGCCGAGCCAGTTCATCTGGTGCAACCAGCCGATCAACAAGGTCACCGACCTTAAGGGCAAGAAGATCCGCGTCTACAGCACCACGCTTGGTGATTTCGTCGAAGGTGTCGGCGGCACGAGTGTCACAATCGCCTTCGCGGAAGTCGTTCCGGCTCTGCAAAAAGGCGTTGCGGACTGCGGCATCACAGGGTCCATGCCCGCTTATCAAGCGAAATGGCATGAAGTTATCACCCACGCCATGGTGATGCCGGTTGGTGCGGGTCTCGGCTTTATCGCGATGAGCAACAAGATGTGGAAAAAGCTGAACCCGGAAACACAGGCGTTCCTCCAAAAGCAGTATGACGAACTGACCGAAAGTCAGTGGGCCAACGCGCAGAAAGAAGACGAAGAAGCCCTCAATTGTCTGTCGGGTAGTGGCCCCTGCGGCAAGGGTACGCCGGGCACAGTCAAGCTGACGCAACCTTCGGCTTCCGACGTCAAGGAACGCGAACGCGTCCTGCGTGACTTTGTCCTCAAAAAATGGGCAGCACGTTGCAGCGCGGATTGCATCAAAGACTGGAATGCGACAGCATCTAGTGTGGTTGGCGTAAAAGCTATCAAGTAAGACCAACGTGTCTTTCGCGGCGAACGCCGTTCCTTCGGGAACGGCGTTCGTGTGCGATAGGCAACAGCCCCCATAGGTAATATGCTCGACCGACTTCTCCAAACGACGGAGAAAATGTCTCGAATTGTCGTCTGGATTGGCGGCGGATTGTTGATATTTGCCGCCGTCATGACGACGCTCGAAGTACTTCTCCGAAAATTCGCGAACTTTTCTTTCGGTGGCGCGGACGAAATCGCCGGATACATTTTTGCAATCTCGACATCATTCGCCTTTGCGTTCGCAACGATTCATCGAGCGCACGTTCGAATCGACGCCTTGTATTTGAGATTGCCGCGAGCGGTCCGGTTATTCCTTGATATCATGGGTTTCCTGCTGCTTGGTGGATTTCTCCTGCTTATGGCTGAGCGTGCTTTTGACGTTTGGTGGAACAGTTTTGAGAATTCATCCGTTTCCATTACGCCTTTGGTAACGCCCCTCGCCTTGCCGCAAGGATTCTGGTTTGCCGGCATGGTGTTCTTTTTCTTTGTATTCATCGTCATGCTTCTCAGGATCATCTCGGCCGCGTTCAGCCGGGATTGGGACCGAATTGCAGAATTGGTCGGTCCGCGAGGCATTGAAGAGGAAGTAGAAGAGGAACGCGAGCACGCGCTTGCTGAAATCGAACGCGAGCATGCAATGTCCAAAGATAAAGAGGGTAACTGAGCATGTTGGGTTGGACCGGAGTTGTACTGTTATCGCTGCTGGCGCTAAGCGTGCCGGTAGCTGCTGCGCTGGGTTGGCTCGGCCTGATCCTGGAAAATTTTTATTCGCCAATGCCATTGCATCTCGCACTTGGCGAAATCGTTTGGCAAAACGCGATTGAATACGTCCTCGTCGCCATCCCTCTCTTCATTATGCTCGGTGAGATACTGTTGCGCGCCGGCATCGCCGAACGCATGTACGGCGCCATGGTACAGTGGCTGTCCTGGCTTCCCGGCGGCACCATGCATTCGAATATTGGGTCCTGCGCGATTTTCGCCGCATCCTCCGGATCGAGCGTTGCAACGGCAGCAACCGTCGGAACGGTCGCCTATCCCGAAATTGCGCGCCGCGGCTACAATGAACCCCTGTTTCTTGGCACGCTTGCCGCTGGCGGAACGCTGGGCATCCTGATTCCACCGTCCATTAATTTGATCATCTATGGGCTGCTTACCGACACGTCGGTCCCGCAACTCTATCTCGCCGGTTTCATTCCCGGTTTCATCCTTGCCAGCCTGTTCATGCTCACCGTGTTGATCGCGGTTCTGTTCCGGCGCGAATGGGGCGGGACGGCGGTAGAAACAAGCTGGGATTTGCGCTGGAAATCACTGCCGCACTTGTTGCCGCCACTCGGCATTTTTGTCGTCGTTGTCGGCTCGATCTATGCAGGCTTCGCGACGCCGACCGAAGCCGCGTCAGTTGGCGTTGTTGCCGCGCTTGCCTTGGCTGCGGCGTTCGGATCACTGAATTTGAATATGTTGCGCGAAGCGATCGAAGGCACCTTGCGCACCACGGCGATGGTCATGCTAATCATCTTCGCCGCACTATTTTTGAACTTCGTTCTTGCCGCCGTCGGCATGACCGCCAAGCTGCTCGCCGTGATCGAAGGACTCGGCGTCTCTCCCATGCAGACTCTTTGGGTGGTTATTGCCTTCTACATTATCATCGGCTGCTTCATGGAAACCTTGTCGATGCTGATCACGACGACTCCGTTGATCGCGCCAATTCTGATTGGCATGGGATTCGATCCGGTCTGGCTCGGCATCCTGATCACGATTCTGCTCGAGACGGCTCTGATCACACCGCCTGTGGGTGTCAATCTTTACATTGTCCATGGTGTCCGCGATGGAGGCACCATGAACGACGTCATCATCGGCGCATCTCCGTTCGTTATCACGATGTTTGTCATGATCGGCCTTCTCGTCATGTTCCCACAGATCGCGCTGTTCCTGCCGCAATTGTTCTACTAGATCGGGTAAAATCAGTTGGACTCGATATTTCGGGTTCGACTGATTTTGCGATTCCGATCCCTATCAATAAGGTAGGGACAAATTCACGTGGTCGTCGGCGCACCCATGGCATTTCCGACGTCTGCTGAGTTGCTCCAGTCGAACACGGCTAAGAACAGTAAAGGAGATGCCCCATGGCGCACAATCCGGCCTCTACGGCTCTTTCGGATATCACGGTCCTCGATCTGACACGCGCGCGTGCCGGACCAACCGCCGTACGTCAACTCGCCGATTGGGGCGCCGACGTCATCAAGGTGGAAATACCGGAGGCCATTGAAGGCGGCGACGTCATGGGCAGCGCGCGACAAGGTTCGGACTTTCAGAACCTGCAGCGCAACAAGCGAAGCGTGACCCTCAACCTGAAAGACCCCGAAGCCGTCGATATTTTAAAGCGCATGGTGAAGGACGCCGACGTCGTAATCGAGAATTACCGGCCCGGCGTGAAGCATCGTCTCGGCATCGATTACGATACGTTGAAGGAGCTTAATCCGCGCCTGATCTACGGCAGTATTTCCGGCTTCGGACAACAGGGGCCGTACCGTGACCGGCCTGGCTTCGACCAGATTGCCCAGGGTATGGGCGGCCTGATGTCGATCACAGGCGTGCCCGGTCAGGGACCGATGAGAGTCGGCATTCCGATTGACGATCTGTGCGCGGGCATGTTCCTGGCGCACGGCATCATGGTCGCCCTCTACGAACGACAGAAATCGGGCGAAGGTCAATGGGTGCATTCGTCGCTGCTGCAGGCGCAAATTTTCATGCTCGATTTTCAAGGGGCGCGGTGGTTGATCGACAAGGAAGTGCCACCACAAGCCGGCAACAATCACCCGACGGTAATCCCACAAGGTGTCTTCGAAACCAGCGATGGCCACATTAACATCGCGGCCGCGGGTCAGGTGATCTTTAGGCGCTTTTGCGAGGCGCTTGGAACCGAGGAATGGACCGAGGACCCGGACTATGCGACACCGGACGCGCGGTCGAAAAACCGCGATGCGCTGAACGAAGAGATTGCCAAGCATACGAAGTTGAAGAGCAGCGCGCACTGGATCGAATTGCTCGCCGAGGCCAGCGTGCCCTGCGGACCAATCTACAGCATCGATCAAGTATATGGCGATGCACATGTTCAACAGTTGGGCGTCACCGGGACAGCGGAGTCCGCAGCGCTGGGACCGCTTGAGGTCAACACACAGCCCGTCGTTTTGACACGGACGCCAAGCCAAATCGCTATGGCCGCGCCTGAACGGGGCGAGCATAGCGATGAAGTTCTGGAACGGTTCGGCTATAGCGCGGAACAGATCGCTGATTTTCGGAGCCGCAACGTCGTTTAAGGAAGGCCTTGGATTAAAAACGTGGCGGTGCACGAGAACACCCCACCTTAACCCTCCCCCATCAACAAGGAGGAGACTAGAATGGATCGACTGACATAACCCCTTCCCCCCTTGCGGGGGAAGATTGGGATAGGGGGCGAAGTGTTCACTTCGCGGTAAACAATGACCGACGACCTAACCGATATCGACGCGAAAATAGCGGAGCTCGAAGAACGGCGGCGCAAGGCGCTGGCGATGGGAGGCGAGAAGAAGCTCGCACGGCGGCGCAATACAGGTGAGCTGAACGCCCGCGAAAGGATCGATCATCTCGTCGACGAAGATAGTTTCTTCGAAACCGGTCTACTCGGCACCTCGGGCATCTATCCACAGGATCACGATGCGACGCCAACCGATGGTAAAATCACCGGCTACGCCAAGATAGACGACCGCGATATCTCGCTCGTCGTGAACGATTTCACCGTTAAAGGCTCATCGACCAGCGCGACCAACAGTAAGAAGGTCGGACAGGTCAAGCGAACCGGCACGGAACGCGGCATGCCAATCGTCTTCGTCGGCGAATCGACGGGCGCACGCTTACCCGATGCCATGGGGTCGCGGGGCATGGGCGCCCTGCTCGGTAACGATATCTCCCAATTTCAACGGATGCGCGATACGCCTTGGGTCGCGGCAGCGCTGGGTTTCTCGTTCGGCTCATCCGCCTGGCTGGCTTGCTGTTCCGATTTTGCGGTCATGCGCCGTGGATCGACCATGGCGGTGTCGAGCCCCCGCCTCGTTAGCCGCGCCATTGGACAGGCCGTCGACCTAGAGGAGTTGGGCGGCTGGAAGCTGCACGCGGAAACCACCGGTCAAATCGACATGATCGTCGACACAGACGAAGAAGCGCTCGATGCGATCCGTACTTTCCTGAGCTATCTGCCGAGTCACAATAAGGAAGCGCCACCCGTGCGTGCAGTGACACCGGGGTCGGGAGATGGCATGGCGGATCTGCACAAGATCCTGCCGCCGAAGCGCACGCAGGTCTACAACATGCGAAAAGTCGTCGACACGATCTTCGACCAAGGCAGCATCTTCGAGCTCAAGGCACGATTCGGAAAACCGGCAATCACCGCACTCGCCAGGCTCGACGGCAAGAGTGTCGGCGTCATCACGAACAACCCGCAGCATCGCGGCGGTGCGCTCGACACGCAGGCCTGCGAGAAAATTGTCGATTTCCTGGTCATGTGCGACTCGTTCAATATTCCGATTGTCCAGCTTGTCGACACGCCGGGCTTTGCCATCGGCACCGATGCCGAACGGATGCGGGCACCGGGCCGGATCATGAATTTCATGAATGCGATGACCTTGGTCACCGTACCCCGAGTCGCAATCATCCTGCGCAAGAGCTATGGGCGCGCGTATGTTTGCATGGGCGGCGGCCGGCATTCCGACACGCTCGCGGCCTGGCCGACCGGCGAGGTAAGCTTCATGGACCCACGCTTCGCGACCATGATCGTGCATGGCCTTGAAGAAGGCGATGAAGGGTTTGAAGAAGCCTTTGCCGATGTGCAAAAAGATACCGAGATCTGGGATATGGCCTCGATCTACAGCGTGCATGATGTCATCAAGCCGTCGGAGACGCGCGATTTCCTGATCCGGATGCTCGACGTCCATCGGCTGCGGATGACGAATGGCGTCGGCAAGCATCTGATGCGCACCTGGCCGACGAGTTACTAATTTTACGAGCAGGGCAGCGAACGGCGAATGAACACCGCAAAACTTATCGCCGAGGCATTAGCCAATGGCAGAACGTCCCTTGACGAAGCCGCCGGCAAGCAAATCCTTGCTGAGTATGGGCTGGCGGTTCCGAAATCCGTCGTTGTCACCGACATTGAGAATATCGAAAGTGCGGTTGGCTCACTCACGATGCCGGTAGTCCTCAAGGTTATGTCGCCGGATATCTTGCACAAGTCCGATGCCGGCGGGGTCGCAGTTGGGCTGACGTCGATTGAAGAAATCAGCCATGCCATCGGGGCAATGCTTGAGACGCCGATAATCCGCGAAAGCAAAAGGGACGGTTTTCTGATAGAGGAAATGGCGCCGCCGGGTCAGGAAATTGTCATTGGCGCTGTTCGCGATCCCCAGTTCGGTCCCATGATCATGGTCGGCCTTGGCGGTATCTTCGTCGAAGTCTTCGCCGACGTTACGTTTCGTTTGTGCCCGATCACCGAAATCGATGCCCGAGCGATGTTGCGCGAATTACGCGGCTACGCCCTCCTCGCCGGAGCCAGGGGCCAAGATGCCGTATCCGAGGACAGCATCGTCGATGCGTTATTGAGTATCGGCGGTGCGGACGGACTCCTGACCGCGCATGGCGAGACGATCGACGAACTCGACATCAATCCGCTAATCGTTTCATCCAAAGGCGCCGTCGCAGTCGATGCCCGATTTATTTTGGTAGAAACCATATCACCAATCGCGAGCGACCATATCAGCGATCCCTGTGCCCTCTTCAAGCCGCTATTCGAACCAAAAACGATCGCCGTGCTTGGCGCATCTTCCACGGGCGTCAGTATCGGCAACACCTTTATCGACCGATTGCGGGAAACTGAATTTGCAGGCGCTATCTACCCGATCCATCCAACCGCCAAAACTGTCGCCGGTCTAAACGCCTACGCATCGCTCGCCGAGACTCCGGAGCCCGTCGACTATGCCTATATCGCCGTCGCTGCCGACCGTATCCCGGTTCTGTTGCGCAAGGCCGAGGGACGCGTTCG
>JAJFJB010000003.1 GCA_021774435.1 Alphaproteobacteria bacterium
GGAAATCCTGCTGCTTGATGAACCGACGGCGGGGCTCGACCCCATCATGACGAATAACATCAACCAACTTATTAAGCGCAATACGGAAACGATTGGTGCCACGACAATCTCGGTAACGAGCGACATGGACGGGGCGAAGACAATCGCCGACCGCATCGCCATGATATACGATGGCAAAATTATCTGGTGCGGACCGGTGAGCGAAGTAGAGAACTCTGGCAACGAATATTTCGATCAATTCATACATCAGCGGGGTACCGGTCCCATACAGATGCGATTGAAGCGACGATAAAATCTTTAGAAACGGCCTGCGTTAAATGGGCTGCAGATGTGTTGCGGTGCCAGGCACATGGTAACGGCCGCGCCCTGGCATTCGAGACCTCTCTTCCGTTGCCTTATGGGATAACCGCCGCACCCAGCACCGCGCGCCCTGGGACGACTATCCGGAGGTACGCTGCGGCTACCGCGTCGCGGATTACGGAGATCAGCCAATTTGGACAGCAACATTTGCAGTAACATTCAAGCCTTCGATGAAGCGTATCGGAAATAGTTTGCATTCCATCAAACGCGGTCACCGGGGTTTAAAAGGTCCGGACCATCAAGCTACCCCCCATCAGAGCCAGCATTGCTAACAAAGCGAGGCGAAAGGCATCAGATGAGAGACGGTTGCGGATTCGTTCACCGAGGCGAATTCCTGTAAACGCCAGTACGGTACCGATGACAGACACAATTATCGCGTCCGTCGTGAACAGCCCCATGCGGTTTAGCCCTGCGGCCATAACCAAACTGGAGAGCGTAAAGGAGCAGTTGATCGCCTGGATAAAGAGGTTCCGGTCGAGATGCAGCGCCATCAGATAGGGCATGACCGGCATGACCTGGCTTCCGGTAACTCCGTTGACCGCACCTGTAAGAAACCCGCTAATCGGGGCAATCGGTCGCTCCCACCTTTCAGGTAGCCGCATATCCGGGTTGGCGTAGGCGAACAGGCACCAGACCAACAACACGGCCCCCAGTATGGCGCCCGCTTGCTGTCCGTCCACCGATGCCAGTATCCAGAGGCCGAGCAACAATCCCGGCACAGTAACGGCTAGCATCAACCAAAACCGTTTGAGGGTCTCGCCGAAGCGCCCTACCCCCCGCATCACCATCAAATTTGTGGCGATCGACGGTATGATCAACAGCGGCAAAGCCTCCTTCAGCCCAACCGTCACCGCGAGGAACGGCAGGCACATGGTTGAAAACCCAAGCCCCGTCACGCCTTTCGCCGTTGCCGCCAACAAAAAAATTGCAAAGATCGTGGCGACCTGACTGGGGGCGTACTCGAAAATCATATCTCTTACTCTTCTGCCCCAAGGCTGCAGCGCACAAACCACCTGACGAGAGCCAAAATTCTCGGGTGATCAACACTCTACCGGTTAGACGTAACCCTAGAAAGCCAATCCAAACTGAAGCCCCCGGCCCACTGCGTCCGACCGCAATGGATTGCAGGCTGAGGTTGGTCCCGACGCCATGTCGCCTCAAGAGCACATCGATTTGTTCTATGTCGCCGGCTATTGCATCATGATGGCCACTAGAAACCGAGGGAGATGAGGCCTTGAGCAATCCAGCATTCGAGTTCGACCACGTCCATATCATCAGCCAAAACCCCAAGGCGTCGGCGCAATGGTACGAAAAAATGTTCGGGGCCGTCATTAAGCGCGAAAGCGTATCACGCGGTGCGCCGCAGATTTTTGTCGAGATCGGCGGCAAGACAATCATCATTCGCGGCAAGCGGCCGGGCGAAGAACCTAGCGACCCGAAGGGCGTGCAGCAATATGCCGATTATTCCAGCCACAATGAATGGGGCACCGACCATTTCGGGTTCATGTACAACGGCGACCTGCGCGCCTTCTGCGATGAATTGCGCGCCAAAGGCGTCACGTTTCCCGTGGAACTGAAAGACTCGAATGGCTTGCTGCTGTGCTACGTCGGCGCCCCGGATGGCGTAAGCATCGAATTGATGCAAGCTTGACCCCATGCCGAAAAGACTGAGCGAAGCGGCGCTGAAAGACTACCGGCGAAACGGTTGTCATTTCCCACTGCGCGTGGCTTCCCCGGAAATCGCGGCACAAAATGAGGAAAAGATCGACACCCACATCAACCGGTTTGGAGATGAAGCAAGAGGGCATGGGCCGATGACGAAGCGCCCACAACGATATCGCAGACGCCAACAACCTGCTGTCCCGGGGACAAACCATCAGCGAGGGGATCGACGAAATCGCGGCGGTCAATGTTGAGCTGGAACCGGGAGAGTTTGCGTTATTCCACGTCAACATGACGCATGCTTCCGCACCGAACATGTCGGATACACGCCGCGTCGGCTGCGTGTTTCGCTACATCGCGGGCGACGTTTATCAAACGGCCTCCGACGCTGACAGCGCCAGCCTGATAAGAGGGCGTAACCGCACCGGAAAGTTCGAACACGAGCCCATGCCGCGTACCGACCTAGACCCAGATGCGCTCGCCTACCACAGACCGGTCAATGAAGACCGGCAAGCAGTATATTTTCGCTAAGCTCTAATAGCGAACCGGGACGCTGCGCGGTCCCCTCACCTGCCCACCAGCCCAGGTAACGGCATCGGGATCGGAGAGTTCGAACTCCGGAATGCGCTCGAACCAGGCACGAAGTGCCACATCCATTTCCATCCGCGCTAAATTTGAACCGGCACAACGATGAATACCGATACCAAACGCCACGTGCCGGTTGCGCTCGCGGTCGAGCACGACCTCGTCGGCGCGATCGAATACTTCCGGATCGCGGTTCGCAGCGGGGAAGTTGAGGATTAGCTTCTCACCCGGCGTCAGTTCGGTTCCACCGAGCTTTACCGGCTCAAGGATCTTTCGCCCCATCATAACCGGGCCATAGAAGCGCAAAAGCTCCTCAATCGCTGTCGGGAAGA
This sequence comes from Alphaproteobacteria bacterium, assembly GCA_021774435.1. GTDB lineage: Bacteria > Pseudomonadota > Alphaproteobacteria > UBA8366. The sequence continues at coordinate 2,940 of JAJFJB010000003.1, forward strand.
GATCCGGTTCATTGGCCATCCTGCGGCGGTCATCGGGAGTCCCCGCAAAATGCCACAAGGATGCGCCAATCGAACTCCATGTCGTATCGATGCCGGCGACCAGCAGCAAGTTGCAGATGCCAACGATACTGTGGTCACTGAGCTTCTCGCCTTCGACTTCGGCCTCAAGCAGTGTCGAGACCACGTCGTCTCCGGGTTTTTTACGTCGATGCGCAACGAGTTCCCCAAAGAACTCGCGGATGATTCGGCGGTATTTCATCCGCAATTCGGGATGTGTTTGTCCGAGTTCCAGGACGCCTTGCGTCCATTCGGTGAATTCGTCGCCGCGCGACGGATCGATACCCAGAATACGAGCGATCACCCGGGGCGGTATCTGTTGCGCATAATCTGCCGCGGCATCGCATTGGCCCTTGTCGATGATGCGGTCGATCAGTTCGTGGCAGAGCTCTTGCGTAAATTTAATGTAAGTCTCTGTCGCCTTCGGCGTGAAGAACGGCAGGATAAGCTGCTTATAGGGTTTGTGCTCCGGCGGATCGGCGGTGATTGGCGGGTTCTCGGACCCATAGGCCTTGACCTCCGCAATCATCTCTTCACGCAGTTCGCCCGTCGGCGGAATGATGGTCGGCGAGCGGCTCGACAATTCCGGCACCATGCGCACCGCTTGCTGCACATCTTCATAGCGGGTCGCCATGAAGGAACCGCCCCACCGCGTGGTATGGGCAACGGGGCACCGTGCTCGAAGGTCGTCCCACACAGGGCCCGGTTCCTTCACATAGTCTTCATCGAAAATATCATAGTCCGTGGCCCAATCTTGTACCGGACATTTTTCATCAGTCATGGCACCGCTCCCTATTCTTCGACAATCTCGATCGCGAATTCAGGACAATTGTTGACCGCTAAACGCGCCTTTTCCTCCATGCCCGGCGCAACCGACCCGTCGGCCGCCGCGCTCGCATAACCAAAATCGTCGAGCTCGAACAAATCGGGTGCCAAAGCCTTACAGCGGTTGTGCCCTTGGCACTTCTCGGAATCGACATGAATGCGCATTTTTTGCCTGCAACAATTTAAGAGTGTCTAATCATAACGAGATTCCGCGCCGCGATGAAATACCCTTTACGAGGCCTGCTTGAAGGCCGAGGTG
>JAJFJB010000021.1 GCA_021774435.1 Alphaproteobacteria bacterium
CTCTCAATATCCCAGAGCAATGCCGGCACCTCTATCATGATCCCGATTTCGAGTTTTGCCGGCGCAATGCCGCCACCGGCAACGTGCTCGTCCAGGATCGTATCGAACAGCGACCGGGCCGCTTCCAACTCTTCGACTTCGCTAATCATAGGAAACATGACTCGCAGTGGACGGCCATCCGCTGCGTTAAGCAGAGCCCGCAACTGGTCGCGCAACAAATCAGGCTGATCGAGACCGAGACGGATCGCCCGCCATCCGAGCGCTGGGTTGGCTTCACGCTGATGTTCGATCAAATAAGGCAGTTTCTTATCGGAGCCGACATCCAAGGTACGAAAGACGACGGGCCTGTCGCCCATACGGTCGAAGATACGCCGATAGAGTTGGGTTTGTTCTTCGAGACTGGGTAGCTCCGACCGGATCAGGAACATCATTTCCGTTCGATAGAGCCCAATACCATCGGCTTCCACGCGATCCACCTCTTCAAGATCGAGTAATAACCCGGCATTGGCCATAACCTGCACTTTCACGCCGTCGCGGCTTTCGCACGGCTCGACAATATCTGAAGTGATTTTAGGATTCGCGGACTCGCGTGCCGAGATATGCGCCTTGTAACGCTCCAGAACGGACGCTGTAGGACGCGCAATCAGTTGCCCGTTAACAGCATCCAAAATAACGGTGTCGCCATCATTCAAAGCAGTCAGTGAGTCCGGCGCCTGGCCAAGGGCTGGAATGTTAAGGGAACTGGCAATGATCGCCAGGTGCGATGACGGAGTCGCATCGACCACCATCAGCCCAGACATGCTTCCTTTACCAGCCCGCAGTAGTTCCGCCGTCCCCAATGACCGGCAAACGAGAATGGTATCCGGCGACAGCGTCTCGGACAGATCGTGCTGCGCCTCACCGGTCAGGGTCGTCAGCAATCGATAGCTGAGATCATCAAGATCCTGTAGCCGAGCGCGTATATAGTCATTGCTGACCGCTTTCATACGGGCTTCGAGATCTTCACGCACGTTTTGCACTGCGGCTTCCGCGGATAATCCTGTACCGATTGCGGTATGCAGGCGTTCTCGCCAGCCCTTGTCGCGCGCCAACATCAAATCCGCTTCAAGCAGTTCGGTCATTTCCGTGTCGGCAACGGCGTCCGGTTTCTGGATTAACGTCTCAAGCGAGAGTTCCAACTGTAGCAGTGCGGTTTCCAGTCGGCGAAGTTCCGGTACCGGGTCCGATACGCGCCAACGTCGGATAACGGTCTCTTTGAGGTGAAATCTCACCTTACCAACCGACAGTCCGGGACTGAGAGGAACGGCGGATAGCCGGACCGCGCCGCGGGCGTTGGTGTTTTCCCGCAAGAACGTACCGCCGGAAACCTGGTGCAGCATTTCCGATAGGAATTGTGCGACGGTCTCAAAGTCTTCGACTTCTTCTTCGCTGTAGGCCCGCGGCTCGCGATGTTGAACGACGAGAACACCCAGAAGCGACTGAGCACGGATCAAGGGAACAGCCAGTAAGGATTGATAAATCTCCTCACCGGTTTCGGGACGGAAAATGAAGCGCTTATCTTCTTGGGCGAACTCAAGCGCCAAAGGCTGGCGCGTTTCCGCGACTGTCCCGACCAGACCCTCTCCAACCTTCAGAACCGTGCGGCCGACCGCTTCGGCGCGCAGTCCCATGGTGGCCCGCAAGAACAGTTCGCCACTCGCAGGGTCGCGCTGATAAAGGGAACAAACGTTGGAACCGAAATGCGACGCAAGCAACGCGACAATCGATTGCAGCGACTGCTGCGTATCTTGCTCGCCTGCCTTCAAGGTGGCGCGCAAATCACGAAAAAGATCACGAAAGTCGATGGCGGTTGGGCTGGTTTGGGTCTCGTCCGTCATCCGGTCATTTTAAAGGGATCTAGGCCAGGAATCCATTGCCGTTTCTGCAGTTTACACCTCAAGGACCAGCGTAATCGAACGGCGAATGGTAACCGTTCTTGTCTGAAATTTCCCAATGCATATCGTAATCGCTGTAGTGTAAGACGGAAGAACGAGAAACGGTCTTGGCCACTCGCGACACCACGCCCATCGGCGAGTTGACGATCTTGACGGGACCGGCTTCCTTACCCTCGATATCGCTCATTTCCATGTCGGCGATATCGGGGATGGCAAGGCTTTTCGAACGGCCCTCGGCGCGATACGTGATGCCGACATGGCGTTCACCGACGACCTCTTCGACAAGATGGCGAGCGATGGCCATGGGTCCCCCGGCATCACCCGAAAATATCGCCGAGAGCGCCTTTTGCTGTGCGTCATCGCCACGGTCGTCGATATAGCGCGCCAGTCGCCAACCGCCATCGACCATCAAACCAGGGACATGAACCATATGCACAACATTGAGCCCGTCGAGAATTGTATCGCCGAATTGCCCACTATCGATATGCCAGCCAATCATAACGGTACAGATACCGTCCGTTGGCGGACTCTTGAATATGCAGGGACAGGGGACGCTGCAATTGCAGGCCTCAAAATACGTCCCGGTGAGATTCCAATTTTCTGTCATGACGGTGATCGCCCCTGCGACGCTCGATAATCCACGCTATCATTCGTCCACCGTAACGGTATCTACATTTTGGGAGCAAGCAATGGGACGGCTCGAAGGCAAAGCGGCACTGATCACGGGCGCGGCATCCGGAATCGGACAGGCAACAGCGCAATTGATGGCAAAAGAGGGCGCAACCGTGTACCTCAGCGATATCCGGGAGATCGAAGGCGAAAAAGCGGCACAGGACATCGCTAGCGAAGACGGCAACGCGAACTTTCTGCCCTTGGACGTCACCCAGGAAACGGCCTGGGAAAAGGCCGTAGAGGCGATCATGGAGGACACAGGCCATCTCGATATTCTGGTCAACAATGCGGGAATTCCAGGCGCTGGCGTCCGGATCGAGGACATGGAGTTGGAAACCTGGCGGCACTGCACCACGATATGCCTCGATGGTGTCTTCCTAGGCGTCAAACACGGCATCCGCGCCATGCGCAAAGGCGATGGCGGTTCGATCATCAACATTTCTTCCATCGCCGGGAAAATCGGCATTCCCACCTCCGGTAATTATTGCGCGGCGAAGGGCGGCGTAAAACTGCTGACCAAAACCGCTGCGCTGGAATGCGCCAACAAGGAACCGCGCGTGCGCATCAACTCGATCCATCCCGGCTTTATCGACACAGACCTGCTTGCCGGCGCGATCCAGCATCGCGGTCCCTGGTTCCGGGAATTCATCGAATACAACGTTCCCATGGCCGAACTCGGTACCGCTAGAGATATCGCGGAAGGTATCGTCTATCTGGCCAGCGACGCCGCGAAATTCGTGACCGGTTCGGAACTGGTGATTGACGGCGGCTATCTGGCGCGGTGATGCGCGCGATAATTGCGCCTTTCCCCACACCGCCCTAACATGCCTTCACACACGAACATCAAGCAAAGGAGGCGACCGGCAATGGAACCAATCCGCTATGTCGATGCCCTGAACGACAAATACGGGTCCATGGGGTTCCCGCCCTATAAATGGAGCGAAAATCCGACCGCGCCCTGGACACCGCTGACAAAGCCTTTATCGGAGTGCATGGTGGCCATGCTGGTCAGCGGAGGCATTTCGCATTGCGCGACCATGCCCTTCGATCCGGATGCGCGGAACGATCACCGAGTCGATGCCATCGACCCGTCGGTCCCATCGGACGAATACCAGATCCATGACAGCTATTACGATCATACCGACGCGGATCTCGATCTAAATTGCCTGATGCCCATCGATCGACTGCACGAACTGGCGGAAGCCGGCGAAATCGGCGCCGTCGCACCGCGGCATTGGAGCGGCTTCATGGGCCGGACCTACAACCGCAGTAAAATCATCGGTGAATCAGCCCCGGCCTTCGCCGACGAACTCGTCTCGGATGGGGTTGATCTCCTCATCGCCATACCGGCTTGACCGCTCGATCACCAGACCGTGGGTCTGGTTGCACGAGTTGTAGAAGAAACCGGCATTCCCACCGTCACCGTTTCTACGGGACGTGACATCACAGCCTTGGTTCGGCCACCGCGTAGCCTGTTTGTGAACTTTCCGATGGGCAACACATTCGGCCGCGCCAAGGATCAAGCGATGCAGACGAAAATTCTGCGCGCAGCACTCGACTTTGCCGTAACAGCGAAAGAACCCGGAATCCTCGAGGATCTCCCCCTGGAATGGGACGAGGAGTTCTTCTATTTCACGGGGGAAGCGACTCCTGAAGCCATCGCGAGGCAGTTGAAGAAGTAGGAAAACCGGAGGGTCCGCTGCCATGGCCATAGAAACCCGTTCTCTCAGCGACGCGCTTGGGGCCGAAATTCTTGGCGTCGATCTGGCGGGCCCTCTCGACGACGAAACGATTGCGGAATTTCGGCAGCTCTGGCTGCAACACTGCATTCTGCTGTTCCGGAACGTCGTCTGGTCACCGGCGCAGCATGTCGCGTTCACGCGGCGGTTCGGTGCTCTCCATATTATGCCCGGCATCGGGCATGACGTTCCAACGAACCATCCCGACCACCCCGAAATCATGGTGGTGTCGAATATCAAACGGAACGGCACGCCGATTGGCCTGCGCCGCGCCGGTTGGGGCTGGCATAGCGATGGTGAGGATAAGAAATTGCCCAATATGGGTTCGCTCCTGCACGCGCTGAAAGTGCCGCCGGATCAAGGCGACACGTCCTTCGCCAACACGTACAAGGCTTATGAAGCGCTCCCGCAAGAGGTACGCGACAGAATCGATGGCCGCCGGGGCCGATTTAGCCGCGCCGAACGCCACAGTGTCAATTATCCTAACCTACCGCCCCTTACAAACGCCGAAGAACGAGACCGCCCCGATGTGTGGCATCCCATCACGCGGACCCATCCGGAAACCGGTCGCACCGCGTTGTTCATCGGCCGCTGGGCCGTGGAAATCGAAGGCATCCCGAAAGATGAAGGCGAGCCGCTGATCGATGAACTGACGTCGCACGCCGTGAAACCAGAATTCACTTACACCCATCGCTGGCGGGCCGGCGATGCAATCCTATGGGACAATCGCTGCACCCAGCACCGCGCACAGCCTTTCGATGATGAAACCTACGAGCGCCACATGCAGCGCACGACCTTAGAAGGCGGCGTGCCCTATTTCGTTACGCGGGCAGGTGAGCAGATCGAGAGCATGGCTGGGTGATCCTCGGATCTTCCGAACTCCTCAGGCTTCGTTGTCCTCGCGGATCATCGCAGCCCCTTTTTCCGCGATCATAATCGTCGGCGCATTCGTATTT
>JAJFJB010000201.1 GCA_021774435.1 Alphaproteobacteria bacterium
GCTTGGACGAGCCTGGTCGCGCTGCCGGAATATGGTGGTGAAATTTAGAGACCAACTATGCGCAAGGGTTTCAATGGACGGATACACATTCGTTTAACTTTCCCTCGGTAAAGCGGCTCTCCACTCTGCTTTGCGCTTGATAAGCTCTGTATTGTCGCCCACCTAATAGTGTGAATGAAGGAGTGCGCGCGTGTTTATTCAGACGGAACAGACGCCAAACCCCGCAACGTTAAAGTTTTTGCCGGGGCAAACGGTCCTTGAAACCGGTACTGCGGATTTTAGAGGCTTGGAGAAAGCCGCTGGCCGTTCGCCGCTTGCCGAGCGCTTATTTGGCGTAGACGGTATTGTGGCAGTATTTTTCGGGCATGATTTTATCACGATAACCAAGTCCGCCGATCAGGATTGGTACGTCATGAAGCCGGCTATTCTGGGCGCGATCATGGAGCATTTCACTGCTGGCGATCCGGTCATGAACGAAGAAGCAACGCCGGCTCCGGCCGAAAGTGATGAAGAAGACGACGAAGTCGTCACTCAAATCAAGGAACTTCTTGAGACGCGTGTTCGGCCCGCCGTTGCGCAGGACGGTGGCGACATCACCTTCCACGGTTTCGATCGGGGCATCGTCTACTTGGAAATGCGCGGCGCATGCGCCGGGTGCCCGAGCTCAACCGCCACATTGAAAATGGGCATAGAAAACATGCTGCGGCATTACATTCCGGAAATATTGGAGGTCCGTGCCACAAGTTAAGGCTCCAGTGGAAATCAAAAATGGCGAAAACGCCGGTTATCGCCGGTAAGCGGCGCGCGCTCGGAAAGGGGACATCGTGAACGACGAGAATAGTAGGAATGTGGCCGCGCCGCATGCAGCCGCAAGCGTACTGCGGGCGAAGCTGGACAGAACCGATATGGAAAGGGCCGATCTCGAGATGTCGCCTCGGATTGAGGTCACCCGCACCGGCGGCGTGTCCCATGTCACCAAGGATGGCCAGTTTTATGGCGACTATCTCAAAGCGGAGCATGCTGCGGAAGCGGCAAATACGGCCCGCGGAACTAAAGTGAAGGCGGACTGATATGAGAGTACACCGGCAAATTTCACCGCTTGCGCAGCAGGCTGTCATCAGCAAGGAAAATTCACATGGCGCTCCGTTCGGAATACACGCTCGGTCATTCTAGCTTTAACGACTTTCTATTCGCATTCATCGGCGAAGAGGCAAACGGGCAACAACTCACCGTGCTTTCCGCCATGGCGCGGTTAGAGCTTAACCCCTGGAGCGAGGCGTCTCGCCTGTCGGAGCTATCGAAGGAGGCCGCGTCAAAAACCTTGGCGGCGATAATCGGCAGGCTGCCAGGAGGCAACTGGAAGAAATCGGACCTGCAATTGATCGCCGGCCGATTGGTAGAGCACCTGCCAGACGGCCAGCCAGGTTCGCAAACTTTGACGAAAACCACTTCTTCGCGCAATGAGAGTCGAAAGCCAGCGATCGATATACGAAAAGCACTATTTTGGGCTACATTGGTCGCCGTTGCCGTCGTTCTCATTCTTCGTCAGCTGAGCGATTAGAGTCGTCCCTTCTCCGTATCGAATGGCCTGGCAAGGCGCAATCGTCCCTCTCCCCGTCCCCAACTCCTCGCGTAGCACACGTCGTCCGGAACCGATAATCAGCGTCCGGTCGATCACCATGTCAAAGGCGGAAGGCCGGGCAATCAGTTTCTTTTTCTTCTCGATTCGCTGTCCGCATGTGACTTAGTTGGCATATAGGAAAAGAGGCGCGACGCCTTCGAATGGCACGGTCCCAACCCAAAGATGATTGAGCACCCTTTGAACAGGCTCAGAGTCCATCACAAGACGACCTATACCTACCGGGAACCGGTGCGCCTTGAGCCGCACCGATTGATGCTTCACCCGCGCGAAAGCCGTTTTCTTCGAATAATTTCAAGCGATGTTGCGGTAACACCTACTGCGACGGTGACATGGGCGCATGATGTCTTTGGCAACACTGTGGCAACTGCGACTTTTCAAGCCGTAACCGATAATCTCGTGATCGACAGCGTCGCGGAACTGGAACTCGCTTCCGCCGCCTGGCCCGTCTTCGACATTGCAGCGTCCGCCATTTTCTATCCGTTCCGATATTCCGATGATGAATGGACCGACCTAGGTGCATTGGCAAATCAGCAGTACCCCGACCCAACAGGACGGTTGCGGGGTTGGTCCCAGGCGTTCATCCACGGTAATCCGACGGATACACTTTCCTTGCTTAAGGATCTGAGCACCGGCATCTCGGGTTGGATCCGCTACCAAATCCGCGAGGACGAAGGCACCCAATCGCCAATCCAGACATTGGATCGTGGTTGGGGGACGTGCCGTGATTTTGCGGTCCTTTTCGTTGAAGCAGCACGCAGTCTCGGTTTCGGGGCGCGGCTCGTCTCTGGCTATCTCTACAATCCGGGGAACACTAATTTGGGGTCTAGTGGCGACGGGTCGACGCATGCCTGGGCGGAAGTCTATCTGCCAGGCGCTGGCTGGATCACCTTCGATCCGACGAACCGTAGCGTCGGCAGCTTCAATTTGATCCCCGTGGCCGTTGTCCGTGACATCCGGCAGGCGATACCGGTGAGTGGCAGTTTCGTGGGTGTCCACAACGCTTTTCTGGGAATGTCAGTGGACGTCAGCGTTACGGCTTAGTCGCACGAGTCGCAGAACCAACAGCATGCTGCTGACGTCCGTGACTACTTGTTCCGATAGGTGCTGCGTCGTCGTGGAATTATTAGGCCCGCGCCGGCCAAGATCAGCGATATCGGCCAAACCCGGTCTGTGCAGAATTTTTAATGTCTGACGGCATTTGCAATACCAACGTTTCGAATGGACTGAAAAGCGCCCGCGTGCGTCAAGATCAGCGCATTGTGACCAAGTACTCGAATCAAACGCTCTAACCCAAATTGTTTTGTAGGGATTGCGATTGTTGTGAGCTGCCTCGGATCATGCTGGCAGCGCCGCTTAAGATCGCAGGCAAGTCCGAATTTTTGATTCGAATAAATAAAAACTATCGGTACTTAACAAGTACATAAATAAAAACTTATAAATATTATTTGATTTAAAATAATTAGACACCATATGTTATGAATCGGGAAATAAATCCCGCTGTAAAGGGAAAGTTTTTCATGTCCTTCAAGAAATTTTCTGCAGCACAAGATCCTGAGACCAAAGTCGATTCCGATGACAGTGTCGAGAAAGCGCCTTTGGTCGATCAACCGCCTGCTCCGGCTAAAAATGCGCCGGCCGAAGCCAAGCCCACCACCGAATCGTAGCACCGGAGCGGAGGAGGCCGAGCCCTCCTTCGGAACCTCTCACCTGAACGATGAGGCCATCGACAGGGAGATATCCGATATCAACACGCACGATTAAAAGGACGGTAACATTTCGCAAGCCCTTTTTATTAAACAAATTCGGCGACCTTCTACCCGCTGGTGATTATATCGTAGAGACCGTTGAGGAACTTCTCAGCAACCGTTCCTTCGCGGCTTACCGGCAGCTTCAAACCGTTATGCATCGTTACGCGAAATCCACAAGCACCGAACCGGTTCAAACGCTGTCGATCAATCCGAATGACCTGGAGGCGGCACTTAGGCGGGACCGGGCACCTGTCGAGCGACTGGATGCCCGGAGGCGCTAGCGCGGTAATCTTGTAAACCGGCAACCGTGTGAAGAAGCCGGCGGTCCTGCTATTTAACAGGTACGGCCAATATGATGACCGTTCAACTAAAGTGAATAGCTGCCCGTCTATGTACGCATGAAAATTTTGCGCCTGTGTTGCGGCTATTCAGTGAATTGAACTAACAATGGGCATGACACAAAGCGCGCCCGATAAGGAAGGACCCATGAGTAGTTTGCGCCCACCGCTGGCCATTTTCATGTTCGCCCTTCTTGTTCTCGCGTTGTTAGTCGTTTCTTTGGGCGTCGTGTTCGCACAGAGCGTTTCTTCCGCTATTCCCGCGAATGCGCGGACCAAGAGTTATGGGAGCGGATGGGAATGCGACCCGGGCTATCGACAGGCCAGAGGAGCCTGTGTGGCTGTAAAGGCGCCTGCAAATTCATTCACGACTAATATGTCCTACGGACGCGGTTGGGAGTGCCTCAGAGGATTTCTGCAGGTTGGCGAGGCCTGCACAAAGATCGTAGTGCCGCCTAATGCCTATCTGACCTCTTTTGGCGATAACTGGGAATGCAATCGTGGCTATCGATTGGTCGACAAGGCTTGCGTCGCGGTGACGGTGCCGGCGAACGGATATCTTGTCTCCCATCACGGCGCCGGATGGCGATGCGAGCGGGGCTACCGACCGGTCAAGGGCGCTTGTGCCGCTGTGAAGATGCCAAAAAATGCGCACCTCGATTATTCGGGAAACGACTGGCAATGCGACCGGCCATACCAGCGCCAAAAAGAAAAGTGTCTTTTGCCTTAAAGGGTTTGGATAGGGTGTAGCCTACGCAACAAAGAACCACGGGGAATAGCCAACGACGATTTCACGAGTGAGCCGAGTTGCGGTTGGTCGAACTTGCCCTGAACCGAGTTGTGTTCCCGGCTTACTTGGTGTCGACAAGCATGTTTGCCGACGGTCTCCCTGGCTTCTTGATGTTGGGCCGTTTTATTCCAACGCGTTGACCTTAATTCGCGTGCCGAAATGTTGCACCGTCACATTGGCGTTATAGACCGTGCCGCCGCGGTAATTGGCTCGTCAACAGCTAATAAACCTTGGGCTTTCGCGACGGCTCTTTCTTCTTTTTAATGGGTTTTTTTCCCAACCCCGCAAGATCTGCAGTTTCCTTGTCGGCCGCCTCTTTTGCGAGCCGAAGTCCCCGCAGCTCTGCGTTATGCGCTGCGCTTTTCAGCCGCGCCTTGTCCCGTTCAATTAGGGCTTTCTTGGCCTTCTTTTCACTTTCAGCGAATAATAGATCAGCCTTCGTTTTTGCCGTGTTTGCCATTTGAGAGCTCCTTTGCTTCGGATTGTGAGACTCGAACGATTGGTTCATGCCCGGCATATGTTTGGACAGGACGCGTAACTGGCTCGCGAGCCCTTCGATAGCGGAAGACATCGTGCTGTTTTCTTATTGCTCATATTTTTGAGTGTTGCCGAAAGATCTGCCGCCAATCGATCGGCTCACTGCCGCCAACTACTGCGCGATCGCTACACACCGCATACCCCATCCCCCGTGGTGGCCGTCCTCAATGACAATGGGAACGGTGCTCAGCAGCAAGGGGTCGTTCAATTTTGCTGCTATTTCGGTCGACCCGCCAGGGACAATCGCTCACACTGTATTAGCGATTTTTCCTGGTTCAGTAGGGCTTGGCTGCTGGGTCTCTAAAAATTAGCTGTTAGCTTGTCGACGCAGGCATCTGCAACGTGGCGGTTAGGCTCTTTTGATCCCGGCATCGTGGCCCAGCCGGCCTTCATAACCATTTCGGGGCGATCCCACGTGCTGCTGTCCTTCATCCGCTGGATGGTTGTCGCTACTTCTGGGTCCTGGCTGGATAGCTGTAGACAAACCGGCACCATCGCGGCGACAACTTCAGCGTGCGCCTGATTCTTAGCCATGCGTTCGGCGCCTCCACCGGTCATCCAGCCGCCAAACCCAAACCCGATAATCGCGAGCACCGCGGCGCCAACAGCGGCACCTTGAAGTCTTGGCTTTAATGCTTTGGGAATATTCATTTATATTTCCTCTGTCGAGGGAAAATTATTTAACCCTGTCTAAGGGTTCAATATATACTAGTTTACGTAAAAATAATACGCAAATTTTTATTATACATAGAGGGCTTATAATACTGCTATAAATTTTATTTTTACTTAGTAATATTATACAGGAATATTTTAATACAGCAGTATATTGTTGCCGAGGTATAGTCGGCAATTGTCTCACTTTTCTTGGCCACAACCCGATCGTAGGAACCCTATAGCCGACCTCGCGGGAGCTGCTTTCAACGACATTAGAAGCGGCGCCTAGTATAACGGTTAGTCGAGTGCGGTCAGGTTCTCCGCTGAAGATTTACCGTTTTGCCCCAGTTGAAGTTCATATGAGGCCTTCTGCCTTTCGCAAATCGAACTCAGTCCGGCGCGCTCGACAGCAGAGCTGTGGGAAAACGCGATTTTCGCACCGTCTTCCGGCTTGATAATCTCGAGCCCCTTGTCCGGATTGGCCAATTTACAATACCAGTTATCATAGTTAGTTTCTCTAACACATGAACCGATTTCGCACTTTAGGGCATGTGCCAGGCAAACGATTTAACGGTTTCGCCGTCAGGGAATAACGAACCTAAACGGCATTTCGGCCAATCAGTTAGCTGAAAAAAATTCAACACGGATACAAGTTACGTAA
>JAJFJB010000202.1 GCA_021774435.1 Alphaproteobacteria bacterium
GACCATGGACTCGATCATGGCTTGCTGATCTTCCTTCGACATGCTTTGCGCCGCGGCCATCTGCTCTTGTGTCGGGCCGCGCGGTGAGTCTCCTTCGAGGTTCATTTCGCTGGCAAGCGTATTCAAACGTTGTGTGGGGAAGGGCGCGGCCTTGAATATTTCTCGCGCCTTTTCGAGCGCGGCAATTGCGTTCTCTTTATCCTCGAGGACGCCATATGAGCGGATCAATTGCATCCAACCCTGGAAGTCCTTGGGGTTTTCCTCCAGCCGTGCTGCCAACCCGGCGACCATCCCGCGAATCTTCTCATTCCGCTCTTTCGGCGATAGGGAGGCTGCTTCCGCTACATCAGCCTGAGATGGGCCACGCGCCTGCGCGCCTGCGGGGCCATCTGTACCGCGCGCCGGTTTCGGTTCCGGCATGATGCTTGCGACATCAAGGCCAAGATCTTTTGCTGTGTCTGCAATTCTGGCTCGAACGCTTGGCAACCACGGCGCGTCTGCGGGTGAATTGGCAACGAGTGCGGTCCAGTGACCGATTGCTTTCTTTTTGTCCCCCGCTTGATGCTCTGCCAGACCGATGTAAAATTGTGATCTGGGGTCATCGGACTGACGTTTCAGAGTCTCTTCAAATGCGGCCCGGCTGGCGGGCGTGACGACTTCACCCGCTGCGAGGTACAGGGCCTCACCATAGCTGGACGTCAGATTGGCATTGCCTGCATCTAAACCCAACGCTTTTTCATAGGCCGTAACAGCAGCCTCGTAGCGCTGCATAGACATATAGGTGCGCGCTAGAAGAACCCAGCCATTCAGATCATCAGGTGCCTCGGCCAGCCGGCTCGAAAGTTGCGCCGCCGCCGATTCCAGGTTCTGGGGCGCCGCGCCACTCGCCACCTGTCCTTGGGTTGCGGGCCGTTCAGCAAAGGGTACACCAGCGACATGTGGCGCACCTTGCATTGAATATAGGCCAAGCGCACCGGCGGGAACCGCAAGCGCCACAATACCTGCGATGACGAATTGTGCGTTACTAGGCTTATTGGACGCGTCAACTGTGGCGGTTCGCCGGCTGTCTGCATTGAGAAGCCGTCGTGAAATTTCTGTTTTTGCAGCCTGCGCCTGTTCTGCAGAAAGCAGACCACGATCATAGTCTTGGCCGACCTGATTGAGCTGGTCCTTATACACTTCAATATCGTAGGCAGCGGAATCCTCCGCTGTCGGCCGACGTAGCAACAATGGAATAAGCATAATTGCCACGGCGACGACGGACATCGCGGCTGCGATCAACCAAACGGTCATGCTTCATCCTTGTTGTCGAGCAACCGAGTGAGTCGGTCACGCTCTTCGCTGCTAAGGCGCGGTGCCGTATCACCTGCGCCCGCCAACAGCACATTTCGGCGTCTGAAAAAGACAGCCAGCCCAATAACGGCGAGGACAAATACAGCGATGGGTCCAAACCACAGAATATAGGTCGACCCCTTGAAGGGCGGCTTCAACATGACGAAATCGCCATACCGCGCGATCAGAAAATCGAGAACCTCAGTATCGCTGTCTCCCGAAGTCAGGCGCTCTCGCACGAGCACGCGAAGGTCACGTGCCAGATCGGCATTCGAATCGTCGATCGATTGATTCTGACACACCAGACACCGAATGTTCTTCGACAAGGCGCGCGCCCTTTTTTCCAATAGGGGGTCGCTCAAGACCTCATTTGGCAAGACTGCATATGTACTTGCGAGTGGTGCAAAGATTAGTGCGAGACAAAGGAAAAGAGCCCTCACTTCTTAAGCTCCTCGATCAGCGGGAGGATTGTTTCTGCCATGGCCTTGGGCAGCACCGGGCCGACGTGGCGGTAACGGATGCGGCCTTGCTTGTCGATGATATAGGTTTCCGGAACACCGTAGACGCCCCATTCGATCCCAACGCGCCCGCTAAGATCCTGGCCTATTCGGTCGTAGGGGTCGCCCAGTCGCGCCAGCCAGGCCAAGGCGTCGGTCTTTTTGTCCTTGTAATTTATCCCATAAAGCGGTGTGTCGTTCTGCTCAGAGAAGCGCATAAAGACGGGGTGTTCTATTTTGCAGGGAACGCACCACGATGCAAAGACATTGACGATTTTAACTTCCCCGCCGAGATTCGTCGTTGCAAACCGGGGTTTACTGTCGTGGAGCGCGGGAAGGTCGAAATCCGGCGCAGGCTTGTCAATCAATGCCGATGGCAGGATTCGCGGATCCTTGGTCAGGCCGATACCAAAGTAAACCGCGATGGCACCGAACAAAATGGCCGGCAAGAGGAACAGCAGACGTGGCATGGTCGTTTACTCGGCAGGGGCCGGTGCACCGGCGGGTTCTGCGGGGCGTCGCGACGGTGCGCCGACTCGTAATCGCCGGTCGGTCAGTGAAACGAAACCGCCCAAAACGGTTATCATACCGCCGAGCCAGAGCCAGGGAACGAGCGGTTTGAAATAGACCTTAGCAATCCATTTCCCCGCGCCATCGGGCTGGCCCAACACCGCGTAGAGGTCCGATATGCCGTCACTATAGATTGCCGATTCCGTCGTTTCCGTGCCTTGCACAAGATAGCGGCGGCGCTCCGGCGCCAAGGTGGTCAATATTTCGCCGTCCTGCCGCACCGTGAAGACGCCACGTTGTGCGACATAGTTCGGGCCGCGCACATCGTCGACATTGCGCAAGGTGAAATCGTAACCGGCGATGGATATGGTTTCGCCGACTCGAATACTGCGTATCGCCTCGTCTTGCCATATCGATGCGCCTGTCGCTCCCGCGACCAGGACGGCAAAGCCCAAATGCGCGATGGTCATGCCCCAGGCAGATCGAGGCAGTCCGATAGCGCGTCTGATAACATCCTGCGCGCTGGTGCGGCCAATTCCGATCCGTGAGCCGAATTCGATACAAACACCCGCGGCGAGCCAGCCGGCGAGGCCCAGCCCGATGGCACCGAAAACAGACCGGCCCCAGGTGAAATACGCGGCAACGGCAGTGGAAACCATAGCAACGGCAAGCGCAAATTTGAGCCGTTGCAGGGCACCGGGCAGATCGCCGCGTTTCCAGGACAGCAGGGGACCGACGCCGAGCGCAATGATCAAAGGGATCATCAACGGTACAAAGGTCGCATTGAAGAAGGGCGGACCAACGGAAATTTTATCACCGGTAATCGCATCCAGCATCAATGGGTACAGCGTTCCAATGAAAACGGTTGCTGCGGCTGTCGTAAGCAGCAGGTTATTCAGGATAAGACTGCCTTCGCGGCTGATCGGCGCAAAGAGCCCGCCACCTTTTAGCTGCGGTGCGCGCCACGCGTACAGCAACAAACTGCCGCCGATGGCGATGATCAGGAGGACGAGAATGAAGACGCCGCGTTCGGGGTCGGTGGCGAAGGCATGCACCGAGGTCAGCACGCCGGAGCGTACAAGGAACGTGCCGATCAGGCTAAGCGAGAAGGTCAGAATCGCGAGCAGGATCGTCCAGGTTTTCAATGCGTCGCGTTTCTCGACCACGACGGCGGAGTGCAGCAAGGCCGTTCCCACCAGCCAAGGCATGAAGGACGCATTCTCAACGGGGTCCCAGTACCACCAGCCGCCCCAGCCCAGTTCGTAATAGGCCCACCAACTGCCCAGCAATATTCCGGCGGTGAGGAATATCCAGGCCAGCAACGTCCAAGGCCGTACCCACCGCGCCCAAGCGGCATCGACCTTGCCTTCGATCAGCGCCGCGATAGCGAAAGAGAATGCCATCGAGAAGCCGACATAGCCGAAATATAGCATCGGCGGATGCATTGCGAGGCCGATATCCTGCAGCAACGGGTTGAGGTCGCGCCCATCAATCGGCGGTGGGCTGATCCGCTCGAACGGATTGGAGGTAAACAGAATGAAGAGGAGGAACGCAAAGGCGATCATCGATTGGACCGACAGCGTCCGTGCCTTTAATGTCGGCGGCAAATTGTTGCCGAACAGTGCTACCATGCCGCCGAACAAGGTCAGAATCAAAACCCAGAGCACCATGGAGCCTTCGTGGTTTCCCCAGGTCGATGAGATCTTGTAGATCATAGGCTGCAGCGAATTGGAGTTCTGCGCGACGTTCATGACGGTGAAGTCGCTCACTGCGAAACTGTACAGAAGGCAACCGAACGCCGTGCCGGTGCAGAGAAACTGGACGAGGGCGGATGGGGTCGCGGTGGCCATCCATCCGTGATTTCCGCGTGCGGCGCCGATGAGCGGCAGTATGGATTGAACCAAAGCGACAATGAGTGCCAGAACAAGCGCGAAATGACCAATTTCAGCAATCACTTCGACGGCTCCTTCCATTGGCCTGATTTTTTCAAGGCCTCGGCAACTTCTGGCGGCATGTAATTTTCATCATGTTTCGCCAGGACTTCGGAGGCCATGAAAATGCCGTCGGGTCCGAGCTTCCCTTGGCTCACGACGCCCTGTCCTTCGCGAAAAAGGTCGGGGAGCAAACCGCCATACCGCACGGGTATGGTATTGCTCAAATCGGTTATGACGAATTCGGTCGTGACACCGTCTGCGGCCTTTTTGACGCTGCCTTCTTCGACGAGCCCACCGAGCCGCAGTAGTTGATCAGGCCGAACTTCCTTTTCGTTCAGATCGGTCGGGCTATAGAAGAATACGATGTTGTCCTGAAAGGCAGTTAGAACCAAGGCGGCTGCGATCCCGAGCATTGTCAGGCCGGCAAGAACGGCGTAAAGGCGCCGTCGCTTGCGCGTTGCGGGCGTGCGGCCGGATGTCGTTGCGCTCATGTGTCCGCCTCATCTGTTGCCGAGCCGCGTCTTTCGGCTCGGAGCGCCTTGAGTGTCCCTTCCTTGCGGCGAAGATCGCGCAAGGACAATACCAAAAGGACGGTCAGGATCAGTGCTGCGAGCAAATAGGCCGGCCAAATGAATTGCGCATACCCGCCCATTGCCAAGAATTCGCTCATGGATTCCATTAGTCGAATACCTCGCTGGTCAGGCGGATGTTGCGGATCTTCGCCTCGGCGATTTCGCTACGCAATCGCACGACCATGAGGGCGAGGTAGAAGGCCGTAAAACCGACGGCCATAATAAGCAAAGGCCAAAGCATTGTCGGGTGAATCGCTGGACCGCCCATTTTAATGACGCTGGCCGGCTGATGCAGCGTATTCCACCAATCGACGGAGAATTTGATAATCGGGACGTTTACCGCGCCAACGAGGGCGAGAATACTCGCGGCGCGCTGCCCCCGCGTCGGATCGTCGAAGGCATCAACGAGGGCCATATAACCGACATAGAGAAAAAGCAGGATCAGGACTGAAGTCATCCGTGCATCCCATTCCCACCAAGTGCCCCACATTGGCTTACCCCAAAGCGAACCTGTTGCGAGGCAGATTACCGTGAAACAGGCGCCTACGGGCGCGCTCGCCTTGGCAAGGAGGAACCCCAAGGGGTGCCGCCAAATTAGTGCCGTCGCGCTCGCGATGGCCATTGAGGCATAGACGAACAAGGCCATCCAGGCCGAGGGAACATGAATATACATGATCCGAACGGTTTCGCCTTGTTGGTAGTCCGGCGGCGTTTGAAAAAGGCCAAGGTAAAGCCCAACCCCGATACACACCGCGGCGAGCGCGGCGACCCAGGGCAGCAATGGATTGGCGATGCGGAGGAACTGGTTCGGGTTCGCGAATCTATGCATAGGGAGTTATATAATGGCGACTCACATTAGGCCAAAACCCTTTTCGTCACATAAGATCAAGGATGCGCGATTTTGCCGCGCGTAGGCGGAATTTCGTCAGATTTTACCGAACGATTGTTCTTATAAATCCTGATTTAGTTGGATGAATCGCAATCACATGTATATACATTTAAATTATGGACAGGCACGGTCATGAATTGGGGGACGGCACCGCGCGAATTTGTGCCTGCTTTACCTTGCGCAAGACGACTCGCATGGTGACACAGCAATACGACGATGCGCTGCGCCCCAGCGGATTGCGGACCACTCAATATAGTCTTTTAGTGACTATTAGCCGAAACGAACCAATCGGCGTTACTGACCTTGCCGCTAAAATGGGTATGGATCAGACCACTGTGACGCGGAATGTTCGCATTTTGATTTCTCAGGGTTTTTTGATTGGCGCGCCTGGGCGCGACCGGCGGCGGCGATTGTTATCGCTTACAAGCCTTGGCCAGCAAAAACTGGCCGATGTGCAGCCCCTTTGGTGCGAAGCGCAGTCGCGGTTTCTGCAGAAATTGGGTGATGCCGAATGGGACGCTTTACTCACAAGTCTTCAAACTGCCCGCAAGGCGGCTACAGCGAGCTAGAGTTGATTGTGTTCGCAATTTTGGCAGAAAACGCCCGAAACTTGTCTTTGAAGCCAAAGAGGGTGGCGTGTAATTCTTTTAGCATAAACATGGAACTGTATTGGCAAGGCGAACGGACATGGCTGTCTCACGTTTAGGACCTGCGGCGATCATCGCGTGCGGCGGTATTATTTTACTCCTTTCGTTCGGTATTCGTTCTAGTTTTGGCGTGTTCCTACAGCCCATTTCAACCGATCTAAGCTGGTCGCGCGAGATATTCGCGTTTTCGATCGCCTTGCAAAATTTGCTTTGGGGATTGTCGCAGCCCTTTGCCGGTATCATTGCCGACAAATACGGCACTGGGCGGGTTATCGCCATCGGCGGATTGATCTACGCGGCGGGTACGCTTTTGATGGCCTATACGACGACACCGATGATTGCCCACATCGGTGCGGGCGTTCTAGTCGGAGTTGGTATTGCAGGTTGTGGGTTTTCGATCGTTCTGGCAGCGGTTGGGCGCAGTGTGTCAGCGGAGCGCCGCGCTATGGCACTGGGAATCGCATCGGCCGGCGGCTCCTTCGGCATGTTTGCAATGGTGCCGATGGGGCAGGCATTTCTCCAGGAATATGGCTGGTCTACGTCATTTCTCCTGCTCGGGTCCCTTTCGCTTTTTATCGTACCGTTAGCGGCGGCGTTGGCAGGTAAACCCACCGCGGATACAAGTGCGGATTCGCAAACGATTAGCGAATCCTTGCAGGAGGCCGGCGGCCATTCGAGTTTCCTATTCCTTAACGCGGGATACTTCGTTTGCGGTTTTCATGTCGCCTTTATTGGAACGCATCTGCCGTCTTACGTCATTGACCTTGGGCTCACGTCGGACCTTGGAGCGTGGGCTCTTGCATTGATCGGTTTGATGAACGTGATCGGCGCCTTGTTTGCCGGTGTTTTGGGCGACAAGCTAAGCAAGAAATATCTGCTCAGCAGTCTTTATTTGGGCCGGGCTGCCGCGATCACCATTTTCGTTCTGACGCCGCCTTCGGTTGCCAGCGTACTCGTTTTCTCCGGCGTGATCGGTCTGTTTTGGCTGAGTACGGTGCCGCTGACTTCAGCGCTTGTGATGCAGATGTTTGGGCTCAAGCACGCGTCGATGCTGTTGGGAATAGTGTTTCTGACGCATCAATTAGGCAGCTTTACCGGCGCTTGGCTTGGTGGCTATTTGTTCGACCTGACCGGGTCCTACAATATCGTTTGGTGGGTGTCGGTCGGTCTCGGTATCGTCTCAAGCATTCTGCATTGGCCAATCGACGAAAGTCCGGTCAGCCGGGTCGCCGAAGCGCACTAATTTAATGCTTGGCGCACCGCCGATGCGCTTGCCCAGGGGGCTAGCGGTAGTGCGCCGGCTAACATTGCGCCGAGAAACAGAAGGTGTGGCCGCGTTGGCAATGACATCGCCGCCGCATCAATCGCCCCAACTGCGAAGATCAGGATGGGTATATAGAGCGGGAGTACCAAGATCGAAACAAGAACGCCGGCACGCCGTGCGCCAAGCGTCAGTGAAGCGCCGATGGCGCCGATCAGGCTCAAGGTCGGTGTCCCTATAAGCATAACAAGAAATAGTGTCAGGTACCCGCCGCTGGGCATGTTGAGGAGCGTCGCAAGCACAGGGGCTGCCAGGATGAGCGGTAACCCAGTTACGAGCCAGTGTGCACCGGCTTTGGCCAGAACGACCGCTTCCAGGGGAAGCGGACATAATGCGAGCTGTTCGAGCGAACCGTCTTCGTAATCGTTCAAGAACATGCGGTCGAGCGATAGTAAAGTTGCCAACATCGCACAAACCCAAACGACACCCGCGGCGATCCGCGCCAGGATGTTGGTTTCTGGTCCTACCCCAAACGGGAAAAGGGACACCGTAATCACGAAGAACATCACGACCACCATGATGTCCGATCCTTGCCGCAAGGAAATTCGGAGATCGCGCACAAGAATATGTCCCGTCGCGCGAATCATGTTGCGTTTCCGTGAAAAAAATCATCGAGCGCCAGTTCCTTGGCATTCTCGATACCAAGATCTGTGTGGGTCGATAGAATGACGATGCCTCCGTCGGCGCGATGGGAAGCGATGAGCTTGACCAGAACAGCCACTGACGCGGTATCCAAAGCGACAGCCGGTTCATCCAGCAGCCATAAAGGAGCGGGGCTCGCCGCGATCCGCGCCAGGTTGAGACGGCGCCGTTGCCCGGCCGACAGCAGACGCGCGGCAGTATTTGAAAGCCGTGCCAGGCCGAAAGTGTCCAATGCGGATTCCATAGCCGTATTCCCGCCCTTCACGTTTGCCCAAAATGCCAGGTTTTCAGCAACGGTAAGCACAGGTTTCACGGCATCGAGGTGGCCAACATAGTGCAGTGTCGATCGGTGTCCGTCCGGGTCATCAGCGACTGATGAGCCGTTTCGGCGAAGGGTGCCGCTGGCCGCAGGAAGTAAGCCCGCCATCAACCGGAGCAAGCTCGACTTCCCACTGCCATTCGGGCCCGACAGGATCAGCGCTTCACCTTCCGAGACAGAAAAGCTAAGCCCGGTAAATACCATCCGTTCGCCACGGATGCAGCGTAGGTCTTCACCGGAAAAGCTCGAAAATGCGGCTTGGGGCATGTCGTTGGTTTTTAAAGATGAGGATTGCATGCGACATATACCACAACGCCGTCGCGATAGCGTATAGGGATTGCCACAGAAGGAGAAAGTAGGGAGCGGCCGCTAGGGGTGGGCCAGCGACCGCTCCCAAGGTGCGGTCAAAATCGACCGCGGAGCGAGACCGATGGGATCAGTCTCGACTGAGAGGGGAGGTCTCAGCAGTCTTTATATTTGCAGGGGGGTATGGCGAATAAAGGCCTAGAATAGGGCAATATTGTGACATTGCGCCTCAGCGCCGCCGGGGTCAGGCTTCCGGCTGTGGTTCGGAGTCTGCGAGCAATGCTTCTCGGCTATTTGCATCGATCTGGCCAGGTCCGTTCGCAGCGAAGGCCGCGAGAAAAGCCGCCGTTGTGCGAACTTTCGTTTCTACGATCAGGAGGTTCCCGTTGCCATTCATTTTGCCACCCGACAGGGCGGCGTTGTGTTGCCATTCCGCTTGCTCGAAGACGGCATGGCAATACGCGACTGCCGCGGCAAGGTCCGGTCCTAGAATATCAAGACGCGCCGCATTGGCTTCATAGACAGGGCGTGTCGAAAAGCCCGCGAATTCACTCCCATCTGTAGGGTGGTTGGAACGATAAAGATCGTTGTGTCCACCTTCGCCATTTGAAGCGGCCTGGGTGGCCAACCATTGGCCAAGAGCGACCAATTCGCCATGCATCGCTGCCGCGAGAACGCGGGCATCGCCAGCGTCACGGGCGGAAAGGGCTTCACGTTTTGCGCGCGCGTGATAAACAATCGCCGCTGCGATCCCCAGCAAGCCAATAACCGAACCTGCGAAGGCGCCAACGGCGGTGTTCAATCCCGGGGGCATTTCTTGCAGCCAAAGCCGGACTTCGGGGTTCAGCAAGGCAAAGGCGACAGCGGCAACCGCCAGAAAGATCATCGATCCGGCAAACGCAATTGGTTCTGGCAGCAAATTCTTCATAGACGCACTTTGGTGGGAGGGCCGGCTTCGCGCAAGTCGGGATAAGAAAAAATTACTGTTTCAAGCTATTCATATTTTCGAATGTCGTCGATGATCTTGCCGTCGTTCGGAAGGGTGCCTAGGTTGGCAAACTCAATCACCGTGCGCACTTTGCACTCTGCTTGGAAGGCTTCGGCGACCGCGGTGGCCAGGCTATCGCTTTGATCGGTCGATTCGCAACGCAATGTTACCGTATCCAATCCGCCTTCTTCGCCGACAACGAGGCGCATGCGGGAAATGGCATTTTGGTTTTTCAATACCCGGTCGATCTGCACGGGATCTACAAACATACCCCGCACCTTGGTGCGTTGGTCTGCCCTACCCATCCAACCTTTGATGCGCGGCGCCGTGCGGCCGCAAGGGCTAATTCCAGGCAAAACTGCCGATAGATCGCCGGTACCGAATCGCACAAGTGGGTAATCATCGTTCAGTAACGTCACGACGACTTCGCCGACATCGCCCTCGGCAACCGGCTCGCCGGTGCCAGGCCGGACGATCTCAAGGATGAGACCTTCATCGATGATCATGCCTTCCTGTGCCTCGGATTCATAAGCGATACTGCCCACGTCCGCGGTGCCGTACCCCTGCAATACCTTGATGCCCCGATCCGCATATTCTTTGCGGAGGGGCGGCAAAAGTGCGCCGCCGCCGACGAGTGCCTTCTTGATGGACGAGATGTCTGTTCCGAGTTCGTCCGCCTTTGCAAGCAGAAGTTTCAGGAAGTCAGGCGTGCCAGCGTAGCCGATTGGGGAAAAGTGCGCGATTGTCTGCACTTGCAAATCGGTCTGGCCAACACCGCCGGGAATGACGGCGCATCCGACTGCCCGAGCCGCTGCGTCGAACAGAAAGCCCGCAGGCGTGAGGTGATAGGAGAAACAGTTTTGTACGATGTCTCCTTCGCGAAACCCGGCTGCGAAGAGAGCGCGGCCCATACGCCAAAAATCTGCGCTTTTACCTTCCGGTTCGGCAATTGGACCTGGAGACAGGAAAAGGCGCGCCATTTGCCCAACCGGTGTCGCATTCAGGCCTCCGAAGGGCGGCGCGGCGGCTTGCAACGAAATCAACTCACTCTTCCGCGTCACCGGCAGTTCGGCAAGGGCGGGACGGCTGTTGATCTGCGCCGGATCGACATCTGCGAAGACCGCCGCATAACCGTCCGTCGATTTCGCCAATGCAATCTGTTGCGGAAGCGCCGACATCAACGCCTGTTCGCGTTCCTCGGGGTCGCGCGTTTCGAGATCGTCAAAATATTCAGTCATGCTCGCGCTCCTGCGTTCGCGCGTTGATAGGAAACCCTATAGCCAGCGTTTGCGACGCCGGTAATGCTTGACGTCGCGGAAGCTCTTTCGGTCGCTGCCAGAGAGGCCAAGATAAAACTCTTTCACATCCTCGTTTTCTCGAAGCTCCGACGCTTCGCCGTCGAGGACGATGCGCCCGCTTTCGAGGATGTATCCGTAGCGCGCGTAACGCAGCGCCATGTTGGTATTCTGCTCCGCGAGAAGAAAAGTAACGCCTTCTTCTTCGTTCAGCTTGGCAACAATGCCAAAAATTTCCTCGACCAATTGCGGCGCCAGACCCATCGAAGGTTCGTCCAGCAAGATCATGCTGGGTTGCGCCATGAGGGCGCGGCCGATGGCGACCATCTGCTGCTCGCCGCCCGAGGTATAGCCTGCCTGGCTGCGGCGGCGCTCTTTCAGGCGCGGGAAATAGCTATAAACTTTTTCGAGGTCCTGCTCGATGACGGATTTTCTGGCCTTGCGCGTATAGGCGCCGGTCAACAAATTGTCTTCCACTGTCAGATGCTCGAAGCAGTGACGGCCTTCCATGACTTGTACGACGCCTTTCTTGACCAGGTCGTGCGGCGTCTGGCGGTCAATGCGCTCGCCTTTATATTCGATCGAACCTTTGGTGACATCTCCGCGTTCTGCATTGAGAAGATTGGAGATAGCCTTCAAGGTCGTTGTCTTGCCGGCCCCGTTGGCCCCAAGAAGGGCAACGATGCCTCCTTGGGGAACCTCGAAGGAAACGCCCCGCAACACGAGGATCACATGATCGTAGATCACCTCGATGTTGTTGACTTTTAGTAGGACGTTTCCGTCTGTGGCCATGTCCAACGACTCCGGTCGCTCTTAGTAGATAGTGCAAAGCAACAGGATCGATGAAAATCGTCTTAGGCGATTCCCATCAATCCTGAATTGCTCTAGTTCCGTTCCTGCTCAGCCTTCTTTCGAGCAGTCGCGGGGGGTGATGTTGTTTTCCTTGGCGTAGGCCGCCGCGGCTTTTTTGATCTGGTCGCGAACGATGTCGTACATCGGCGTGTACCACTTGCTCACGATTTTCCATTCACTGCCGGTCCATTGCTGGAAGGTAACCGGTCCGCCGCCTTCATGATCCTCACAGGTGATTTTGTGCGGGTTCATGTAGCCCTTGAGGCCAAGCTTCTCGAGTTTGGCCGCTGTCAGGTCAAGGTTTTCCATACCCCAGCGGACTTCTTCGCCACCGATAGGCTTGTTACCGTATTTGCCCATTGCGGTACGGATGGCCTCGGTGTTGTAGACGGAGTTGATGATGCCTCGGTTGTAGAGAACCTCACCCCAATGGTTTTCCTTGGCTTTCGCGAGATCGCCGCCATAGACGTGTTTCAGGATGTCCTGATGCACGCCGAAATCGGTGCCCGTCGCATGGAATGTCGCTGCCTTGTAGCCTTTCGCGGCGGCGCCGGCGGGAATGACGTCATTCTCGGAACCGGACCACCAGACACCGATGAAGTGATCCATCGGGAAGTTGATCGCGGCCGCTTCCTTGATCGCGACCTGGTTCATGACGCCCCAGCCCCAAATGAAGATGTAGTCGGGCTTGTAGCGGCGAACCTGCAGCCAGGTCGATTTCTGCTCCTGGCCCGGATGGTCGACGGCCAGCAGTTTGAGATCGTACCCGAACTTTTTCGAAAGCAGTTCAAGCGTGGAGATCGGCTCTTTGCCATAGGCACTGTTGTGATAGACAAGCGCGATTTTCTTGCCCTTCAACTTGTCCATGCCACCTTCTTGCTCGCCGACATATTTGATGAAGGTCGTTGCCTGGCTCCAGTAACTGGTCGGTGCGGTGAAGGCCCATTTGAAGACCGTGCCATCACCCGCCGCCGTGCGGCCGTAACCCATCGAGTGAATTGGAATCTTGTCGACCGGCGCCTTCGGAATCAACTGATAAGTGATGCCCGTGCTGTAGGGGTTAACGACGACGGCGCCTTTTTCGCCATTGTTTTTCAGGCGTTCGTAGCACTCGACACCGATCTTGGTGTTGTACTTGGTATCGCATTCTTCCCACGCGATCTTGACGCCGTTGATGCCGCCATCACGCTTGTTGATCATTGTCATATAATCGCGAATGCCGTTCGCATTGGGAATGCCATTCGGTGCGTATGGCCCCGTGCGGTAAACCAGAAGCGGCAAAAAGACTTCGCCGGCGGCCATCGCCTTGGTCGCGGCGATGCCGGTTACGGCTACAGCAAATCCTGCTGCTGCCAGGGTTAGTTTCTTGAAGCTCATATCGTCCTCCCTAAAATTAACGACACAAAAACGTTCTAGCTGCTTGATGCGTCGAACAAAAATTCTAACATGCGGCGGTTGAACCGGTAAACGTTGAGGCCGGTTGTCCCCTGCTTGTGGTTACGTCATTACCCCCAATTTTCTTGCTTTGACTTAGTACGGGAATGGCCATCGCCGGAGCTTTTCCTTGCCGATGGACCACAGCCGCGCCAGCCCGGCCGGCTCGAAAATGACGAAGATCACGATCAACGATCCGAAGATCATGATCTCGATATGCTTTTGGACGTCCG
The DNA here is from genome assembly GCA_021774435.1 of Alphaproteobacteria bacterium. Taxonomy (GTDB): domain Bacteria; phylum Pseudomonadota; class Alphaproteobacteria; order UBA8366. Next base: position 13,772 of record JAJFJB010000202.1, read on the forward strand.
TCGCCATTTCCAGACCAACGAGATGCGGGACGTTTGTGAGGAAAATCGGGATCAGCCAAATAAAGGCAGCGCCAAGGAAGCAACCCAAAATACTGCCCAGACCGCCGATAATCACCATGAACAAAACGTCGAAGGAAACGACGATATCGAACGCTTCCGTTTCCGCGCTGCCTAGATAGGAAAATACCAGCAATGCACCTGCCACGCCGCAATAAAACGAGCTGATGGCGAAGGCGAGGAGCTTGTTTGGGAGAAGCCGGATTCCGATGATTTCGGCTGCGATATCCATGTCCCGGATCGCCATCCAGTGGCGGCCGATACGGCCCCGGACCAGATTCTTCGCGATGAAAGCGCCCACGACGCAAAATGTCAGGACAAGAAAATAACGAGTTTCCGGTGTCGCCGTTGGGCCGGTCATCATGTGACCGAAGACTTCGCGCGGCGGTGCCGTGATCGTGCCGCTGGGGCTGTAATTGACCCACCAGGCGACTTTGTTGAACATCCAAAGCAAGAAGAATTGTGCCGCAAACGTCGCGACGGCCAAATAGAAACCCTTAATCCGGAGGCTCGGGATACCGAACATGATCCCGACTGCCGCCGCGGAAACGCCCGACAGTAAAAACACGATAAAGATATTCAGGTCGGGGAACGCCGTCGTGATCTTATAGGCCGAATAGGCGCCCATCGCCATGAATGCGCCCGTACCAAGCGATATCAAACCGGCGTATCCGGTGAGGATATTGAGGCCGAGTGCGGCGATCGTGAAGATCAGCATCGGAATAAGAACCGCCTGCAGGAGGTATTCCGTGGCAAAGAAGGGGACGACGGAGTACGCCACGACGATGACGGCGATCACGAACCACCGGTCCTGAGCGATCGGAAAGATCGCCTGATCTGCATTGTAGGTGGTCTTGAATTGACCGGTTTCCCGATAAAACATCGCCTAGACCCTCTCGATAATCCGCTCGCCGAACAGGCCCTGCGGACGGAAGAATAAAAACACCATGGCGAGCATGTAGGCGAACCAGTTTTCGATCGCACCGCCGACCGCTGGGCCCCAGTAGACTTCGGCGACTTTTTCGCCGACACCAATGATCAAGCCGCCGATGATGGCGCCTGGAACTGATGTGAAGCCGCCCAGGATCAGAACGGGGAGCGCCTTGAAGGCGATCAATGACAAGGAAAATTGAACCCCGCTCTTCGCCCCCCACATGACACCGGCAACCAGCGCCACGATACCCGCGACAGACCAGACCGTAACCCAAATCACCTTGAGGGGAATGCCGATAGACAAGGCCGCTTGATGATCGTCGGCAACCGCACGCAACGCGCGTCCCATTGGGGTGAACTGAAAGAAAAGTGCCAGCGATGCGACCAGTGATGCCCCTACCGCTGCGGCAATCAGGTCGAAGCTGTTCAAAAGCATGCCGCCGACATCCATCGAGATCTCGGGGATGCCCAAATTCAATGCTTTGACATTGGCGCCCCAGATAAGTTCCCCAAACCCCTCGAGAAAGAAGGCGAGACCAATAGTGGACATGAATAGGATGATGTCCGGTTGGTTCACGAGATGCCGCAGGATGAGAAATTCAATCGCATAGGCCAGCGCGACCATGATGCCCATAGTAATAATTATGGAGAGCCAAATTGGGACGCCATAATCCATCAATCCGACGAGCGTCAGCGCTGCGAACAGGACCATGATGCCCTGGGCAAAATTGAAAACGCCGGACGCCTTGAAAATCAGGACGAAGCCAAGCGCGACGAGCGAATACATGACGCCCGTAAGGAGACCGCTGACCACAACTTCGCCGAAGAATATGTAATCTTCGGCGATACCCATGATGGGCACAATTGTAATGGCTTCTAAAAATTCCATCGGCTTTTACGCTGCCCTTTCTCTCAGTCGTGCGAAACGCCGAGATAGGCGTCGATTACTTCTTGGTTGGCACGGACTTCGTCCGGCGTGCCATCCGCGATTTTGCGCCCGTAATCCAACACGACGACGCGGTCGGAAATGTCCATTACGACGCCCATGTCATGTTCGATCAGCGCAATTGTCGTGCCGAACTCATCATTCACATCAAGGATGAAGCGGCACATATCTTCTTTTTCCTCTGAATTCATGCCGGCCATCGGCTCGTCGAGGAGAAGGAGATCGGGTTCCGCTGCCAGGGCGCGGCCTAATTCAACGCGCTTTTGCAGGCCGTACGGCAAACGGCCAACGGGCGTCTTGCGAATTGCCTGGATTTCCAGAAAGTCGATGACCCCTTCGACGATGGCCCGGTGTTCCAGTTCTTCCTGTTTCGCGGGTCCCCAGTGCAGGGCCTGCCAGAGAAAGTTCCGGCGCATCTTGGTATTTCGGCCGGTCATTATGTTGTCGAGTGTCGTCATGCCGCGGAACAGCGCGATATTCTGAAAGGTACGCGCGATGCCTTGTTTCGCGGATTGGTCGGGGCGCATCTCCGGCCGCTTGGTGCCTTTGTAGGTGATGGAGCCTTCATTGGGATGATAGAAACCATTGATCACGTTCAGCATCGATGACTTACCGGCACCATTGGGACCGATGATGGCGCGAATTTCACCTTCTCGGATATCAAAACTGACGCTGTCGAGCGCCCTGACGCCACCGAAGCTTAGTGAAATATCATCGACCGATAACAAAACCCCGCCAAAGGTGCGTTCGTCCGCAGCCGCATTCGACTGCGGCTCGTCCATTGCGGCCGTCATTCGGCAGCGTGGCGGGCTGCTTCACCCGCATTGTTGTTTGCTGTCGGCACAGTCCGAATCTCCAAATTTGCTTTAATGGTATCGGTCCGGCCATCCTCAAAGGTGACCTGCGTCTCGATATCACAATGGGTACGGTCGGAATAAAGCGCTTCGATAAGCGTCTCGTATCGGTCCGCAACAAAGGCCCGGCGGACCTTCCGTGTCCGTGTCAACTCACCGTCGTCGGCATCAAGTTCCTTGTGCAGTATTAGGAACCGGTGAATTTGCGAGCCTTTCATTTGCTCTTCTTTCGCAAGGTCGGCATTGACCTGCGCGATCTGCTCCGCGAGCATATCGTAAACCCGTGGGTTCGCGGCGAGTTCCTGATAGCTGGCGTAGGATAGGCCTTCGCGCTCTGCCCAGTTACCAACGGCGTTGAGATCGATGTTAATGAAAGCGGCGACAAAATCGCGTTCATTACCAAAGGATACCGCTTCCGAAATCGTCGGGAAGAATTTGAGCTTATTCTCGATATATTTCGGCGCAAACATCGACCCGTTGTTCAGCTTGCCGACGTCTTTCGCCCGGTCGATGATGCGCAGATGTCCATCCTCGCCGACGAAACCCGCGTCGCCGGTATGGACCCAGCCGTCGGCCGTTTTGGTTTCCGCCGTCGCCTCCGGATTCTTATAGTATTCTTGGAAGACTCCCGGACTGCGGAACATCACTTCGCCATTGTCGGCGATTTTGAGCTCCACGTCGGGTGCTGGCGTGCCGACCGTGTCGGGTTTGATCTCACCATCTGGCTGAATGGTGACGAAGACGCTGGCTTCGGTACTGCCATAAAGCTGTTTGAGATTGAGGCCGAGGCCGCGATAGAATTTGAAAATATCCGGCCCAATCGCTTCACCCGCGGTATAGCCAAGGCGGACGCGGCTTAGTCCCAAGTTATTCTTGAGCGGTCCGATCACCAGGATGTTGCCGAGCCAAAACAAGAGCCTGTCGCTAAAGGAAACCGGTTCCCCATCAAGGATTTTCGGCCCGCATTGTCGGGCGATTTCCATGAAATAATGAAACATCTTCCGTTTGATCCAACTCGCATCCTCGATGCGGATCATGACGGTGGTCAGCAGGTTCTCGAAAATTGCCGGTGGCGCGAAGAAATAAGTCGGCCCCAGTTCCCGCAAATCCGTCAGGACGGTGTCTGGCGATTCCGGGCAGGAAACACAGAAACCAACGACATAAGATTGCGCGTAGGAAAATATATGGTCGCCGATCCAGGCCATCGGCAGGTAGGCCAGAATACTGTCGGTTTCTTGCAGTTTTTCGCGGATAGCCGAGTTGTAAGCGGTTTTTAGGATGTTGGAGTGACTTAGTACGACACCCTTGGGCCGGCCGGTGGTGCCCGATGTATAGGCCATGACCGCGGCTTGATCGCCTGTCGTTGCGGCAACGGATTGATCATAGAAGTCCGAATTCGCGGTGTCGTAAGCACGCCCTTTCTCCGTGACGGCGTCATAGCTTTGGATATATGACTGCTTATAGTGCCGCATGCCACGCGGATCGTCGTAAATAATCGCGCTGAGCGGTTCCTTGCCTTCCGAAATCGATAGGAGCTTATCGACCTGTTCCTGGTCTTCCGCGATTGCAAACCGGATTTCCGCATGATCCAGCACGAATCCCAGTTCCTCGGCGACCATATCCTGATAGACGGGGACCGGTATGGCGCCAATCGATTGTGCCGCGGCCATCGACCAGTAAAGGCGGGGCCGGTTGTCGCCAATAATAGCGAGTTTCGTGCCCGCACTGCACCCCAGGGCCTTGAGGCCGCACGCTAAGGCGCGAATCTCCGCGGCACTTTCGGCCCAATTCCAGGTTTGCCAAATGCCCAGCGCTTTTTCGCGCATCGCCGGCATATTGCCCCGAGAACGCGCATTGTATTGAAGGAGTTTTGGAAACGTATCGTAAGTGGCGATGTCGACAGATACTGTCACGACGTCATTGCCCTACAACCGAAAAACGGCACAGTGCTGCTTGCTCCAAGCACAAATGCAGGCGCGATAGCGTTCCCATTCCATTGGCTCCCTGTCCCGTCACCGCGTATTTTTCCCGATCTTTGCCGGGGTTATTTTGCTTTAAAAAACTCGTAGCGAAGGTTGAGTTAAAGGTCAAGCGATCACTCTGTCGCACCGCGTAACAAGCATGGTAAATTCGTGCGGCGCTTTGGCAATTCAGCGTAGTCTCATTTTTGAGCTGCTTCATTCATTCGCTTGGTTTTCCCGGTATCCTTCGACTTTGCCTCCTACTATCCTCGGCCGGAGTATCAGGAACTCACATCATGTTCGCGAAAGCTGTTGGTTTGAAACTGTGGCATCTCAAAATAACGTGACACCGCCTTTGGCAGACCAAACCATCACGATATGGCTCGACGGCGTTTCCATCCAAGCGCGTCAGATATCGGGTGGCACCGAGCTTTCGGACGGAAAGCCTGTGCTGGTCTTCCTTCATGAAGGGCTCGGGTGTATCGGCATGTGGAAAGATTTTCCCGATGCCCTGGTTGCGGCAACGGGGTGCCCGGCATTGATTTATGACCGCCCGGGACATGGTGGATCTGGGCCTGAGACAAAAGCCAGGGATACGCGTTTTTTCGAGAACGAAGCCTATGACATTCTTCCGGCACTGTTAGCCCATTGCGGCGTTTCCAATCCTATCCTGGTCGGTCATTCCGACGGTGGTACAATTGCGTTGCTTCACGCGGGAAGCAATCCAGTTTTGGGCGTTATCACCGAGGCAGCGCATGTGTTTGTCGAGGAAGAGTCGCTAGACGGTGTCACGGCGGCAGAGCAGGCCTGGAAAGATCATAATTTTCGCAAACGTTTGGCGCGGTACCATGGCGATGGGACGACTGCGATGTTCCGCGCCTGGGCGGATATGTGGTCGGCCGACTGGTTTCGCGATTGGAATATCGAGGCCGCATTGCCTTCCATTACCTGCCCGGTTCTGGCGATTCAGGGAAAGGATGATGAATATGGAACCGAAGCGCAGATCACCGCCATTACGCAGGGCGCTGCCGGCTCTGTCGAACACATGATGGTGCCGAATTGTGGTCATGCCCCACACATACAGGCGCGCGATATTGTGTTGTCCCGGATGGTAGACTTCATCCAGCCCCTGCTCGATTGAGCGATCCTGGAGATTAGCTTTTCTGTTTGCGGAGGCTCTCGGAAACTTGGCGTGCATGAGTGGCCTGCTCCACCGCTATTGCGGCACATTGCCCCGTGTAGGCCGTCGGATCGAGAAGAGCGGCGATTTCATCTGCGTTGAGGTGCGCGCGAACGGTGTCATCCTTTGACAGCAGGCTTTCGAAAGGCTCATCGCTGGTTGCGGCAGCTTGCGCGGCATCGTAAATCGCATCATGCGCTTCCTGCCTGCCGATATGGGCGCCGAGAGAAAGCATCAGCGCTTCGGACATGATCAAGCCCCCTGACAGGTCGAGGTTCTGGCGCATCCGGTCCGCATCCACTTGAAGTCCTGGAATGAGCGTTTCCATACGGCTCAGGATATCCCCGGTCAGTTCGCAGGACTGTTGCAGCGAATGTGAAGACATGAGGCTCGTCGTCCGGTCCGCTTCGTGCTCCGTTTGCATGGCCTCCAGCGCGAGAGGTACCATCGCGCGAACCTGCGCTGCTGCGGCGATGATGTCTTGAGTCAGCTTAGGGTTGCGCTTTTGCGGCATCGTACTGCTGCCGACCGTGCCGGGTGGTACCGGCTCTTCGACCTCGCCGAATTCTTGTTTCATCTGCGTATAGATTTCCCGGCCGATCTTACTGCAAGTGGCCGCGAGGAGACCGAGAAGCGAGACATATTCGGCTTGATGGTCGCCGATCGTGCGTGCCGGTACCGGCATGGGTGTCATGTCCAAATGCGCCGCCATTCTGGCCTGGATCTCAGGCCCCAAAACGCCGAAGGAGGCAAAGGTTCCGGCCGCGCCGCCCAGCATCGCGCAGAAAACGCGGGGTTCGGCACCTTGCATCCGCTCGACATGGCGACAAAGCTCGTCGATCCAGATGCCGACTTTGAATCCGAATGTCGCCGGCACCGCATGTTGCCCATGGGTCCGGCCTGGTAGCGCCATATCCTTTGTGCGTTCGGCCAAATCCGCCATCGCGTCCAAAATCGTTGCAATTTGGCTGAAAAATTTGCGGTGCGCTTGCCGGACGATAAGCAATTCGCCGGTTTGCGTAATGTTTTGGGTCGTAGCGCCCCAATGTACGAAGCCGCCCGCTTCGTCACCGCAGACACGAGCTAGATCCCAAATCAGTGGGACAAGGGGGTGGGCAGTGCGCCGTAGGCCTTCCTCGATATTATCTTTGTCGAGTAGTTCCAAGTGCGACTTTTCAACGATTACTGCGGCTGCCGCATCGGGAATGACATCCAGCTCTGCTTCAGCTTTAGCCAAAGCAGCTTCGACATCGAGCCACGCTTGCCAACGCGAATCCAATGTAAAAAGGGCGCGAATTCCCGCGTCTGGTACGCGCATTGTTGTTGGGTTTTCTTTCATTCGTCCCTCCGGCATTAACCATGTGACTCTAATTTACTGGCGGCGGGCGTAAAATCCACGTAATAAGGTTGCCTGCTTTAGCTGCAAATAAGACTTTTAGCGACAATAGCGTCATGCGGTAATTTGTTACTGCCTTTTTAGAGAATTCAGAATCGCCGAATTATTAATTAAGTGCTATAGAGTAAATCGTTATTTGATCCAACCGGAGGTTACAATGTCCGCTCAGCCGTCCAAGCTGACCAAAGAAGAAGTTCGTGAAATTGATCGCCATGTCGGCAGCCGATTGCGATACCGGCGCATTATGATGGATTACAGCCAGACCTATCTTGCCGACCAGGTTGGACTGTCGTTTCAACAGTTTCAAAAATACGAAAAGGGCACGAACAGGATCAGTGCCAGCAAGTTACATGAATTTGCAAAACTTTTGGACGTACCGGTTTCGTTTTTCTTCGACGACATGCCGACCGACATGAAGGCGGCGGCTCAGGCGACCGCGCCTGTCATTACGCCAGATGACAATCCCTTCGATGAGCCCGAAGTGCAAAACTTCGTTAAAGCTTACCGAGAGATTGAGGACCCTGCTGTTAGGCGGGCGATCTTTCTTGCCGTAAAAGCGGTATCCCGGTCGGGAATGGATGATCAAGACGACGACAATGGCGAGGAAGAAGAAGCCAAGGACGTTGCATGATCCGCGTCCAGCGTGACGGGAACCTCTGCACAGTAATCATCGATAGGCCAAAACGGCGCAATGCGCTGAATTGGGACATGATAGGCGCGCTGGGCGACGCGATCGCGGCGAACGACGCCGATTCCGATTGTCATTGCATTGTTGTTAAGGGCGTTGCCGATCAATTTTGCGCGGGCCGCGATCTTGATGCGGCTGGCGGGGCGGGCGCTTTAGGTCCCGCGCTCGAAGCCGATACTTCCTGGACACGTATCTTTCATCTGCTGCACCGGGCCTCGACGCCAACGGTGTCTGTCGTTCGAGGTTTCGCCGTTGCCGGCGGTTTTACCCTGGCGATGGCATGCGATTTCGTTCTAGCCGAACGCGGTGCGCAATTCGGTGCGATGGAAATGCAGAACGGCTTTCCCGCTGCGATCAACACGCCGGTTCTCTCCAAATTGGTGGGGCCGCGGCTCGCGCTGGAATTGCTGGTCTTCGGGGACCTGGTCGGTGCGGCGCGATTATATGAAATGGGCCTGATCAACCGTCTTGCAGCGGACGCGGAAGAGTTGGCGGCGATCGAAAGCCAATTTGTGGAACGGCTGCTTGAACGTGATCCGCATTCGGTAACGCTGACGAAGGAATCGCATCGCGCGACGGTCAATATGCCGCTCGATGATGCGCTCGCCATGGGCAAGCAACTGAATACCCTGATCGCGGCGTCCGGACGACTCGAGGAAGCGGCGCAGTCCTTTAAGTCGAAGCAGAAAGCCCGCAAATAAACCTTCGATGAAACTGTCTCTTTCGGTACGAATCGCGGAATCGCCTAAAAGAAAGGACGTCGCCGCCGTGCCGGTGGAGACCGTCGCGGCCAGCGCGAAGGCTGCCGGCTTCCAGGGGCTTTCGATGCGGGCTTCGGTTGTCAGCATTGAAACACCGCCGGCCCGGGTTCAGGACGTCCGCGCGCATCTCGACAATTTGGGCCTTGATGTATCGATGGTCACCGGCGACTTGCCGTTGGCCATCAACAATGCTGAAGCGACACACGCTTTAAAGAATATCGAGCCTTATCTCGACCTTGCTGATGCACTTGGTTGCGACCTCGTGCGAGTCATGATGCATCATGAAGCAGAGATACTCGATGCCCAGCGTGCAGCGGACATCGCGGCCGAGCGCGGCATCCGTTTGAGCCATCAGATGCATTGGGGGTCGCTATTCGAAACGATTGATGGGGCGCTTGAAACCCTGGCGCAAATAGACCGGGCCAATTTCGGAATCACCTTTGAGCCCGCAAACATGCTGGCGTGCGGCGAGGGTTACGGACCCGAGGCGATTGCGCGGTTGGCGCCGCATCTGTTCAACGCCTATTTCCAGAATATTTTGCTCGACCCGGCATCGCCGATGACCTTTGCGACACGATGCAGAGGCGAAGTGCCGGTGCGGTTCGTCGCGCTCACCGACCCGTCTGGCATTGACCCCTTTCCGTTGCTCGAGGCATTGAAGCAGGTCGGGTATGAGGGCTGGTTTTCTATTCACCAGCCTTTGATCGACGACACGACAGTCGAGGACGCGATTTCGCAAGCGGCAGCGGCATTCCTCCCGCATCTTTGACATGACAGCTCTTTTCCTGAAGTCGAATTCGCGGTAAGAACCAATGTAAGCAATTCCTTAGGGTGCCTTTCGCGCCATGAGGGTATGGATTTCGAGCCCTCAGCTCGCCACCACATAGCCTTTTCCAAGGACTGAAACCATGAAGCCTTCAATGGGTCGTAATTTTCTGCACACGCCAGGCCCCACCAATATTCCGGAACGCGTATTGCGCGCTATGCTGCAGCCCGCGATGGATTTTTCGGATCCTGTCTTTCTCGACATGACCCGCAGTTGCTTTGCGGATTTGAAAAAGGTTTTTCGAACGGAAAGCGAAGTCGTTTGCTTCGCCAGTAATGGTCACGGCGCTTGGGAAGCGGCCTTGGTGAATACGCTGTCCGCGGGTGACCATGTTCTCGTGCCGCAGTTCGGCCATTTTACCCAGAACTGGGCTGAAATGGCGGAATCGTTTGGTGTTGTCGTCGACGAAATTCCGGGCGACTGGCGTCACGCAATTGATCCGGATGCGATCGAAGCCCACCTTCGCAAAGACACCGAGCATAAGATCAAAGCGGTGCTCACCGTTCATACCGATACGGCGACCGGCATTACCAGCGACCTGCAGGCGATGCGTAAGGCGATCGACAATGCCGGTCACCCGGCGCTTTACATGGTCGATACGGTTGCGGCACTGGGTACGACGGAATTCCGTATGGACGATTGGGGTATCGATGTCGCCGTCGGCGGCTCGCAAAAGGGACTGATGCAGCCGCCGGGCCTGGCTTTCAATGCGATCAGTGCCAAGGCGCTTGCGGCCTGTGAAACGGCGACATTGCCGCGCCTCTATTGGGACTGGAACCGTCGTCTGGAAGAAGCCTATTACCGCTGGTTCTGCGGCACTCCGCCGGAGCATCTGCTGTTCGCACTGCGCGAAGGTCTCGACATGGTGTTGGAGGAAGGTCTCGAAAACGCATTCGAGCGGCATCGTCGATTGGCAGAAGCGACGCGCAGGGCCGTTACGGTTTGGAGCCGCGCCAATGCACTGACACTGAACGCGCTCAATCCTGAAGAATGTTCGAATTCCGTGACGACGATTCTCGTTGCGGATGGCTACGATGCGGATGCGCTGCGGATCATTTCGCGTGAAAAGTTTGACGTGTCGCTTGGTTCAGGCCTCGGTAAGACGCGCGGTAAGGCGTTCCGGATCGGCCATATGGGCTATCTGAACGAGCCGATGATCCTCGGTGCGCTCGCCGGTGTCGAAGCATCGCTCGAAGCAAGCGGCATTCCTTACGAAAAAGGCGGTGTCGATGCGGCGGTCAAGTTTCTTGCGGCAAGCTAGACGGGACCGAAATCAACGTCGCTGATGTTCGCACCGAAATCCGCCCTTGATGCGTGCCGGTCGTTCTTCATCCACGAAGGCATCAATATCGATGTTTTGCGATTTTCTTCGACGATTGCGGCCTTCTTTGACTTTTACGGTGAGGAACGTGCCGACGGCTGTGCGTTGGAAGACGATGCCGACATGCTGCTGTTCGAATGGGGCACCTTCGACTGGGGCGATGGAGAACATTTTGAGTTAAGCCTCGCCCGCCAGCTTATATTTGGTCCTGGCGACGAGAATATTTGGCAGCTTAAGTTGACATACGCCTTTCAGCCGACGGCTTTGTTTCGGAACCTCGGTGCCGAAAACAGTTGGTGTACTTCGCCGGATAGCCTCGACGGGTTTCGTGAATTAGTCGAGCAGTCGGAAGCATACCAGGTTGCTGCAGACGCCGCCGCGATCGGGATCGTATCGATTGGGTTTTATCGGGCTGGCTGAGTAGCGAATTAGGTCGGGTCTCCGAGTTGCTCAAGGGCAACGGCGCGCAATTCAATTTTGCGTATTTTGCCGGAAGGCGTCATCGGAAACGTCTCCATTACGAATATGTGACGTGGGATTTTGAAGCTGGCTACCCGGCCTTGGCAGCGTTCGATCAGTGCGTTCGGATCAATCGTGCCATTGCCGGACGGCAGAACGAAGGCAACCGGCACTTCCGTCAGGCGTGGGTCCGGGTACGAAACGATAGCCGCGTCAAGCACTTCCGGCATGTCCCGTAGATAGGCTTCCATCTCTGCCGGGGAGACATTCTCGGCGCCGACCTTCAGCATGTCCTTGTAGCGCCCTTGAAAGACCAAATGGCCGTCGGCTCGCATAAGACCCATATCGCCGGAATGCAGCCAGCCTTCGCTATCGATTGCTTCCGCCGTCGCTTCGGGTTTGTCCCAATAACCCTTCATGACCGCATAGCCCCGGATCAGTATTTCCCCGGCGCTACCCGTTGGCTGATCTAGTCCGGTTTCGGGATTTATGATGCGAAATTCGTAATCGTTCATCGGGTAGCCGGAACTGTTCACCCGCTGCTCCCGGCTATGGCCGAGGTTCGAGCAGGTGATGAACGCCCAGGCCTCAGTCATCCCGTAGCCGGATATCGTCGGCCCGAAAACGTCCTGAACCTTTTCCGCGATCGGGATCGTCGTTTCGATCCCGGAAGGCAGCGTTCCGAACCGAAGTTTTAAGTTTCGCGGCTGTTTTTCCTGCGCTGTCAGAAAGTCGAGCCAATGCGCTTCGAAGCCATGCAGGATCGTAACACCGTCGCGTTCCGCGACGTCCAAAGCGGCGTCGGCATCGAAGGCCTCCATCAGAATTTGCTTCGCGCCGGTCAGGACCGAGATGACCGTCAGCTCGCTGTAGCCGTAGATGTGGAACATCGGCAAGTAGTGCAGATGGACGTCATCGAACGTCATGCCGAGCGACTGCGCTCGCTCATGAATGTTACGGATCACAATGTGGGTCTGCATGACCCCTTTGGGATGCCCTGTCGTACCGGACGTATAAGCGATCAATAACAAGTCGTCGGGGTCAACGGCATCGGCGCGTTCTTTGAGCTCGGCATCGCTTACCGCTGAGCCGGCGGAGAGCAACGCTTCCCAGTTGCTGGTATTGGGCAGTGTTTTTTCGCCGAGAAATATAATGCGCCGGAGCTCGGGAAATGTTTCGAGTTGTAGCGCGCCGTCGTTTCCTTTCCCGATGTCGGGCATGGCGTCGGCCAGTATTGCGCGATAGTCGATAGGGCCTGATTTTTCGACGGACACCAAAATCGCACTGCGTGACTGGGCTAATGTGTAGGCGACATCGTCTGTCCGGTAACGCGTGTTCAGCGGCACAATACAGGCGCCAATTTTCGCGACGGCGAACATGAGGAATAGCCATTCCGGTCGATTGGTCATCCAGACCGCCACGCGATTCCCCGGTTTTACCCCTAACGCGATGAGACCTTTTGCAACCTTGTCGGCTTCCTGGTGCCACTGGGAAAAGGTCCAGCTTTTACCGTCTTGCTGGAGGGCGATACGATCGCCGTAGCGGATGGCAGCATCGTCCAGCAGCGATCCGAGCGTGCGTTTTGGATACCAGTCGGTCATCGTCGCACCTTGTAACCAGCCGCTTCTCGGTCCCAGACCGAGTCGCTGAGTCCGCGGTCGCGCAGCTTATTTTTTTGAATTTTCTGTGATGGGGTTTTAGGAATCTCGGTCAGAAATTCAACATAGCGCGGTACTGCGAAGTAGGGCATGCGCGGCGTGCAGTAGTCGAGGATGGATTCGGGCGCCGGCGGTGTCTCGCCGGGTTTCAGAATGAGACATGCCAGGACTTCGTCTTCGCCGCCTTCATCGGCACGCACCGCGACTGCCGCGGCTTCTTCGACGGCGGGATGTTCAAGCAACACGGCCTCCACTTCGTAGGATGAAATATTTTCGCCGCGCCGCCGGATCGTGTCCTTGATCCGGTCGATGTACCAGACGAATCCCCGTTCATCAATGCGTCCGGCGTCACCACTGTGGAACCAGAGATTTCGCCATGTATCAACGGTGCGGTCGGCCATGCCGTTGTAGCCCTGCATGAAGCAGAAGCCTTCTTTGGGCCGGATCAGGATTTCGCCAACCTCGCCGATGGGCAGTTCTTCATCGGTATCCGGGTTGGCGATAATCACCTCGAAATAATCGTCCCAGACTTTTCCGGAGCAACCGGCCTCGTCCGGTGCGTCAAAAGGGCGAATGATGGGGAGGTTGCATTCCGTCATGCCAAAGAGCTCATTGAATTTCGGCACGTCAAACCTTGTCCGTAGAGCCTCCAGGGTCTCGTCTGTTACCGGGACCGCACTGATCATGCGCAGCTTGTTGTCACGGTCCGTTGGCTTGGCGGGTTGGCGCAGGACGAAGTCGTTCATGACACCAAGCAGGTTCGTGAGCGTCGCCTCATATTTGCGGACATCGTCGATCCAGCTTGAGGCACGAAATTGCTTGGCCAGCACGGCACTGCCGCCCGCGATGAGAATGGCGAAAAACTGCATCAGTATGCCTTGGGCATGGAACAGCGGCATGCAGATGTAGTACCGGTCGTCCTCGCGCATGCCCATGTGGGATTCCATCCCATGCCCGAACAGGTACAGGTGCCCGTGCGGCATCAGCACCCCTTTCGATGGGCCTGTTGTCCCCGACGTGAACATGATCATACCCGTGTCGCGGTAGGTCACCTCGACATCGATAGGATCCGGCGGCCCCTCCATCAGTTCGTCGAAATGGCGCACTTCGATATGCTTGAAAGCGGGTATGTCGGCGGGATCCAGCGGCTCCCCCGGGACATATACCGTTTGCAGGTCGGGTGCCGTCTCTTCGATATCCAACAGCCAGGGCAGAAATTCACGCTCGACGACGCCGATGCGTGCTTTGGTATTCGTCAGAACATGGGTCAGGAATGCGCCTTTATAGGCGGTATTGATGCCAATGAGGACGCCGCCGATCCGGCTCAAGCCAATCCAGCTCCAGAGATATTCGAGCCGGTTGTTGAGCATGACAGCGACGGGTTCGTCGAACGCAACGCCAATAGTGGCGAAGGCATTGCCGACGCGGTTGCACATCCGGTCGAATGCCGCATAGGTAAGGGCGGGGCCGTCTTCGAACTGAATGAACGGCTTGTCGCCTCGCACGCGAACTTGTTCGTCAAGAACCTTGCTGATGATCCAATTGGACTTATCGACCGCCACGGCCACTCCTCTCAATCATAAGGCTTCGTCAATTTGATAACGGAGGAGTCCGGCGGGTGCAAATCGTGCGGATGCTAACCGAAGCGGTCAATGCGATACGGTGCCATATCGACATCCATGTTTTCGCCGGCAATCAAGCTTGCGATGACCTCCCCTGTCTTGGGGCCCATGGTCATGCCGGTATGGCCGTGCCCGTAGGCGGCGTAGAGATTCTGAAATCCGGGTACGTCGCCGAGATAGGGAACGGAGTCCGGTGTGGAAGGCCGTGGGCCCATCCATTCCTGCACATCATCGACATTCAGATCCGGGAACATATTCTTCGCGAGCTTTTTAAAGACGTGGGCACGGCGATAGTCGGGTTCTGCATCGACACCGGCGAATTCGGCAGTGCCGGCGCAGCGCACGCCGGCCGCCATGGAACTGATGACGAATTTGGAATCCACATTCATGATGGCGTTGTTCAGGGTCACGCCCGGATCTCGGAACACGAGATGGTAGCCCCGCTCTGCATCGAGCGGTGCCTTGATGCCGAGATCCT
>JAJFJB010000203.1 GCA_021774435.1 Alphaproteobacteria bacterium
AAACAGCATTGCTTCGTTCAACTTATACGTGGGCGGCAATCCATGGCTTAATATGTGCGGAGCAGAGTGGAGAGCCGCTTTCCAGAGGGAAAGTTAGCTTCGGCAGAGCATACTCGAATGTCGCCTCTTGGCTGAGTGTGCAGAAGATGTGTCTGGTGACTATTGCCGACGGCACTTTCGGTTTTCATGCCACGTAGTTCCAGTTCTTAAAATTGCAAAGACTATCTATGAATAGACGGTGTGATGCCCGGTACACCATTTTTCCAGGCGTTCGTGCCCTTGCAACGTGGATATATTCTTTCGCCGGACCAACAGACTACCAGTCCCTCGATGGAAACAAGGCCACTCAATGGCCCTCGGCCTCTAGCGGTAGATCAACGCGACCGAACGGTCGCGGAACACGCATACTCGCGTGAGATTGTTCAGTCGCTCTTTGTTTAATTTTTGTAGACGAGTTTTTCGGACTATAACTGACTTGGACAACCTGCTTTCCTGCCAATTTTAAATAAGAATCCACATCGAGGTTTTGACGTTTTTTTCCCCAATCCTCTCCGATCACAAAAATATCAATATCCAATTCCTTACAACCAGAAACATACTCAAGTTCATGGTAGGGGCGTACTATATCGACGCATCGTAATGCCTTCAGCATTTCTACCCTTTGGTTCAAGGGAATTATAGGGACATTGGGTTTATAAAGGTTTACAACTTCGTCAGAAGCAACACCAACCGCAACAATATCACCTAAAGTTCTGCAATGGTTCAGCAGTGCGAGATGACCAACATGCAGCAAGTCAAAAGTACCAACTGTATAGACTATCATTATTCAAAAATCCTTTTTCTATGGATAGTTACTACAACTTATTTTCAATGAGTGAGACACAGAACCATGTTCGAACGATGTTAAGAATATCCCTTGCGATTCAGAAAAGTAACTACGTAGGAGGGTTGGTATGGTAGAACAAATTCGCATCAACAACGACGGGAAAAGTAAACCAATACTTTCCTACACTTTAGATATACCGAATATCTGCTCTCTTTCAGGTCTGATCTGCACAGTACTTGCGATTTATTATATAATTTTAGGCAATTATCCCGCGGCAATGATTGGCATGATTTGGGCCGTTTCCTTTGATTGGGCGGATGGACTTATTGCACGCAGGATGAAAGGGCGGACAGGAGATGACAGAGTTTTCGGAGGTCAACTCGATTTACTAATTGATATCGTAAGTTACGGTGTTACGCCTGCCATACTGCTTCTAAGCTATGGAAACTTTAACCCCGTTTATTTGCCCGGGGCATTTCTAATGCTTGCTGCTAGTGCGGTACGTTTGAGTTATTTTAGTACGTTCGGCCTTGCCGGAGGATCCAAATACACAGGGCTGGCCCTTGACAACAATAACATAGTACTCGTGTTCATATTTATGTTTGAAGGTTTGATTAGTAACGGAATATTTTCTGTAACTCTCTATGTGGTTGGCCTCGGACTCGCGGCTTTGAATGTGTCGCAGATCAAAACACCGAAGCTTTCTGGCAACCCCATCAATGTCCTCCTTCTCGCTGCCTACACCCTTGGAATTACGGCTATATATGGCTGGAAACTTCTGTAGAAAAGACGGGCGCTACTTGGTTGGCGCAGGAGGGCCGACCTCGTTTGGCACCGGGTCCGACTTCTGAGCAGGCTGATTGTTAGGCTGTTTGTTCACCACATTATCGGACTTGCTGACTTTTTTCGGAGCGCTTTGAGCCGTTGAAAAGTCTTTAAAAGACATAAATTTTCACTTTCAATGCAGCATCAAGAATTTGATACAAATTCATTATAGCGACAGATAATAAAATCACAATAAATTATGTATTTTTTCTATACTTATAAATAATTAAATTTGGATGACCTGCGACATTATAAATAATGATCCCTTTTTTAAAATAAAATATAATTTTTTTATTTGTAGAACACTAATGAATTGTTTCAATCTAAGCTAGCGCCGTCTAGTGGAAAGGCGGTCGTTTCCGGCTACATCCTTCACATCCAACGGCAACACCGGCGCGCCCAGCCCGTTCACCAAAAACAGGCAAGCATCGAAGAGTCCGTTTGCCCACACGGACGTGCCTGCCGTAACGGCGCGGGAGGGGAAAATTCAACATCTTCAAGGCATACTTTGCCCTTTCTCTCCTTTAATTAACCGTCATACTGAAATTCTTTAGAACGCCCTCGCATGTCCGTTCGCGCCTTATGAAGGGTCGCAAGCACGGTACAAGATAAACGGAGATACCGTAGCTACTGATAGTCGGCATCACTTAGCGTTTTAACTGCGACCCCGCCAATATGAAAAGAAAGTTCAAAATGAGTTCTGATACCAAATGGCGTCCGATTGGTACTGCTCCTGAATATAAAGAATTGCTTGTTTTTGCAGTTGGGCGTGGGCGTAATCTTAACCGGGCGATGCTGACTGCCTGTCTCCTTGCTGACGAAGACGGCAACGACAACGGGAAGGCGTTTTGGTTCGGGTATGAATGTAACTTAGATTTGGTTCGCAATTGTTGGGATCCAACACATTGGGTTTCGCTTCCTGGGTCTGGATGGAGATCTATTGAATCCGTCCCTATCGACACAATGGTTTTGGTAAAGGTCCCCGACGACCGGCGGCCAGGTCATAATGTGATATTTCAAGCAAAGTGTTCGCAGGAAACTAATTCCACGTTTTGGTATGCGTATTCGCAGGGCACCTGTGAGGGGCTGAATAATTTGGAACGTCACCCCACTGAATGGATGCCGTTGCCTCGAAATCCAATGGCTAATGTCGCTTGAGTGTCCCCCAACCAAACTAAGTCGTATGGCACTCGGCATGGGATGCATTTAAAACGCCACACAGAGCCGCCCCGTTCAGAATTCTAGTTGGCGACCATTCAGCGTTCGCTGTCTGACAATGGAAACCCAATTGTCTGACCCAGTCTTACCTTAGGATGGACGGTGTACTGTTCGGCAAACCGTTCTTCCAGGCGTTCGTGCCTTTGCAACGCGGACATATTCGTTCGCCGGACCATTTGCTTTGGAAGGATGCCTTGCATTTCAGGCACTGACGCGGCTTGGGAATATCACGGAGTATTTGACCAGTAGGCGGGTCTGTTGTTGAGGAACGCGTCATCAATGCTCTTTCGAACGCTCACATAGACGAGTGAGATCGTCGAGCGTTTGCGCGATAAGATCCCTGCGGCGAGGATCTTGAGCCTCCGGGGTAACAGCGAACAGTTGGATGAGATATTGCGCCTTGGCCGCGACTTCTCGCCATGTCTCCGCTGGCGCCGCGCAAAGCAGATTCTCGAATTCGCCCTGCTGCCCTCGCAGGCCTTCCATATCCGCCTGAAACTTTTGCAGATATTGGCGGCGCTCTTCCGTTTCTTGCTGAGCCACCACGCCGCGGCGTTCATCTAGGTCAACCGGATCTTCCGTCATCGTTTGATCTCTCTATATCTATTTGTTTCGAATTCATACAGATCGCCAGCATTGCCTCAAATGAAGACGGGGCTATACAGCGTAATAGGGCGGTGCCGCCCACTCTAACGGCGGGTCACCCAAGAGAACGGGGCCTTGAACATGCCGAAGGGTGCGCGTCGTTGCGGCGCCCTTTCTGTCGCGCGGATCAAGCGGATCGTGAAAGGCCCGATCCCACTCCCCCGAAGCCAAGAGGTGTGGGAACGGCTTCATTAAATGCTTTCAGATTTCCGGCAATCTGAGCGTGAAGGTTCTCCAACGCATGCTGGAATTCCCGATGCCCGGATTGGTCTAAGCGGTCCATTTCGTGCCTCTTTCGTATCCATGATAGGGACAACGCTTACTTTACCCGCGGCCCCATTTGATTCGCGGGAGATTCACCTTCTATCGGGGCCTTATCAAAGAGCTCATTCAGAATTTGGGCAGTCGTGAGAAATTGCCTATCCTTGCCTAGATAACTGTCCCTCCAAATCCATGCTGGGATCTCGTTTTTTTTCGTGGTGGATAGGCTAACTTTTCCCTGCGGCTCCAGTTCAGGTTGTGCCGGTACGAGCCAAACGGTTACCGCGATCCCGATGGCTGCTATCGCCAATACCGCGATAGGGGGTGATATCTTCATCTCACTCTCCTTCAAGCTTTCTCAGTTGCCAAAGTTGGAAACCGAATATTCGCGTCTTCAGCGTGCCGCCTGGCCCCCCGTTGATAGCTCAAAGGCGATACTGGTTCGCGTTGAACTCGAGCCAAAACGGATTTTCACTGGCTACGCACAGGGTATCTTTATTGACGGCACTTCTTTCGGCCGGGCTAAAACAAGGTGCACTTATCGCGTTGCTTTCGGTAGGGCTTATTGCAGTCCCAGTTGTTTCCGGAATAGTCGAGGTGCGTGTTTTTCGGCATTTTTAGGACGACACATTCGCCGTCGATTGCATGAAAGCCGCGTTCGCATTTCCATCCCGATCCATGCGTTGTGTCCACGAGATAGCCGTTTGCCGGGACCTTTATCTCGGAACAAATGTCCCCGGTCGCGCGATAGCCGCGTTCGCATTTCCACCCGAGTCCGTACGCCGAGTCTGCCAAATATCCGTTCGGTGGCACTGCAACAGGCGTGCAAGTGTCATCGACCTTCCGGTAGGCCCGCTCGCAACGCCAGCTGTCGCCGGAAGGCTTCAAATAGGCGTTTGGTGGAATTTTAATGGCAACGCAGGCCTCGCCGGCCGACTTATAACCGTGCTTGCACTGCCAGCCGCGCCCGTAGGACGTGCTTGCCGGGTAGGCATTTGCAGGTACCGAGATGGCGCTGCAGGCGCCTTCAACCTTCAAGTAACCCCGTTTGCACTCCCAACCGCTCCCATAGCCTTTCGCGCGCGCATTATCAGGGATTACCCCGGTCTCGCCGCGGGCGCCGTATTCGCCCAAGGCAAGCACCATAAGCGCGAAAATGAATAGCGAGAGAATGAATACGACTTTTGGCCGTGGCAAACTGGACATCAGCAGTTCCTTTGTTGGGTGTATTTAAGGTCGTCGGCGGTCAGGTTAACGGCGTAAGTGCCTTGGTCGGTGCCGGCATAAACTTTATTCGCAACCTCATGGATGCGCTCTCGGGCGGCATCGAATGAGTGCAGAATCCCTTCTGCGGTGCCTTCCATTTCCGGATTGATCGCCTGGAGCGCTTCCGCCGCCACGTAGAACGAAATTTCGATCGCGCTGTCATATCCCCAAAAGCAGACGCGGTTTCTTGTTTCATCGAAGCTGCGGCTCTCGTTCGGAAAATTCAACGCCTGACGCTTTGTGCCGATCGATAGTTTCATCGCTTGTCTCCGTCAGATCGGGTGGAGACAGCGACACCATCTGGTGCCATTTTCTTCAAAAACTTAAAAAGGTCGCTGCCTGTGGATAGGACGAGAGTTGTATTCTCGCCGATGATGGATTTGTATGACTGCATCGTCCTCGTGAATTCATAGAATGCCACCGCTTGCGGGCTCTGGTTATAGGCCTTTGCATAGATTTCGGTCGCTTTTGCATCGGCCACGCCACGAATTTCCTCAACCTGCCGATAGGCTTCGGATTGGGCCTTGTTCAGATCACGCACACGGTTGCCGCGGATTCTGGCGGCTTCGCCGTTGCCTTCCGACAGGAAGCGTTCGGCGATCTGCCGCCGCTCGCTGATCATTCTATCGTAGATCTTCGGGCGGACGCTTTCGTTGTAGTTGATCCGCTTGAACCGAATATCAAGCAGTTCGATGCCGAACACCCGAACCTTCTCGGCCGCCGCGGTGAAGATCTCCTGCTCGACAAGCTTGCGGCCCTTCTGGATCGGCACCAGTGCGCCCATATTCAGATCCTTTTCCGCTTCGGTCAGGAGGGCGTCGCGCAGCGGCACGCGATCCTTTGTCGTACGGATGATCTCGATTAGTTCATGTTTGGCGACGGCGTTACGGGTCTCGCTGCCAAGAATGTCGTCCAGGCGGGACTGGGCACTGCGTTCATCGCGCAGCCGCAGAAAGTACTGAAGGGGATCGGTAATGCGCCAGCGGGCGAAGAGGTCGACCGAAATGTAGAGCTTATCCTTGGTCGGCATATCCGAGGGATTACCGTCCCATTCGAGAATCCGCTTGTCGATCGGATTCACCTCCTGAACGAACGGCATCTTTACCTTCAGCCCGGCTGTCGTCACGGGCTCGCCGATTGGCTTACCGAACTGCGTGATAATCACCTGCTCTACTTCATTGACCGTATAGGTCGCGCTCGTTGCGACGTAAGTCGTGATCCCGAGAACCACCAGCAGCGCTATTTGGACGAATCTGTTCATGGCCGTTCTTTCTTCGGCGTGCCGGATTGCTGGGCGTCGGTGTTCTGGGAACCTAGGTTCTGGGAATCGAGATTGAGGAACGGCAGGATGCCGCGCGTCGCTTCGTCGACGATGATCTTGGATCGAATGCTCGGCATGACTTCCTGCAGAGTCTCGATATAGATGCGGCGCAGGGTGACTTCCGGGGCCTTGGTGTATTCCGCCAGCAGGGCGCTGAACCGGGCGACATCGCCTTGCGCTTCATTGATCCGCTTGAGCCGGTAACCGTCCGCCTCGCGGATCCGCTGATCCTTCTCGCCCTCGGCCAGAGGAATAACCTTGTTGTAGTCGCGCCGGGCTTCGTTGATCAGTTTCTCTTTTTCCTGCTGCGCCTGATTGACCTCGTTGAACGAGTCTTGCACCGGTTCGGGCGGATTGATGTTCTTCAGCTGAACCTGGTCGATACTGATCCCCATCGCGTATTTAGTCGAAAGCGCCTGCATCTTGGTCAGCGCTTCGGTTTCGATTTCCTGCCGGCCGATGGTGATGACCTCGTCGACCGTACGGTCCCCGACGACTTCGCGCATAACGGATTCGGAAACATAGCGCAGGGTTTCGCCCGGCTCCCGGACCTCGAAGAGAAATTTAACGGGTTCGGAGATACGATACTGCACCACCCACTCCACCAGGGCTGCGTTCAAATCGCCGGTCACCATCTGGGTTTCCCGTTTTTGGGATTCCCGCGCGCCGTTTCGAGTCCGAGACCTCTGATACGGATCGCGGGCGCCCGGGGTCGTGAAGCCGAATTCCTGTTTCAATTGCCGTTTGACGGGAACGATTGTCGCGTCATCGATACCCAGGGGCAGTTTGAAATGCAGACCCGGCGGGACTTCCTTGAGGTAGGCGCCAAACCGTTGCACCACAGCGACAGAGTCGCTGGGTACGGTGTAATAGGATGTCCATGCGCCCAATCCAGCCAAAATTAATAGGGCCACGATAATGATGCCCCGCGGGCTACCGCCCGGTATCATTCCCTTGAGCCGGTCTTGCCCTTGGCGGACCAGGTCCTCAACATCAGGACCGGCCTTGCCACCGCCAGAATTGCCTTTGCTACCCCATGGGTTACCGGGGTCCCCACCTTCGTTAGACGTAGACATCGAAATGCCCCTTATTGCTTAGGTTTGAGCTTGCGCGTGACACCTCCTCATCGAGAGGATCACGCGAAAACGTCACACTCGGTATGTTGCGCGCGCCGGCCGGCACCCATCGTCTAAGATGAATACTCGTTCCGGCACCATTACTTGGATCGCTGGCCTTACAGTCGATGGAACTTCGGTACGGCCTCAATTTCCGTTCATTGCAATTCAGCAACGCCGGAGGTCGGTAAAAGTCTGTTTCCGTGGCAGGAATGGACGTTTATCTCGGCCCGCTTCACAGCCAAACAGGGTTCACGTGGTATCAGCCAGTCGGTTTCATAGTCGACGCTTCCAGGCCTTCCACCGCTGTCGACGCGCAGGAATCTGCCACTGCGGACCGGTATTTTTCGCTCACATTGGTGACCCAACCGGCCTCTATGACAAAGTCTTCACGTTTCCAATTACTCTCCTCTTTCAGGAGCACGAGCTGTTCCGGCTGCAGCTTTGCCTGAGCAAAGCATAACGGCGTAAATGCCTGGACGACGGCTGCCTTCGCACTTGCCGACATCATCTCTCCGGCCGTTCCGCCTGTCACCCAGCCACCCCAGGCGAATCCCACGACGGTGACGGCGGCCGCGCCGCCGATCATGCCCCAAATAGCGGGCTTTACCGATTTAGGTATTTTCATTACGAATTTTCCCATCTCTAGTTTTGAACCTGGGTTTCCATGTGGAATTATTCCCATCGGTTCGTTTCGAAATTGGCAAAAGCATGTTCCGCTTGCGTACCGTGGACGCAATTTGTCAACTCAACTTGATAATCAGCCTGACCGCGTGATCGACTGTATTAGCCAGGCCCTTCGGCCTTTCCGGGGCAAGCGCTTGGATCTAATCGATTTGGAACTGCGGCCGTGGTAGGCACTGTAGTCGCCTGGTCTCGCTTTAGGGCTAACTCCAATTGACTCGGGTCGATCGTCATCGCGCGTGTAAGAGCAGTGTTGCCAGACTTTCCCCGTAAGTGGATCACCGTCAACGTTCGCCGGTAGGCTGGAAAAGAGATACCTTGGATTAGTTCCTCGTCCGTCTCTACGACGTAGTCTCCCGGAGGCAGAACCTCATCCAAACTGCCGAGGGTAAAGGGGTTGGCGAAGGTTACTGTTTTCTTGCTCGTGCGTGTCGTCATCGGTTTACTCCGAAGTGGCGGCCGAGTTGCCGGAATAGAACTGGGAAAAACCCTCCACAGTTCCGATAACCACGACTTAGGCGAAGGTTCGGTGGCCGATCCGGTCATTCTTTAGTGGGTCTGTGCAATCTGCCGCACTGTATCCGGCACAACCCTAATTCAACCGGATAGAGCGTTGCTGTTGGCTGGCACACCAAGTGTCGAGGAAAATCCTTTGCAAGACATGTAAAATGCCTTCTGAATTAGTGAAATATATTATCCACTGCTAAATACATGGTGATAGGAAGTAATAATTTCAACTATTATAAAAATTTTATTAAATTAATTTTTAAAGAATAAATAATATCGTTTAAATAATTAATTTTTATTATAATCTAAATACAAATAGAATAGATTTTCTTTCTACAAGATTCAAGAACTCGAAAAATTCGTTACTCTGATGTTGCGTTTCGAACATGTGTAGAAATTTTCCGTGCCCGATGAAAATTCCGGCAAATCGCATCAAGTCGACGTCCATGTTGTCCGCTCGCACAGGCATGCTTTTAGCGAGCGCCTTACTTATACCGTGATCGTCTGATAAGGTGCCCTTCTATTGAAGAGATAAGAAATAGATCATTCTAAACGAGACAGGGCGGCGCACTAAGACGCTTGTCGGCGAAATATCGATCCCCAACACCGAAACAATGTGCGACCAAGCTCGGCAAAGGGCACAAATTGTCAAGGGTCAAGCCCAACCCAAAACGACGCACAGCATCCTGCAGTTGTTGACCACCATTTTTCCTTTGGCAGGGCTGTGGGTGGCTATGATGCTCACTGTGGACGATGCTTATTGGGCGACACTCCTACTGTCAGTGCTCACCGCCGCGTTCACCGTGCGGCTGTTCATCATCCAGCACGATTGCGGCCACAGCTCGTTCTTCGGCTCCGGCCGTCTCAACGATATCGTTGGCACAATGATCGGTATCGCTACACTAACGCCGCACGAATACTTGCGCCGGGCTCACAACTCTTATCACGCGACTTGCGGCAATCTGCAGAAACGAGGGATCGGTGACATCAGCCTGCTCACCATGGCCGAATATACCGCGCTGTCCGGTTGGAAGCGGCTGGCTTATCGACTTTACCGCAACCCCGCCACGGTATTGGGAATCGGACCGATCTACCTGTTCATCATCAAACATCGGCTTCCGCTTGACCTATTCCGTCGCCAACCCATGCTTTTGATCAGCGTCATGGCCACAAACCTGGGTATTGCGGGCGCGTTGGTCGGTCTCGGATTCAGCTTTGGCTTAGTTGATGTGCTGATGGTTCAACTTCCAATCGTCCTGCTTTCCTCGGCGGCCGGCGTCTGGTTGTTCTATATCCAGCACCAATTCGATTTAACACATTGGCGGAAGGCCGATAGCTGGGATTTTCATGAAGCCTCGGTCATGGCGAGCAGTTACTATGATCTGCCACAACCGCTACGCTGGTTTTCCGGCAATATCGGCATTCACCAAATTCATCACTTATCTTGCCGCATTCCCAACTATCGTCTCAAGGACCGCCTGGCGGACATTCCCGCGCTCCAGAACCTCAACCGTATCGGTCTTCGTGAGAACTTTTCCTGCCTTCGACTTGCGCTTTGGGACGAAAACACACAGCGTTTGATATCGTTTAAGAGCCGCCGCCAGCGTATGACGGGCCCAATTGGCGCTGACGCCGCAAATTAGGACACTACCCAGATATTCGCATGGTCGTAGACGCCTTGGACCTCTGCTACACGAAGGCGCATGTCGATACGTTCGTGATCATCAGCGGCGATTCCGATTTTTCGCCTCTGGTCAGCAAACTTCGTGAGAACAACAAGGTGGTTATCGGCGTCGGCGTAAAGAACTCGACCTCCGACCTGCTGACCTCGAACTGCGACGAATTCATCTATTACGACGACTTGATGCTTGAGTCCGAAAAACAAGGAAAGACCAAACGAAAGCAGCCATCCGGCGCCACCGCGAAAAAGGAAGCTGCGGATGGCGACGAGAAAAAACGGCTCGAGGGGCTCAATCTCGTCTTGGAAACGATCGACGACCTATCCCGGGAGCGGGGCGAGGAAGAGAAGATCTGGGGTTCCATGATCAAACAGACATTAAAACGCCGCAAACCCGGGTTCAACGAATCCTACCACGGCTACCGCACGTTCAAGCAGCTATTGGAAGATGCGCAAACCCGCGGATTGCTGAACCTGGAGTACGACGAGAAATCCGGCGGTTACATCGTAAAGGGCCCATCTAACTAGCGTCCTGATCGCGAAATTCAAAGGATCGAATTTCGCGTGAATCAGCACACCAACTATTGGATTCTCCTGTGATTCAGATCCTAAATTTCCTCGCATTTAATGCGAGAAACTTCAGAATCATCACACTAGACGGGTAGATGGGCACCGACAACGCTGCTGTGCCTAACCATACTGTAAGCGGGAATTTATGAAGCAATTTCCATAAGTTGGACAGCGCACTGTCGGGCAACGCCGGACACTGATGAATCGCTCCCTGGCATCGTTGCCCAGCGCTCACCTTCGACGAAGCGTTCTCTTTCCCACTCATGCAAACGGCGCAATTTTTCGAGCTTGCTCGTGCTGTCGGCCCGCGCCTTGAATTGATGGACGCAGATCGGCACAAGTTGATCCCTGACCGCCAGTCTCGACATTTCCATCGCGGATGCGTGGGCCCGACCGCTGGTTACGACCCAACCCATCGACAATCCGACGACCGTGAAAACGATCACGCTGATTACGCCACCTAATATAAAAGGAATTGTGAGTTTTTTGGACATGTTATTAAATTCCAATGCTAAGTTATTGTCAAAATTTAAGATGGAACGGGAAACGAAAAATTCCTTCGCAGATACAATTCCGCGCAGAGAAATAAAATTTCCACTCATATCTAATTTTCATAGGAGACAACACATAGGTGATAAAATAATGAAAAATAGCAAGGAAAATCTAAATGTTTTTTTGTTCCAGAACTATATTATTTCCTTTATCAAATCCGTATAAATTTTAGAGAAATCAATTTAACTTATTAATATTACGGACATATTTAAAAACCTATTTCATGATTTATACAGTTTCATGACTAATTATATGGATGATATTATAGATATAAAATTTTTAGGTTCCTGAAATTTTCATCACG